>CAYOKK010000010.1:0-24054 GCA_964404565.1 uncultured Candidatus Saccharibacteria bacterium
CCTTGCCGCGCTCCTCGTCGATCTCGCCGATCTTGCCTTCCAGGTCCTTGAACGGGCCGTCGACGATCACGATCGGGTCATCTTTCATGAAATCGATGCGGTGCTTCGGCGCGTCGGCATTCATGCGCTTCATGAGCGTGTCCACCTCTGCCTGGTCCATAGGGACCGGGGTGACGCCGGAGCCGACGAAGCCGGTTACGCGCGGGGTATTGCGTACGACGAACCAGGAATCCTCGTCTACGACCATGCGCACGAGGATGTAGCCCGGATAGATCTTCTCCTCTTCCGTTACGCGCTTGCCTCCCTTCACGCGGATCTTCTTTTCCGTCGGGACGACGACTTCGAAGATCTTGTTCTCCATGCCGAGCGATTCGATGCGCTGCTTGAGGTTCCGCTCGACGGCGTTCTCATAGCCGGCGTAGGTGTGGATGGTGTACCAGCGCGGCTCGTCGCTCGCTGCTTCCTCGTTGAATTCTGGCGTAGTGCGAAGTTCCATAGGTAAAAGTAGTGCTAGGGGTGTAAATGGGGCGTGCCGGGATTAGCGCGCCTCGAGGTAGCGCTCAAGAGCGTGGCTGAATACGTAGTCGAGGCCGCTTATGATGAGCGCGGCGACGATGGTCACGAGCACGATGAGCGCGACATGGATGAGCGCCGTGCGCGGGCGCGGCCACACCACGTGGTCGAGCTCTGCGCGCACATTCCTGAGATAGGTAGCGAGTGAAGTCATACCGAAAGCGTTAGCGCCCCAATTAAAAAACCCCTGCGGGGGTCGGTGCGTCCATGATACTACAAAGTCCGGTACTGTCAAAATCCGCCTAGGGAGCGGCTATTTCCTTGTCCGCCTCGGCTATCTTCACCTCTTCCCTGCGCAGGCGCTCATCCTCGTCGTGAAGAGTGTGCTCGACCTCGCGCTCCATGCCCTCGAGTCCCATGAGAGAAAAGACGATCAGCGCGGTGGCGATGATGCCGGCGATGTTGAGCAGGAATACCGCCAAGGCGCCGAGCGCGACAGGGATGTTCAGCCATGCGAGCCCTAGCCCGACGACGGCGAGCGGCGGGATGAGCGAAACGGAGATAGCTATGCCGGCGAGCGTCTCGGAAAGGCGGGGGCGCATGAGCGCGTACGAGACGGCAAGGCCGGAGGCGACCGCAACGCCGAGCGAGATGAGCGTCGGCTCAGTGCGCAGCACGATCTCCGGGGTAAGCGCATCCGCCAACCCCTTCCCCAGGCCGAAGAGCCCGGCGACGAAGCCGACGAGAACCGAGAGAGCCGTCGCATTCGCGAGCGTACCGAGCGAGCGGCGCAGAAGGAGGAAGTCGCCGGTCGCGAGCCCCATCGAGACGCTCAGCACCGGATACAGCAGCGGCGCGATGAGCATGCTGCCGATCACGATCGTCTCGCTGCCGTCCATGAGGCCGAAGCAGGCCACGACCACAGAGAGCGAGATCATGAAGAAAAAGTCGAAGTCCGGCGTCGCATGCTCGACCAAGAAGCGCGTCGCCTGCTTTTTCTCTTTATTCTCGATGATGCGGAACCGCGTAAGCACGCTCATAGGGTGAGTATACCCTGCTGTACGGGCCGTCTAATCCCCATACTGGAAAGTTCATGCGCAAAGGCGTATGGTTAGCACGGATCAGGAGAGTGAACCGTTCAAGAGGAGGCAGCGATGGTACTACAAACCTATGGGCAAGAAGACGTGAATACGCACGACGAACAGAGCACGCTTCGGGACATAATCCAGGCGATCGGCCGCCGGGAACCCCCGCCCGAAACCGCAAAGAACGGCATACTGCAGTTCTTGCATATCTTTGAACGGGCGCGCAATCCTGCCGACCCGACCGGTACGCGCGAACGGCTCATGGACTGGTTCGGCGAAGACGAGGCGGCGGAAATGATCGCCTCGCTCCACTTCTTTTTCGACGAGTACTGGAACATGTACCGGATAGCCAGCCGGCTCCTGCCGTTCAGCTTCGGCGGATCGAGGCAGCGCGAAGAGATACTTCGGCTCCTTTCCCGCGTACTCACCGAGATGAGCTTGCGGGACGAATCGCTGGCTCTTTGATTCAGGCGGTGCAGCGAAAAACCGCGTATCGGGTTCCCCGATACGCGGTTTTCTTCTTATGCGAGCGGCCTTTAATCGATCTCGTAGGTCACGCTCACCGTTACCGTGCGCTCGTCCGTTCCGGTCGGCAGCATCGGAGCCGGCGCGACGGCGCTCACGGACAGGCCGGCGCTGTCGTATGCTTCGCGCGGCATCGGACCCGACTGGTCGTAGTAGCTGACTACGTCGCCGAGCGAGACGCCGAGTTCCTTAGCGAGCTGTTCGGCCTTCTCGCGAGCGTTCCTGATTGCTTCGGCGCGCGCTTCGCTCATCACCCCTTCGTCATCATCGACAGCGAAGTCCGGGCCAGAAACGTTCTGAACGCCGAGGCCTCCGAGTTTCGAGAGAATGTCGCCGGTCTTGTCGAGGTCGCGGATGGTGACCTGGATAGTCTGCGTCACCTGGTAGCCGACTATCGTGTTCGAGCTGTTCGGCGGGCAGATCCCGCCATAGCAGGGAGCGAATGAAGATTCATACTGCGGCGAGACGTTGTATGAGAGCGTCTTTACGTCTTCATCATCCACGCCGAAGCCGCTCATGGCCGCGATGGCATCGTTCGCGCGCTTCGTAGCTGAGTCCTGCGCCGCATTCACGGTGCTTGCACGCTCCTGGACGGTGAAGGTGACGTGCGCGATGTCCGGCGTCGTGGTGCTGGTCCCGGTACCGGTAACGGTGATGGTGTTCACCATCGGGTTTTCTCCGTCGCCGAAGCGAGCCATCACGTCGAATGTCTTTATAAGCAAGAACAGAGCAAGCACGCCGAGCGCGACACAGACAGCGATGCGCACCGGACGGCTCGCCTCAACAATTGTTTTACGGGTTTCTTCGGTCATACGTCAGATATAGATAAGGGCGGTTATCAATAATGATGACGCTATTCTAGCACCCTTCTTACAAGCTTCCCTGTTCTCTCCTTGCTTTTAGGCGCTCTCTCCGTCTTCCTGGAGTGTAGAGAGGAGCGATTCAAGGGCTGAAACCGCTGAAAGCGAGCGGATTTGCAGCGCGGGATCGTTCCACTCGCTTACGCCGTATGCAAAGGCGTCGAAGCGCAGCACATCGCTCTCGCGCGGCAGGTAGTAGGTCACCTGCACCTGGCCCTCAAAGCGTTCAGTGGTGATGGTCTGGTACGTACGGCCGCTTATGATGACCGGCGTGAAGTCCTGCATGGAGTCCGGCGACATGCCAGATGCGCCGAGCGTCGTATGAGAAAGCATCACCGCATTAGCATCCTCGCCTTCCGGAATTGCATAACGGCTTACCACGATGCGGTCGTTCTGCGTGCTGCTTGCGGCGAGCGCGGTTTTCTTGAAGGAAGCGACGGCTGAAGGGTCGTTTCCTGGAACGTCCGCTACGAAGCCGGCCGGGAGCGCGAAGGCGATGCCGACCGCCGGGAGCGTAACGTTCGGCGATGGGCAGGCGGCGAATTCGCACGACGGCGCGACGCGCCCCACCGAGGTTCCGTCAGGACACACGTGCGCATCCTGCGCGCACACGGTTCCCTGGCTGTTGGTCGCGTGCTTGGGAGCTTCCAAGGCGGCGCGGTACATGAAGCCGACGATGCCCAGTATGGCAAGGAGGACGACCCAGAGGAAGGCGTTTTTCATTTCAGTTTTCATTTTTGAGAGAGTCCCGTATCTCTTCAAGAACTACGAGTTCCGGACTCTTTGCAGGCGGTGGCGGCGGTTCTGGCGGCGGATCATTCTTTGAGATCTTCTCGAGATGATTGATGAACTTAACGATGAGGAAGAGCACGAGCGCGGTAATGAGGAAGCTGATGACCGCCTGGATGAAGAGGCCGTACTGGATGTTCACGTCGCCGCCGAGATTGAGCGCAAGCTCCTTGAAGTTGATACGCCCGAGCAAGAGCCCGAGCGGCGGCGTAATGATGTTCGTGACGAGGGAGTTCGTGATGTTGTTGAACGCGGTACCTATGACGACACCGACCGCCAGGTCGATGACGTTGCCGCGCATGATGAACTTCTTGAATTCGTCGAAGAAAGATTTCATATGATGGGGCGACCTGTGGGGCTCGAACCCACGACCGTCGGTACCACAAACCGATGCTCTACCAACTGAGCTAAGGCCGCCATGCTTTATCCGCGTGGATATCACGCGTTATACCACAGAATACGCCTTATTTATACTTCGGCGACTGCCGGGAAATGCCCGCGCTCTCGTTGGCATACCGCGCGAGCGCGAACAAGAGCGAAGAAAGACGGTTCAGGTACGCTTTCGTGTTCGGGGACACCTTCCGGATGCCCTGCTCACTGACACCGATGACCCGCCGCTCGGCACGGCGCGCCAGGGTACGCGTCACGTCGAGCGTCGCGGAAAGCTCCGTGCCGCCGGCGACCGTGAAGGTGGTTATAGGCGGCATGAGCTCTTCGAGCGTATTGATGATGCGCTCGATGCCGGCCACCTTCGCCTTCCCTACCTTCTTGGCAGAACCCGCGACTTCCGCCTGCACGATGAAAAGCGTCTCCTGGACGTCGGCGAGAATGGCGGATACCGGCCGCGTGCGGGAGCCGAGCGGCACGCGCGGGTCGTCCTCGCGCGCTGCGCGCACCTTCGCGAGCCCGACGAACGAATTCAGCTCGTCGAGCGTGCCGAGCGCTTCCGGCAATTCAGAGGCTTTTGAGATACGCACGCCCGACGCCGTATCGAACGCCTTCGTGGTCCCGCCATCGCCTTTTCCGGTATACAGCATGAGGACACTGTAGCATCAGGCGGTGATTTGTGGCAGAATGTCGCCGGACACACATCAGACCCTTCGGAGGTGCCTTATGACCCGTTGGATTTCCCGGCACGCTCCGGGAGCCACATCGTGGCTTCGCCGCCAAAGCGAGACCACGCGATGGACTATTGTTTTCTTCCTTTTTATCCCATTCTGCCTGCTCGAGGTGGTGGTCGGCCATATCGGCCACAGCTCGTCCCTTCTTACGGACGCGCTCCATACCGCGACCGACAGCGCGGCGATCCTGACCATGCTGCTGCTCACGCTGGTGCGCCGCTGGGCCGGCACGGTCGCGTTCGTGGAGCACTGGGCGAAGCAGATCATCATCTGGTCGCTCGGACTCTGCATCGTGCCCGTACTCTGGGGAGCCATCGATAGGCTGCAGCATCCTGAGCTTGCCGACGGCTACGCCGTGGGTGTCGTGGCAGGATTCGGCCTTATTGCGAACCTGCTGCAGCACTGGGTGCGGGATACTGCGCCGGAAAACCATAAGGATGCGCACCATCACGCATCCCTGAGCCACATCATCGTGGACATATGGATGAACGGCTTGGTGATCGTAGGCGGCATACTTACTGCCGTGACTCTCGTTCCCTGGATCGACCCTGCAGTATCGCTGCTGATCGTTCCGGTGGTCGCCTGGCAGCTCTACGGCCTCTGGCACGGGAAGGAACACGCTCATCACCACCACTGACGGCACGGGGCCGCGTCTTGCGACGCGGCCCCTTTTCTTTTTCCACCTCTCTATCGGTGCCCAGGAGAGGACTTGAACCTCCACGCCTTGCGGCACATCCACCTCAAGGATGCGTGTATACCAATTTCACCACCTGGGCATCTCGTCTCAAGCTGAGACTTGCCTACTATACGTGAAGCTTCCCTAAAAAGAAAGAGCGCTTTCGCGCTCTTTCTTCGGCTATGCCTCTTTCTTTTCTTCCTCTGTTTCCTCAGCTGCGGGAGTTTCCGGTTCGATCTCCTGCACTTCCGGCGATTCAGGAGCATCTGCTTTTTCCTCTTCCGGCGTCATATCCTGGCCGTCGGGCTTCTGGGCAGGATCTTCGGTGCGGACCTCCTCGACCGTTTCCTCAGGAGCCTGTTCTGGCGCTTCCTCCTCTTTGAAGTCGTCGGTCGATACGTTCACCATGCGCATGTTGCGGAGCTGGCGGCGGACCTGGCGGGCGACCTTCTCACGGATGAAGTAAAGCTTCGCGCGGCGGACCTTCGAGCGGCGGGTGATCTCGATCTTTTCTATGAAAGGAGCGTAGAGCGGGAAGATGCGCTCGACGCCGACGCCGGACATGGTCGCGCGGACAGTAAAGGTGGCGCCGGCTTCCGTGCCGTGCTTCACGGCGATAACGAGGCCTTCGAAGGCCTGCGTGCGGGACTTGCCGCGTTCGACGATCTTCTGGTGGACGCGCACGGTGTCGCCCGGGCGTATGCCAAGCTTCGCGCGCTCCTGGGTGCTAACCGGAGTGATTACTGCGTTCATGATGGAGGAAACTGTACCACAGGGGTTTTCTGAACGCAAAGGAGCTGACCTCCGCAGGCTTCCTTCGACGTGCTCGCTCGGGGCCTGCACGCTCTGCGCGTCTCCGGAAGCCTGCGTCCGGTCAATCTTTGTGTCCTTCGCGGAAGCCGAGGCGTTCAGCAGCTTCTTGGAACTCAGGCGGGAGGGGTGCGGTTACTTCCTTCCGGACGCCGCTCGGGAGAGGGAATTCGAGACGGTATGCGTGCAGGCCCATGCGCGAGAAGCCGAGATCGCACGGGTGGTTCGGCGCATACAAGGGATCGCAGACGATCGGATGGTGAATAGCCTTCAGGTGTACGCGGATCTGATGGGTGCGGCCGGTGCGCGGCTCCACGCGCAGGAGCGAGTGCGTAGCGCTCTCTCCCGCCACTTCCCAATGCGTAACCGCCTCGCGCATCCGCCCCTTCGCTTTCGGCTGCGCCGAGCGCAAGCGGAAGTCCCTGCGCGAGCGGCCGATGGGAAAGTCTATGGTGCCGCGCTTCTCATCCTTGAACGCGCCGTACACGAATGCCAAGTAGGTCTTGCGGATCTCACGTTCCTGGAACGCAGCCTTGAGAAGCGCATGCGCTTCGGGCGTCTTCGCGAGCGCGAGTACGCCCGACGTATCGCGGTCGAGGCGATGCACGATGCCGGGCCGCTCTATCACCGTGCCGTCCGGAAGCGTCTGCGGCTCGCCCACGTTGCGGGACTCCGGATACTCCTTCGCGAACCAGTCGCTCACCGCGCCTTCGTCGGAGTGGCCGTCCTGGTGCGTACGGATGCCCGCAGGCTTGTTGATCACGACGACATCCGCGTCTTCGTAGAGGATGGGGATTTCCATGCGCGTACCTTAGCATAGAACGGTATGGAACGGGCCGCTTCCCTCTTTCAAAAACGAGCAGCCTGAGGTATCGTTCATATGCGCGCGATTAGCTCAGTTGGTAGAGCAGTCCGTTTACACCGGAAAGGTCGGGGGTTCAAGTCCCTCATCGCGCACCCAATCGTGCAGGGCGCAGACTGTGCTAAGGTGCTGTCAGAAGGAGACGCGACATGGCGCCTGAGAAAGTACTATCGGTGACATCCCTGTACCGGAAAGAGTTCGAGAAACGCGGCATACCGCGAAAGCGTATGTCCCCTTCCCGAACGCTCGGCTCCCTTACCTCGAAGGAACGGCTCGCGCACGCGCACTACCTTTTGAACGGTATCGAGACGTACGCTCGAGATTCATGCATGCAAGGAAAGACCGGCCGGCATCTGGCTTCCGTGCAGATGATTCTCTCGTTCGAGAACTGGTATACGCTCGAAGAGCTGATGGAACATAACCGTCCTGACAGATAACTAAAACAGCACCGAGAGGTGCTGTTTTCATGTGCCCGGGAGAGGACTTGAACCTCCACGCCCTTGCGAGCTCTACGACCTGAACGTAGCGTGTCTACCAATTTCACCACCCGGGCTTCAGGTTGCACTATACCAGAACGCGCGCATCGCCACACCTGCGGCATATGCTGATAGTTCATAGAATCGGTGCCCCCACCTGGAATCGAACCAAGATCAAGAGCTTAGAAGTCTCCTGCTTTATCCATTAAGCTATGGGGGCGACGTAAGAACAGAAGTGAGTCTCGGTGCAGGTATCGCACGTTTAGCGCGACGGGTCAACGAACTGGTACTCGTGCATGTACTTCTCGCGTTCCTGCGCGCGTTCGGCGAAGAGCGCCTTCACCTGCGAGAGCCGTATGTCTACCGCCGGAGTCGTAGTCGCATTGCCGACCTGCTTCCCGTTCGTCACGCGCGAGAAGAGCCAGAGGTTCCACGCGACGCTCGCGGCGAGCAGGACGCCCGTGAACGCAAGCAGGATGAACCAGTCGCGCATCGGATCGGCCGCTCTCTTGCGGGAGAGCGCCGTTGTCTTTTTGGTGAATGATGGGGGAAGGAGTTTCATAACCATTATTATTGAGTCGCTTGTTCTGGGACGGCGGAATCGGCCGAGGTCGTCGCGACAGGCGCAGTATCTGACGACGAGGTCGCGACAGAAGAGGTCGCGGCCATTGGAGGCGTAGCAGAGGCCGGCGCTTCCGCAGCCGAGCCGCCCACCTTGGTGCCGACGCGCGCCGTAAGCGTTGCAGCCCACTGCGGCGTGCTGCTTGCGCCAGCGGCAGACGTATTGAGCGAGAGCTGGGTGATCACCGTATCGTACGGCTGGTACTCTATCGCGCCGAGCGTGCGCTCGACCGCGCCGAAGGTGCCGGTGATGCGCAGCGCGAGCTCGAGCGCGTCATGCGGCTCCCCTGTTTCTTTCTGCGTCTTCGCGGAAACCGACTCCACTTCTACGTCTGCGCCGAACTGAGCGCCGGTGTCCTGCAGCCGCTCCAGGAACGGGACGACATTCTCCGTATCGACGAAATAGTTCTTTACAGCCGTTTCGTCCTCAAGCGCGCGTTCGAGCTCGTCTTTGGCTTCTTGAGTGCGGGTGCGGCTCTCTTTCTTGGCATTGATCTTGTCTGCCAGCGACACCGCTACCGCAGACTCCTTCCCTACCTGCGCGTACCACGCGGCGTACAGAGAAAGCGCGACAACGAATATGCCGAACGCTATGAGGGCATGTGCGTAGGTGCGTATCTTCATGGCATCAAGGAGCCCGTAAGGGTTATGGTAAACGGGATCGCGCTGTCTTTCGCGTACGCGCTGATAGGAAGGTCCGCGCTCGACACGTACGGAAGACTGCTGAGAGAATCCACGTACTGCCGGAGCGCGTCGCGCGTACTCGCGGTTCCTGAAACAGTCATCTTCGCCGCCGCGGCCGTTCCGTCAGGTCCAGCATAGGTGAAGCCGGAGAGACGTATGCCTCCGTGCGGCACGAGCAGTATGGCATGGATGGCGCCGCTCGCCGTAGGGAGCGCTGAAAGGCGCCCGAGGTATTCAATATCTGACTGTACCGAAGCGATGCGGTTCTTCACCTCCTTCTCCTCAGCAGAAGAAACCGATTCGGCGATACGGTCGAGCTCGGCTTGTTGCCGCGCGGCCTCTGCGTGCGCATAGAGGTACGTAGGCACCAAGAGCGCGGCATGTACGGCGATGACGAATACGCCGAGTCCGAGCGCTACTGTGACGAGGCGCACGAAGTACTGGCGGCGCAGCGCGCGCTTGGCCGAACGCGGCAGGAGGTTCGTAAGCTGGTCGCGGACGGTGCTCATAGTAGATGGTCGCGCAGCACGAGGCCTATGGCCGTCCCGTACGCGAGAGATTCCGTGTAGTCGACCGGCGGCAGCCACTCGTCGCGCGAGGCGAAGTTGCGGAATACGTCGCCCAGCTCGACCGGTATCTTGAGCGCCGCGCCCAGGTACTCAGGAAGCCCGCGGAGCGTGGCGTTTCCGCCCACCAGCACCGCGCGCGAGACGGGCGCATGCGCGGCGAGCGACCCGGCGCGGGTGTTCCAGTAGTCGAGACGGCGGATGATCTCGTCGCGGATGACCGAAACCGTCGAGAGCATCGACGTGAGGTACTCATCGTTCTCACCGCCCACCACAAGCCCTTTCTCTGCCTTCACGCGCTTCGCCTCTTCCTCGGTCACCCCGAAGTGCTTCTGTACGGCAAGCGTGAGCGCGTGGCCGCCTACCTCGAGCGTCGTGGCGAAGCGCGGTATGCGGGCGGTGGCGATGAGCAGCTTCGTGGTCGTCTTGCCGATGTCGATGATCAGCTCGGTTTCAGTATCGCCGTTCGGGAAGAGCGCGCGAGGGATCGCGAACACTTCGCTCTCTATGGCGCGGACGGTGATTCCCGCATCCTTGAAATTCTGCAGCGTCTCTTCGACGACGCGGCGCGCGTACCCTATCCCTACCACATGCATGCTGTCGCCCTGCGCCGAGAGCGGCACGATGTCATACGCGACTTCAGGGGATGGGAGCGGCACATACTCATCGAGGTGCGCTTCGACAGCGGTGCACCACTCCTCATGCGTGCGCCCTGGCACGGTGGCCTCAAAAAGGTAGCCGCGGGATTCCGGGAGCGTTATGTTCGCGTGCGCTACGTCGAACTTCTTCGCGAGCGTACGGAGCGCGCTAACGATCGCAGGTCGGTCGGTTATCTCGCTATTCTGCACCGTGCCCGGCGCAAGCCGCTCTTCAGCATACGCGCCGAGCTCAAGGCCGTGCAGCGTTTCGTTCACCGTCACGACCTTCACGCCGCTCGCTGAAACGTCGATGCCCGCTGCGGGAAATGAGAGATATTCCGGAGGCGCGAACTCGAGCTTCGCGATTCGAGACAATGAACTCATATGCATGCAGTATACGCCATCTGCTTGCGACAATCGTCCGCAGTCTGGATTACGGCCGGCATCGCGCAGTGCGCGAGCAGAAGCATCAGTGCGCGCCCGTACCCGGCGGCACGTCCCTATCCGGTACGACGAAGGCGAACGTGTCTCCCTCACCTACGGCAAAGAGCATGCCGTTGCTCTCGAGGCCGCGGATCTTCCGCGGCGCGAGGTTCGTAACGAACGAGAGCTGCCGTCCGACGAGCGCCTCGGGCTCTGCGTACGCCGCGATGCCCGAGACGATCTGACGCGGCTCGGTTTCCCCAAGATCCACCATGAGAAGAAGGAGCTTCTCGGTGTCGGGGACGCGCTCGGCAGAAACGACCGTTCCGACCTTCACCTCTACCTTGGCGAAGTCTTCTATAGATATGCGCGGCTCTTCGGGAGCGATTTCCTGCGAAGGCTCTATGCTCGGCGCGACAGCGCGCTCCAAGAAGCTCGAGAGGATGAGCGCGGCAGCGGATGCGTCGACGTCGGGCGAACCCTCCATGCGTGATCCGTCCGGCATGCGGCGCGCTGCCTGCGTAGTGAAGGTCTCAGGCTCGAAATGCACCGGTATTCCCGTGAGCGCAGTGAGATTCTCTCCGAAGACGCGCGCCTCCTGCGCTACCGGATTATCCTGCCCTGCGAAATCCCGCGACTCGCCGATGACGGCGGCGCCCACGTCCTGCTCCTTTATAAGGAGCGCGAGATCGTCCAGGAGGCGCGGATCCGTCGGCCGCGTGCTATGAGGGAATCCCATGGTGCCGGCGTCGTCGGAAAGGGCGATGCCGGTCTTCTTAGTGCCGTAGTCGATGCCGATGTATTTCATCCGTCCATACTACCGCACTATGGTATCGTGTGCGCATGGACACCTCTTCAATCTCTTCAGCCTTCCATTCGGCCGTGGCGGCGCTCGGTACCGGCGGCATAACGCTCTTCTTCGTCGCGCTCGCCGTATGGAGCCTCGCCTGGAAAGGCGTCGCGCTCTGGTTCTCTGCGCGCAACCACCAGAAGAAGTGGTTTATCGTCATGCTCATCGTGAACACGGCGGGCATACTCCCTATCATCTACCTGCTCGCCTTCCGTCGAGACAAGCAGGAAGGAAGGACGAAGTCGCTCTTCAACAATCCGCTTCCCTCGCCCGAAGAGCAGAAAGATGCGGCGCCGGTTGCCGAATCGCGCCAGGCATAGTTGAATAGGCGCACGGGAGGAGTGCGTGAGTGGTCGAAACGAACGGTCTTGAAAACCGTCAGATCGAAAGGTCTCGTGGGTTCGAATCCCACCTCCTCCGCAATTAGAGTTCACAGAGAAACGGTACGCCGCGCGAATTTTGCGCACGCGCGATGCTATCATTACGCCATGGCGCGTGATCCTTTATATGTCTGGGAAGGTCATGAGTACGTGTTCGAGGAGCACGGCCCTGACTGGTACTGGGCGCTCGGCATCATCACCTTCGCGGCGGTACTGACTGCCATTCTCTTCAGCAACATACTTTTAGCGCTCGTCATCGTCGCCGGCGCGGCGACCATAGCGCTCCAGGCGGCGAAGCACCGCAGGACGCATCGCTTTTCCATATACGAGAACGGCATCGCCATCGATACCACGCTCTACCTGTACGAAGACATGCGCGACTTCGCGATCCTCGAGTATGTCGACCCTGCGCTTCCCCCTGCCCTTTCGATAAAGACGAACCATGTGCTCGCGCCGCACCTGCTCATTCCGATCAACGACTACGACCCTGAAGAGATCTATTTCTACGTATCAAATCACCTGCCAGAGGGCATGCACGAAGAGACGCTGCTCGACCGCATCGCTGCGATGCTGCGCATATAACGCAATCTTGCGTTCGCGGCTCAAGAACGGTACAGTCTAGCCACGCTCTCGTCGTTCAATGGATAGGACACATCCTTGCGGAGGATGCAATGTAGGTTCGATTCCTACCGAGAGCACCGAGCAGAAGTGAAAGCGCCGCAGCAATGCGGCGCTTTCACTTCATGCGAAGTGCGAGTCGGAAAGCTCTGCTTACCGAGAGCACCGATTTCAGTTGTGCTATAGTCGCAGGCGACGCTCTCGTCGTTCAATGGATAGGACGTCTCCCTCCGAAGGAGGAAATCCAGGTTCGACTCCTGGCGAGAGCACAATTTCGCAATTCACTGGCCTCTCTCGCGATCGGTGGTGTAGGATGGTCCTATGAAAAAGCTTCTCACTGTCTGCATCGTCATACTTATTGTCTTCGCCATCGGCGCAGTCGCCATATGGCTCTTATCCCGCCACCAGGCCGTTCCGGCCGGGCCGGCACCAGCCGCCACCTCTACCCCGACAACTGCTCCTGCCGCCACGAACGCCGATGAAGAAACGTATCACAACGCGGCCTACAGCTATTCCTTTACGTATCCTGCGTCTCTTCTGCTGGAGGAATACCAGCCGAATGCCGTCGTCGTAGGGGAACGCTCGGGCACGGGCATCGTGCCGTACGCTGAGATCGATGTGATGGAAAGCGGCGGCGAAGGCGGATACCACAGCTTCGAGGCATATGTATTCGAGCGCGGACGCACCTTCTGCGCAGCGGACGGGCCGTACGAGTCGATATCGTGCGACCGCATCGCTTCTTCAGAACCGTTCGTAACGGCGTCGGGAATCAAGGGAGAGAAGGTCATGCTCCATCTCGTGCACCAAAACTTCGCGACTGACACCCAGACGGAATCCGAGTTCGGACCGGTGTACGCGTTCGACATGCGCGGGCGCATCGCGGGCTCTGACTTCTCGGCGCTCTTCGTTCGCCCCTCGCTCGGCACGGGCGGAGATGGCGCGCACGCGGATCTGATCAGCTCGATAGCAGAGAGCCTGACATTCGCACCGTAAGGCTCTCCTGTTCTCGTTCGTTAAAAAGAACTCTAGAGGTACCTCTAGAGTTCTTTTTAAGTCCTTGCGGATGCGCGCTTACTTCGCCGCAGCGCGGTTTATTGCAGCCGCGAGGCGGGATTTCTTGCGAGAAGCGGTGTTCTTCTTGATAATTCCGCGCTTCGCCGCCTTATCGATAGCCTTGTACGCCTCGGAAAGGGATCCTTTCGCAGCAGCGGCATCCGTTGCGATCTGCTTCTTTACTGCCTTGGTGGCGTCGGTGAGCGCGCGCTTGCGGCGCGTATTGAAAACGCGCTTCTTGAGCGAGGCGCGATGCGCCTTCTTTGCTGAGGTGGTGATTGCCATGTCCCCGCATACTACGACACGCGCGCCCGAACTGCAAGCGGACGCGCGCTGCCGCTCTTTCATTCACCTGGTACTATAGAGGCATGATCCGCCAAGTGACCGGTACCGTCCTTTCTGTCGAGCCTTCCGGCTGCGTCGTAGATGTGGCAGGCTGGGGCGTCTTCGTGTGCCTTCCGAACGCTGCAGAGGTGCTTGCCGGCCAGAACGTCACGCTCCTCACCTATATGGCCGTGAAGCAGGACGGCATCGAGCTGTACGGCTTCACGACGAGCGATGACCGTACCTTCTTCGAGCAGCTGCTGACCGTCTCCGGCATCGGCCCCAAGACCGCGCTTTCCATCCTCACCCGCGCACCGCGCGAATCTTTGCAGAACGCCATCGCCGCCCGCGACATTTCATATCTCACCCGCGTCGCCGGACTCGGCAAGAAAGCTGCCGAGAAGATCGCGGTCGAGCTTTCAGAGAAGATCACCCCGACGGCAGATACGCAGGGCGACACCGACTCCGAAGTGCTTGATACGCTTGTCGCGCTCGGGTACACGGAACGCGAAGCGCGCACGGCGCTCGCGCGCGTCCCTCTTTCGGTTTCCGGCCGTGATGCGCGGCTGAAAGCCGCGCTCAGCTCGCGCTAGATCGGATCAGGAGGACCATGAACGCGCTCAAGTCACTCATTCAGAAATTCGTTCCGCGCCGGCTGTACCGCGCGCTCCTCATCCCCTACCACGTCGCGTGGGCATTTGCGGCGGCAGTCCGGTACGGCTTCCCTGCGCGCAAGCTCACCGTCATCGGCGTCACCGGCACCAAGGGAAAGTCGTCCGTGACCGAGATGATGGCTGCCGTCCTCGAGGAAGCAGGCCATACGGTAGCGGTCTCGAGCACTATTCATTTCAAGACAGGAAAGACGACCCGTCCGAACCTTTTCAAGATGACCCTTCCTGGCCGCGGCTTCATACAGAAGCTCCTTGCCGAGGCGGTGCGCGATGGCGCGACCCATGCCGTCATCGAGCTCACGAGCGAATCGGCGCTCCAGTACCGCCACCTGTTCCTCTCGCTGGATGTTCTCATCTTCACGAATCTTGAGAAGGAGCACCTGGAATCGCACGGCGGGATGGAGAACTATTTCCAGGCGAAATTCCGCCTCGGGCGCGCGCTGGCCCGCTCGCGCAAGCGGCCGCGCGCCATAGTCGCGAACAGCGAGAGCGAGTACGGACGCCGCTTTCTCGCCCTTCCGGTGGAGCGCTCTATCCCCTTCTCGCTCAGCCAAGCAGAGAATCTTTCGTATGCCGGCCATGGCTCTTCGTTCACGTTCGATGACGTGCGCGTCGACCTGCCGCAGCCGGGCGCCTTCAGCGTGCGCAACGCGCTCGCCGCGATGCACGCAGCAGCATTCCTCGGCATCTCGGTCGCGGTATCTGCCAAGGCGCTCGAGAAGCTCACGCACATAAAAGGCCGCGCTGAGCACGTGACCGAAGGGCAGCCATTCGATGCGATCGTCGACTACGCGCATACGCCCGACTCGCTCCAGGCGCTGTATGACGCGTACCCACAGCGCAAGATCTGCGTGCTCGGAAACACGGGCGGCGGCCGAGACACCTGGAAGCGGCCGGAGATGGGACGCATCGCCGACGAAATGTGCGCGGAGGTCATCCTCACCGACGAGGATCCGTATGACGAGGATCCGCGGCAGATAGTCGAGGAGATGGCGCGCGGCATGCAGCGCGCACCGCGCATCATCATGGACCGCCGCGAAGCGATCCGTACCGCCTTAACACTGGCCCGGCCGGGAGACGCCGTGCTCATCACCGGAAAAGGCACCGACCCGTACATCATGCAGGCGAACGGAAAGAAGACGCCGTGGAGCGATGCGACGGTCGTCGCCGAGGAGCTCCAGAAGCTGCTATCATGAGCGCATGAACAACGACCTGTTCCTCTTTATTGGCATCCTCATATTCTTTTTCGTACTCTGGTTCTACTCCGGCGGCCCGAACAACCCTATCTCCTTCGCCGGGCCGTATATAACGCCGGTCACGGACGTCGGCGTAGATTCGGTCGGCTACGATGACGGCACGTCTTTCTGGGGAGCGTGGGGCGGAAATAACAGCGCGAATTCTCCTGATATCTTTGAGATCGCGCTTTCCCCGCTCCATGGCAAGGTGTATATCGCCGGCGGAACGCCCCAATCGCGCGACGAAGACGAGGAATACATCATCATCCGCTCGAGCGCCGGCGCAGACGTCACCGTCACCGGATGGCAGCTCGTGAGCGCGTCGACCGGCACGCAGCTGCGCATTCCCGAAGGCCGGCACGGCCGCAGCAGGAGTTCGCGCGCAGTCGTGCTCTCGCCAGGAGAGAAGGCGCTCATCGTGAGCGGCGAACGCGACGATGAAACCGATACCCTCCGCAACTGGTATTCCGATGAGTGGTTCGCCTATCTAGAGCGGCGCGACGACCTTTGGCCAGAGAGCGACGACACCATTACGCTGCTGGACGCGAGCGGCAAAGTGGTAGACCAATATCAGTATTAAAGGTATAAAAACAAGGTCGCATCACCGACGCATCAATGCGCCTATAGCTCAGTTGGTAGAGCAGCTCCCTTTTAAGGAGACGGTCCCAGGTTCGAGCCCTGGTGGGCGCACAAAGTCACCGACGCACCTAGCGGATACCCGTGAGGCATGCTCCGGCATCGTATCGGGGATCTTCTATAGCGAAAGCGCGAAGCGCTCGAGCGCAGGGCCGAGCGGGAGGTCGCGGCCGCGGGAATCCGAGAGGAGCAGGATGAGGTCGCGGGACAGCGCGCGCGCTTCGTTCGGCGTCCATGCCCTGCTTCCCTTCTGCATCATGTCGCGCGCCTTCCAGTGCAAGAGGCCGTGCACCATCTCCGGCACGTCGCCTTGCCGGTACGCCTTTATGATCTCCTTCCACAGCGCCTGTCCATCCTTCGCGCCGAGCGCGTTCACGAGCGCGGTGTTGAAGCCGCGCGCAGGCTTTGCCGCAGCGTCTACGGTGAAGGTTTTCTCCGCAGCCGCTTCCAGCTTCTTTGCGCGCGCGGCAAGAAGTTTCGGCGCGATAATGGCGACGATATTCTGCGATTCTTTCAGTTCCGGCAGAAGGTCCATGACCACAGCGCCGCCTTCCGCTTGTGCGAACGGGTCATCCAGTACGACGAGCGTCTTCGAGAAGAAGAGTCCCTGCGCGGTCAGCGCTTCGCGCAGCGCAGCCTCGTTCAGGTCGTCTGCGCCGAGGCGCGCATAGAACGCATCCGGCGCCTTGGCGCGCGCAGCAGAAACCCACTGGAAGGCCTTGGCGCGCACGCGGTTCACATCTGATCCCGTGAAAAGATAGATCATAGGTCTTGCAGGTGACCCCAGTCCGGGCCGCTCTTGGCGCTCGCCAATATCGGCACGCCGTTCGTTTCTGACTCTGGAAGGACGCTTTCCATGATGCGGCGGATCTCTTGCGCGAGCGAAGCGAGCTTTCCTTCCCGTATCTCAAAGACGAGCTCATCGTGCACCTGGAGGATGAGGTGCGCATCTTCTGCCGCGTCCTCTCGCTCGAGCATCCGCGTTATCTCCACCATCGCCAGCTTTATGATATCCGCCTGCGTGCCTTGTATCGGCGCGTTTATCGCCATGCGCTCGGCCTGCGCGCGCACGTACGGAAGCGGCGACTTCATGCCCGGGAACTGGCGGCGGCGGCCGAACAGCGTTTCGGTAAACCCTTGCCGGCGCGCAGTCCCTTTCGTGCGTTCCAGGTATTCGGCAAGCGTCTTGAAGGTCCGGAAATAGTCGTCATAGAACTGGTGAGCTTCGGAGGTCGTCGTGCCGAGCTGCGCCTTGAGCGCGTTGACGCCCATGCCGTACAGGATGCCGAAGTTGATTATCTTCGCCCGGCGGCGCATCTCGCGGTCTACTTCTTCCGCCGGAACATCGAAGACGGCAGCCGCTACTTCCTGGTGCACGTCGCGCCCGCTCTTGAAGATCTCGATGAGCTTCTCGTCCATGGAAAGAATAGCGGCGAGACGCAGCTCTATCTGCGAGTAATCGAGCGCCAAGAGCGTAAAGCCTTTCGGTGCCGTGAATGCGTCGCGGATAGCGCGTCCGCGCTCGCTGCGTATAGGGATATTCTGAAGGTTCGGGTTCGCGCTCGCCATGCGGCCGGTCACCGTGCCTTCCTGCAGGAACTGCGCATGCAGGCGGCCGTCCGTGTCGAGCAGTTTCGGAATGCTCTCTATATAGGTACCGAGGAGCTTCTGTACCTGCCGGTATTCGAGGATATCGCCGATGATCGGGTGCACGTCGCGGAGCTTCTCGAGCTCGGATTCTTTCGTGGAGCGCTGGCCGGTCGAGGTCTTCTTGCCGCCGCTCCGTGCTCCCGCCACCTTAAGCTCCATCTCGTCAAAGAGAACATCGCCGAGCTGCTTGGGCGAGCTCACGTTGAATTCGCGTCCGGCAGCAGCAAAGATCCGTTTCTCTATCTCAGACAGCTCGGCGCGATACATTTCCTGGAGCCGTTCGAGCGCCGCACGGTCGACGCACACGCCGTGCCGTTCCATTTCGCGCAATACCGGTATGAGCGGCTTCTCAATATTCTCGTATACCTCGTCGAGACGACCAGTCATGGCGAGCCGCTTCTCGAGCTCGCCGTACGCGGCAGAAAAGGTGGGCATCTTGGTATAGGCGAGGATATCTTCGAGGCTCGGGTTCGTAAGGTCGCTCGCGAGCAGCCACGTCATGACCTGGGCTTCCTGGAGCCTTTCCTCGGGAATTTCTTCCGCTTCTCCAGCTTCGCTTTCCCCGCCGGCCTCGCTTCCTTGCCCGTCTCCCTTCCCCGCGGCTGCATCCTTCGCGCCGAATACTGCGCGCGCTCGCTCGCGCAACGTGCGGAATCCTAGCTCGTCGAAGAGCGCGAGCACGCCTGGCAATGCCTGCCCGTCCTGCCACACTGCGTCCGGCAGCTTGAAGGCGATAGGCGCATCCAGCCGTATGGTCGCGAGCATCTTCGAGAAGACCGCGTCTTCTTCGTGCTCCGTGAGAAGATTCACGATGCGCGGCTTGATCCCCTTTTCTTCAAATTGTTTTGGATTTTTCTTAAGCTTCTTATACAGCTCCTCTATCGTGCCGAACTCCTGCACCAGCGTCGTCGCAGTCTTCTCGCCGATACCCGGTATGCCGATGATGTTGTCGGACGGATCGCCGCGGAGGCCTTTATAGTCCGGGACGAGCCTTGGCGGGAAGCCGTATCGCTCCTCGACCGCCTTCGCGTCGTACATGATGGTATCGTTGAGACCTTTTTTCAGGGTATATACCTTTACGCGGGACTTCTCGACCAGCTGGAGCGTGTCCATGTCGCCGGAGGCGATGACGATCTCTATACTGTCGTCGTCCTTGGTGAGATGACAGATCGTGCCGAGAATGTCGTCCGCTTCGAAGCCTTCGCGGTCGTATATAGGTATGGAAAAGGCCTCGAAGACGCTGCGCGACGTGCCGAGCTGCTTGGCGAGCGCGTCGTCTATCTTCGCGCGCGTCGCCTTATATCCCTCGTGCGCTTCATGACGCAGGGTCGGCTTCGGGAGGTCGTAGCAGGCAGCGATATAGTCAGGCTTAAGGTCCTGGATGATCTTCAAGAGCATGGAGGAAAGGCCGTAGAGCGCGCCGGTCGGCTCTCCCGCAGGACTCTGGAAGTCTGGCAGCGCGTGGTATGCGCGATGGATGATCGCGTGCGCATCTAGAAGCACGAGGCGCTTCTTGGAAGAACCCTTCTTTGCTTCTTTCTTTTTTGCGGGAGCTTTAGGCATAGGAAAGTTCGCGGCCGTCGCCTGCGACAGAAAGCGTGAGCGCGTGGTCGGCCTGCGGGAGCTGCGCGCTCACGAGCTCCGGCCATTCGAGGACGACAAGATTCGCAGGGTCGGCGTACAGCTCTTCGAAACCGAGCGGCGCGAGCGTATCCTCTCCTTCGAGCCGGTACGCATCTATATGCACGAGCCGCGCGAACGCTGCCGCTTGCGGAAGCTCATACACCTTCTCAAGTACGAAGGTAGGGCTGGTTATGGGGTCAGTGATGCCGAGCGCTCGCGCCGCGCCCTGGGTGAACGAGGTCTTCCCTGCTCCCAGTTCGCCGGAAAGGGTCACGAGGGTGGCGTGATTGGCGGCGGGCGCGAGGCGGCGGGCGAAGCCCGCCGCCTCTTCCTGCAGCTCCTCCAAATTTGCGAGCGTTTTCGTCCCTGCGCCGTCCATCCCTCTATTCTAGCAAAGCTGCAGGTTGCTGAAATGAAAACGGCCCCGGCGCAAGATGCGCAGGGGCCGTGAAGTATCTGTTCTAGCTGCGGCTTACCGTCGCGCGGAGCCGCCGGATTGCTGCGAAGGAGCGTATCCGGCCGGGTATGCGGTCCGGTGCTCGTAGCACGGCTGTTCGACCGGGACTGCCGGATCGTTCCCGCAGTTCTTGTACCACCTGCCGCCGCGGCGCCAAGTATTCACCTTGACGCTGTTGACGACAGCGTAGTACCCGCCGCCGCCCGCATAGATGGGGATGCCGGCATAGCTGGCATAGTACCCGCCGCGAATGGCCGCCTTGCAGGCCGCGTAGTTGCGAGACAGGCAGTAGCCCGGGTCGGTGGCTTCGCTCCAGCGATTGGTTGCGTTGCCGGTCGGACCCCAGAGTCCGCCGTAGCCGCCGTAATTCCCGTACGATCCGACAGGATAGTAGCCGCTCTCGCAGCCGGCGAGGCTCGCGGCCATAGCCGCGATCAGAAGAATCTTTTTCATCTCGAACTCCCTGACTGGGTGACAAGTTGCTTCTTATACAATATACACAAATTTAGCTTTTGTCAAGCTCACCTCGCGCACGGTATGATACCTCTACACCTTACGTATATGCCTGCAGATTTCGACCGTGAACAAGAAGAAGAGAAGCTCGCCCACATACGGGCTGAAGAAGAGGAGGATCTGGTGCGCATCCTCTCTGAGAAGTACGGCTTCCGGTATACCGACCTGACCTTCGTGCCGGTGAACATGGACGCGCTGCGCCTCGTTCCGGAAGAGGACGCGCGCGCGGCTGACGCTGTTGTCTTCGACAAGAACGGGAAGCATCTTTCCGTAGCGCTGCGCGAACCTTCCAATCCTTCTTTTTCTCGGTTCGAGAAGCAGCTTGCCGATGACGGCTACATCGTTGAAAAATTCCTCGTGTCTCAGAAGAGCCTCGACCATGCCTTTGAACGGTACGCTGACCTTTCGCACGCAACCGAGGACGAGGAAGGCGTGCTCGCTATTTCCGATCAGACTATCGCCGAACGCGCCGCTACTCCCGCTTCCCTTCCGGCATTGCGCGCGCGCCTTACCGAACTCGTCGCGAGCAAGAACCCTTCGAAGGTGTCCGTCATGCTTGAGACTATCCTCTACGCCGCGATCCGCCTGAACGCGTCTGACGTCCACTTCGAGCCTGAGGAGGACGGCGTACGCATGCGATTCCGCCTGGATGGCGTGCTCACAGACGCCTTTCTCTTCGACGCGCACGCCTACCGTCTCATCAATTCCCGCCTCAAGGTGCTTTCCGAACTCAAGCTCAACATCACGGACCGGGCGCAGGACGGACGCTTCACCATCCGCGAAGGCGAAAAAGATTTCGAAGTGCGTTCCTCCGTCATCCCCGGCAGCTACGGCGAGTCGTTCGTGATGCGCCTCTTGGATCCTGAGACTACGGAGCGCTCGTTCAAGACGCTCGGCATACATCCGAAGCTGCTCGCGCAGCTAGAGAAAGAGATTCGCCGCCCTACGGGCATGCTCCTCAACACCGGCCCGACCGGTTCGGGAAAGACGACGTCGCTCTATGCCTTCATGCGCGAGATACAGACGCCGGAGATAAAGATCATCACCATCGAGGATCCGGTCGAATACCACATAGACGGCATCGTACAGACCCAGGTGAACGGTAAGGACTACACCTTCGCCTCCGGGCTCCGTTCCGTGCTGCGCCAGGATCCGGACATCATCATGGTCGGCGAGATCCGCGACGAAGAGGTGGCGGAAGTGGCGGTACAGGCGGCGCTCACCGGACATTTCGTCTTCTCTACCCTTCACACTAACGACGCTGCCGGCACCTTCCCCCGCCTCGTCGACCTGGGAGTGGACCCTAAATCATTCGCCTCAGCGGTGAGCGTAGCCATGGCCCAGCGCCTCATCCGCACGCTCGATCCCCAGACGAAGCAGAAGCGCGCCACGACAGACGAAGAAAAGAAGCTTTTCGAACGAGTGTTTGCCGACTGTGCTGACCCTTCGCTGGTTCCAGCATCCTTTGATGAAGTATGGACGACCCATGCGAACGCGACCAGCGAAGATACCGGTTATAAAGGCCGCACCGGCGTATACGAGGCGATATTCATGGACGAGGAGCTCGGCGCCTACCTCCGTGAGAATCCGTCTGCGGGCGAGATCGCCAAGCACGTACGCCGCCAAGGATTCCTCACCATGGCGCAGGACGGACTCGCCAAAGCCCTCAGCGGCGAGACCTCGCTCGAAGAGGTGCTGCGCGTGGTGGATATGCCGGGCGCGTAGCGCTAAAAAGGAGCGCCCAGCAGTCATATGGCTGCTGGGCGCGATTTGTTATACGCGGATCACTTCATCATGCGGCCCCCAGACGCTCAGCTTGTATCCGTCGCCGATATCCTCGATATCCGCCGCTTCTCCGTCGAAGCCGGCTTCGGTGAGCCGCTCGACCGCTTCCTCTTCCGATTCGGCAGTCATGGCGATGTCGCGGATAGCATCCCGCGCCTCCTCGAGAGAATACGAGTTCCGACGACGACGGGTCGGCAGTTTCAGTACCGGTGCTGCAGATACTCCGTGCATAATTCCTCTCCCTTCTGTCCTACGATGGAACATACCACGCGCAAGGCAAACGGAAAACGGCGCATGCTGCGCATGCGCCGTTTTCCGTGTCTCACCACGAGGGCACTTCCCATTTTCTAACTCGATAACTCGTAAGAAAATGGAGTCTCACACACACTACCCTCCAGGCACGCCTGCTCAATGAGCAGGTGGACAAAGCGCCTGAGGATGATCCCAGCACCCCGCATCGAGTGCGGAACCAGAATGTCCTTGGGGAGATGCCCGAAAGCCGTCAAGCTTTGCCTAGAGGGTGGTATGTACGAGAAAATGAACGAGGTCGCCCTGGCAAAAGAAAAACTTCTCTTGCGGAGAAGGTTCATGCCAGGCCAACCCTGGTGTGATACAATACTAGCATAGTACAATTTTATGTCAAGTACCCCGAGCAACCCTTCTGGAGCCGTTGATTCTGCGGTGCGGCTGCGCGACCAGGCGCTCGACAGCGCGTTGCGTCCGGATATCTGGGACGAATATGTCGGCCAGGCGCACGTAAAGGCTAATGTGCAGGTGGTGCTTGAGGCCGCGAAGAAGCGCGGCGACATGCCGGAGCATGTTCTTTTCTATGGGCCGCCCGGTGTGGGAAAGACGACGCTTGCGCACCTCGTGGCCGGCACGCTCGGCGCCCCGCTCAAGGCGACGTCCGGCGTCGCCATCGAGCGTGCCGGCGATCTGGCCGCCATCCTCACGAATCTTGAGCCGGGCACCGTACTTTTCATAGACGAGATCCATCAGCTTTCTAGGAAAATCGAAGAACTTCTCTACCCCGCCCTGGAAAACGGGTCTCTCGATATCGTGCTCGGCAAAGGGCCGTCTGCCCGTACGGTCGAGCTCGCGCTGCCGCCATTCACACTCGTGGGCGCGACCACGCGCGTGGCGCAACTTTCCGGTCCTCTGCGCTCGCGCTTCGGCGGCGGCGTGTACCAGCTTGATTTTTATAACGAAGATGATGTACGCGCCATCGTCGCGCGCTCCGCGCGCGTGTTGGGCGTGGATGCGCCTGCGGAAGTCGTCGACCGTATCGCCAGCCGTTCCCGCGCCACGCCGCGCGTCGCCAACGCGCTCCTGAAGCGCGTCCGCGACTACTCCCAGGTGCACGAAAAGCACCTTACCCCCGAACTCTGCGACGAAGCCTGCCGTCTCTTCGGCATCGACGAGCTCGGCCTCACCAAGGACGACCGCCGCTACCTTTCCGTACTGCGCGACTCCTTCAAAGGCGGGCCAGCCGGTATCCGCGCGCTCGCGAGCGCGCTGCATGAGGACGCCGACACCGTCGAGAACGTCTATGAGCCCTTTCTCTTGCGCCTCAATTTCATAGAACGCTCTCCGCGCGGACGCATGCTCAC
>CAYOKK010000011.1:0-23058 GCA_964404565.1 uncultured Candidatus Saccharibacteria bacterium
CGCTGGACTGCCTCCTGCTCCTATCGCGAATCCGTCCATCGCCGCCGTACTCGCCGCGCTCAACCCGAAGAAGACCGACTGCTATTTCTATTTCCATGATTCGCATGGCCAGTTCCATTGCTCGAAGACGTACGCCGAGCATGTGAAGCTGCTGAGGAAGTACTACGGGCAGGGGCGGTAAAGTTATGGCGAAATCACCGAACCTTTGCTATCGTACTCAGGTGCTGGGCGGTTAGCTCAGGTGGTTAGAGCGCACGCTTCACACGCGTGAGGTCACAGGTTCGAATCCTGTACCGCCCACCAACGAATCCGCCCCGGAGCACGAACGGAGTGTGGTATAGTGGTATTACGTACGCTTCGGGTGCGTATAACTCGAGTTCGATTCTCGGCACTCCGACCCAGCTAGCGCAAAAGCCGCACCGTCAGGTGCGGCTTTTGCCATTCTTCTGCTATGCCGTGTGTTATGCGTGATGATATTTGCCGCCCGTACGTATAGACCATGCGCGATACAGCTGCTCGACGAGGATAAGCCGCACGAGCATATGCGGGAATACGAGTGCAGAAAGCCGGACAGTGCGGTTCGCACGCTCCTTTACGCTCTCTGCAACGCCGAACGCGCCGCCGATCACGAATACCATGCGCTTCGTTCCTTCATTCAGCGACGCTTCAAGAAGCTCGGCTAGGCCAGAACTGCTGACCTCCTTTCCCTTCTCGTCTAAGAGCATTACCAGGTCGTCAGGACGTATAAGCTTCAAGATCGCTTCCCCCTCGCTTTCCTTCGTGCCTGCCGAAGGAAACGCCCACTCTATCGGGAGCGCGGTGCGCAGCCGCATCTCATATTCAGCTATAGCATCGCGCAGCTCAGGTGAATGCGCTTTCCCTGGAGAGACAATGAGGATTTTCATAGAGAGACTGTAGCAAACAGAAAACCGGACGCATACGCATCCGGTGACTGGTGGACCGTACAGGATTCGAACCTGCGACCCCCTCTTTGCAAAAGAGGTGCTCTACCAACTGAGCTAACGGCCCGTATATACGGAGAAGAACCTCTAGACTTTACCGTCTCCCGCCTGCGAGCGCAAGAGCGATAACGTGGTCAACAAAGTCGGCGAAACTGATGCCTACAGAGGCGAGCGCTTTGGGCATGCGGGAGTCTGCGGTAAGCGCAGGAAGCGTACGCGTGCCGAGATAGTAGATGCCTTTGGGCGATACCATGAAGTCAGAGCGCGAATAGTGGCGCAGCCCGAGCTCCCGATGCATGAGTCGCGCAATATCCTGAAGCTGTATGGCGATCTCCTTCTGAAAGCGGCCAGGGGCGATGTCCTGTCCGTGCGGCGTAGTCTCAACAGCTGGAAGCGCGTACAGCTCTTCCCCGCGCATCTGCTCTACCACGCCGACCGAAGCGCGCGTGCCGCGCACGTGCTCCTCGACGAGCGCGCCGCTGGCACCTTCTGCGAAGAGTCCTGTCACAGCCTGGTGCACCGGCTGGTACCCCGCCGGCGCCTGCGTGCCTGTTTCCGTCTTCCAGTGCACCGGCTTCACGATAACTGGCTGCGGGTACGTGCGGATGACGTCGTGCACCGCATGCGCAGCATCTTCAGGACGCTCTATGAGCACATAGCGCGGCACGCCGATCCCGTGCGTACGCGCTTTCTCCTTGGAAAGCACCTTATGCATGGCGACAAAGGACGCGAAAGAATCGGAACCCGTGTACGGAGTGCCGAACCGTTCGAGTATCTTCTGCACCTCGCCGTCCTCGCCATACCGGCCGTGAAGCGCGTTTATGGCGACATCCATTCCGCACAGCACCTTAGCAGGGTCGGCAGCGATTCCGCGTTCGTGCCACACGCCGTCGCGGTCGATGAAGATATCGCGCACTGTGTACCGCTCGCGCGGGAGCGTGCTCATGACGGCGTGCCCCGTGCGCAGAGAGGCTTCATGCTCAACCGAAGGGCCGCCCCGCAGTATTCCCACTACTGTGCCGCGCATATGGCTGAAGTATAGCAGAGGAAGGCTCTACTTTTTATCAATGCCCTGCCGCATCTGCCGCGTGCGCGCAGCCCGGTGGCGAGAAAGGGAAAAGCGGTGCGCCTCGCTGTTGGCGAGCACTGCATCGGCGTCCGTGATGCCTGCGCGCAGCCCTCCGATCACCTCGCGCGGACGATGCCGTTCGTCTTTTACGACGGCGACGACCGGAATGCCGATACCTGCCTCCTTGAGCACCTCTTCAGCGGCCTTCTTGTGCGTCTTTCCTCCATCTACGACGAAGACCCGCGGGAGCGGCCATTCAGGATGGCCGAGGCGGCGCGAGAGTATTTCTTTGAGCGATGCGATATCGTCGTTCAGAGACTTTCCTCCGTACCCGCGTATGCGGAAGGTGCGGTAGTCCTTCTTCTGAGGAAGGCTGTTCTCGACGACGACCATAACGCCGATAGCGTTCGTGCCGCCGATGTGCGCGGTGTCATAGGCTTCTATGCGCGGACCCTCAGAATGCCCCGCGCTTCGCTCTTCACGAATGAGCGAGACGTCCTGCACATGGTCGAGCGCAAAGAGCTGCGAGCGCAGGGTAGCGGCGTCCTCGAAGCGTTCTTCTTTCGCCGCCCGCTTCATATCCCGCTCAAGCGTCGCGCGCAGCGTCTTTACGCGCCCAGAAAGAAAGAGCGATACGTTCCGTATGGAGCGCAGATACTCGGTGCGGTCCATATTCCGCGGATACTGCCCTATCTGGCGATTGAATTCGACATTCGCCTGCAAGTGCTTGTTTCCGCCCCGTACCTGCACGCTTCTGCCTTCTGCCGCTACAGGCTTCGGCGTATCGTAGAACGGAAAGATCCTGCGAATGAGGCGGAGCGCTTCGCGCAGCTGGTATCCAGAAGGAAACGGCCCGTATGCATGCGTAAAGGACGTCGGCGGCGCACCTATGATCTCCTTCTCTTCAAAGTCTATATCTTTGCCGCGCTCGGCGATCACGCGCGGTATGCGCTCCTTGGTGATGACTGCATACAGGAACGTCTTATCGTCCTTTCCCATAGCGTTCGCCGGCGGGTGGTATTTGCGGATGAGCGCCGCCTCCCGCACGAGCGCCTCAAGCACGGTAGGAACCGTCTCGTGGTCGAGGCCGTCAGCCTGCGTCACCATGTCGACGATGCGCGGCCCGCGCGTAGAGATGAGGTCGTCGTCGAAGTACGAGCGCACACGGTCACGCAGAGAGGTCGCCTTCCCCACGTAAAGGATTTTCTTGCCGCGTCCTTTCCCTTTGGTGAACAGGTACACGCCCGGGCAGTCCGGCAGATCGTAGTGCTTCAGGTCGCTTCGTTGCATAGTGCTCGTTCTTGACGTTTGTTCCTTTATTATATATAAAATATCCAGGATATAAAAGGAGAGGTCTTTATGAGCTTTTTTATGACTTCCGACATGCTCAAGGAAATGCACCTGAGCCGGGTCGTCCACCATAAGGGTAAGATCGGGGACCGTATTCCCTATCTCATCCTTTTCGCTTCTGTTGCGGCGGTGTTCGGGACGATCGATGGGCGTATCGAATCCATCGCGCTTCTCGGGTTCGGCGCCGGTTTCGGGGCCGTGCTTACGAGCACCGTTCACCACATCCGCAAGGAACGGTTCCACATGCGCATGGCAAGCTTTTTCGACGGAAAACGCGCAGACCACGGCCCGCACATGTCGGGAAATCCTCGCGACTATATGAGGGTCGTCTGACCCGCGCCCGTCTTCGGGCATCTGTACCGCCTACTGAATGAGGCGGTACTTCTTTTTAGACCTGAGCCGGCTTTATTTCTTCTCCTGTGCCTGCTTCTTCTTGCGCCGCTTTGCTTTCGTAAAGAGCTTCGCAAGGTACTCGCCCGTGTGCGACCCTTCCGTATCCGCCACTTCTTCCGGCGTACCCTTCGCGACGATCTTCCCTCCGCCGACGCCGCCTTCCGGGCCGAAGTCGATGAGATAGTCTGCGGACTTTATAAGGTCGAGATTGTGCTCGATGACCACGACCGTATTGCCGCGCCGCACGAGCTCCTGCAGGATCTCGATGAGCTTGCGCACGTCATCGTAGTGAAGGCCGACCGTCGGCTCATCCAAGAGATACAGCGTCTTCATGGTCGACGGACGGTATAGTTCCGAAGCGATCTTCACCCGCTGCGCTTCGCCTCCGGAAAGGGTCGTCGCCGGCTGGCCGAGCGTAAGATAGTCGAGGCCGGTAGCGTTCAGGGTCTCCAAGCGGTCATTTATCGAAGGGATGTCCTTGAAGAACGCTTCCGCTTCTTCGATAGTCATCTGCAGCACTTCGTGGATGTTCTTGCCGCGGTAGGTCACCTCGAGCGTCTCACGCATGTAGCGCGTGCCGTTGCATACGTCGCACGTGACGTACACCGTCGGAAGGAAGTGCATCTCTACCGCGATAACGCCGTTTCCCTGGCATGCTTCGCAGCGGCCGCCCGCGACGTTGAAGGAGAAGCGGCCGGGCTTCCAGCCGCGAGCGCGCGCTTCGCTCGTCGCGGCAAAAAGGTCGCGGATATGCGTGAATGCGCCGGTATACGTCGCCGGGTTAGAGCGCGGCGTGCGGCCGATAGCGGACTGGTCGATAAGCACGGTACGGCCGATGTACTCGGTGCCCGTGACGCTTGCAGCGTGCGTAACCGGCGCTTCGCGCTTTGCAAGCCGCGCAGCGACGTTCTTGTGCAGGATGTCATAGAGAAAGGTCGACTTTCCTGACCCGGAGACGCCGGTAATGCAGACCAGCTTGCCGAGCGGCACGTCGATATTCTGGTTATGGATGTTGTGCAGGTTCGCGCCGCGGATCTTGATCGATCCTTTCTCGCCGGTACGCCGTTCTTCGGGAATAGGGATTTCCGTCTCTTCCCGCAGGTACGCGAGGGTCGAGGATCCGCTTTCGTTCTTTGGCGCAGTCAGCAGATCGTCGAGCCAGCCTGATACGACGACGTTTCCGCCGTGCGTTCCCGCGCCCGGACCTACATCCACGAGGTAATCGGCTGAATAAATGGTGTCCTCGTCATGCTCGACGACGAGAATGGTATTGCCGAGCTCCTTGAGAGTAAGCAGGGTCTTGATGAGGCGGTCGTTATCGCGCTGGTGCAGGCCGATAGTCGGCTCGTCGAGCACATAGAGGGCGCCCACGAGTCCCGTACCGAGCTGCGATGCGAGCCGGATACGCTGGGATTCGCCGCCTGAAAGGGTCGCTGCCGAACGGTTGAGCGTAAGGTAATCAAGGCCGACATTCAGCATGAAGTCGAGGCGGCTCGTGATCTCGCGGATGATCGGCTGCGCTATCTCGGCACGGAATTCAGTCAGCTCGATATCGTCGAGGAAGTCACGCGCATCGCGGATGGAAAGCGCGGTAAAGTCTACGATATTCGAACCGAGCTTCGTCTCGTTCAGCTTCGCGCTCTTTGCCTTCAGGTACACTCGCAGCGCTTCAGGACGAAGACGCTTCCCCTCGCAGACCGGGCACGGCTCGTCAGAGAAAAACGACTTGGTTCCCAGGCCATTGCAGTTGGGGCACGCGCCGTACGGACTGTTGAACGAGAAAAGGCGCGGCTCTACTTCCGGGAATGACATGCCGTCGTCAGGACAGATGAATTTCGAAGAGAGCGTCTCAAAGGTTCCGTCAGCGTGCTTTATCTTCACGAGACCGTCCGCCTCTTTGAGCGCGAGTTCGAGCGCCTCGGAGAGGCGCTCCCGCGCGCCGTCCGGATTGCGCAGGAACTCCGTCACGAAGATGGAATCTACGATCGCATCTATATCGTGCCGCTTGTTACGGTCGAGCGCGATCTTCTCGCGCAGAGAATGCTCGACGCCGTCGACAAGCACGCGCTCATACCCCTTGCCAAGGAGGTCATAGAGGAGCTGGTAGTACTCGCCCTTGCGGCCGACGACGACCGGCGCATAGATGACGACCTGCGAACGGTCGAACTCCACGCCCATGACGTTCTCTTTCGCTGACTCAGCGCGCTTCTGGCCTTCCTCCGTCTTTCCGGCAGGCGCAGCCGTATCGGTCTTCGCGCGTACGCGGTCCCATACCATGCGGATCATCTCTTCTTTGGAAAGCCTCGATATCGGGACGTCGTGGTTCACGCAGTACGGCTGTCCTGCGCGCGCATACAAGACACGGAGGTAATCGTAAATCTCGGTCACGGTCGCGACAGTCGAGCGCGGGTTGTTCGAGCGGCTCTTCTGGTCTATGGAAATGGCCGGCGAGAGGCCGGTGATCTCGTCCACATCCGGCTTCTGCATCTGGTTCAGGAACTGGCGCGCGTACGCTGAGAGCGATTCAACGTACCGGCGCTGGCCTTCGGCGAAGATCGTATCAAATGCGAGCGACGACTTCCCTGAGCCGGAAAGTCCGGTGAGTACGGTCATCACGCCCCGCGGCAAATCTACCGAGAGGTTCTTAAGGTTGTGCGTACGCGCGCCTTTCACCCGGATCCAGTCTTCGCCGGTATGCTGCTCGTGCGCCTTTTTTGAGGAAGATTCCTTTGCCATGAAAATGAAACGCCGCGAGAACGGAGGATACGCCCGAAACCTGCCCGCGGCGGGACAGGTACAGAACCAGTATACCGGGATTTAGGGCGGCGAGCCAGCCGAGGCGAGTCCTCGCTATGCAGATACGAACTCCCGTACTTTTGCCACTATCTCATCTACGTCGACTTCCGCCTTCACCAGATACGCATTTGCGCCGAGCTGCATGACGCGGTCTTTTGCAGTCTGTTCTCCGAGGTTCGAGACGACGACGACCGGCACGGTCCTTCCTTCGTCCGGACGCTTGCGCAGCTCCTCAAGGACGGCGAATCCGTCTTTTGCGCCCGGCAGCGTAAGGTCGAGGAGTATCAGGCGCGGCTTGTATTGTTCAAAAAGGGCAACAGCTTCGTCTCCGGTACCGGCATACACGGTGGTATAGGTTCCGGCAAGCGTGTGGCCGAGGAGGTTCTTAAGAATAGGATCGTCTTCGACGACCATAATGCAGGGCAGATCGCTCATATAGCAACTATATACCACAATTCACGATTGTGCAGAGTTATGCAGTAGGAATCGAGAAGGTAAAGGTCGTGCCGGGGCCGGTGCCGTTAGCTGCAAACATAAGGTCGCCGCCATGGTCTGTCGCGATGGTGCGCGCAATGTAGAGCCCGAGCCCGTTCCCTTTATTTTCCTTCGCCACGGCATTCTCGGCACGGTAAAAGCGCTCGAAGATATTGTTCCTGTCCTTTGCCGCGATGCCGATGCCCGTATCACGTACGAGCACCTGTATCCTGCCCGGCACCTGGACCATCTGCACGCGTACCGTACCGCCAGGAGGCGTATACCGTATGCCGTTCTCTATGAGATTATTAAGAACCCACTTAACCTGTTGACGATCGGCGCGTACCGGCGGGAGCGGCTGGGCGGGCGGTTCGAACTGAAGCGCGACGTTGCTTTCCTGCGCCTGGTGCCCGAAATCGTGCGCAACCTGAGCTGCGACATCCTCGAGCTGAATATGCTCGAACTTGTATACGTGCTTTCCAGATTCGATGCTCGATATGTCCAACAGAGTCCCGACAATGGCGACAAGGTCGCGGCTCTTGTTTGCCGCGTCATCGACGAGGAGCTTCTGTGAGTCCGAGAGCGGATCCTTCGCCAGCGCTTCAAGCGCCCAGCGGATTCCTGTGAGCGGCGTACGCAGCTGGTGAGCAGCGGTCGATATGAAGTCGGTCTTGATGCGCGACATCTCCATATCGCGCTCATGAACCAGCTCAACCGCATTCGTGAATTCGATGAAGACGCGGGAAAGGTCTTGTATCTCTCGAGCGGTCAGCGTCATGCGCGGCAGCGGAGCGAACGTCTGCGAGCCGGTAAACGCCTTCATAGATGCGGTGATCGCTTCGACCGGCTTTATGAAAATATGATCGAACGTCAGGTATACCAGAATGAAGACCAGCGTGGTAAGTACCATGAACAGTCCCCCGGTAACATAGGCGATATTCAATAACGGCACGTCGGCGCCTCTCAGTGAGATAGTGTGCGGAACGTAGGCTCCGTACTGCAACCAGAACGTCTCTGCCGCAGCGAAGATGAATACGGCAAGGATGAGGAGCGCCAGCAGGAGGTGGAGAAAGAGAAGGACGCGAAGTCTCATTATCTGTATCGTAGCATGTGCTTATGGGCGCTTTCGGCCGCCCCGTGCGCTCTTCCGGACAGATTTCTTGGGCACATCCTTCCCCTCCAGGGTATAGATCTCGTCCCGCAGGATGGCGGCGGTCTCAAAGTCGAGATTCTCGACGGCTTCTTCCATCTGACGACGCTTCTCCTTGATGAATCCCTTCGGATCATCTTTATATAGCTTCGCGTCGAGAGTAAGGAGCTCGTGCACCGTCTTGTCGTGCTCGCTGCGCATGCTTTCGGCGATGTCGCGGATCTCCTTCTTGATAGTCGCCGGCGTGATGCCGTGCGCTTCGTTGTACGCGAGCTGGATTGTGCGGCGACGCTCTGTCTCTGAGATCGCGCGCTCAAGAGAGTTGGTCATCACGTCGGCGTAGAGGATGACGCGCCCGAGCACGTTGCGCGCGGCGCGGCCGATGGTCTGGATGAGCGAGGTTTCGCTGCGCAGGAATCCTTCCTTGTCCGCATCAAGAATGCCGACCAGCTCTACCTCAGGCAGGTCAAGCCCTTCGCGCAGAAGGTTCACACCCACGAGGATGTCGAAGGTGCCTTTGCGGAACTCCGTAAGGATGGTGATGCGGTCTATCGTCTTCACGTCGCTATGCAGGTACTCGGCCTTCATGCCCCGCTCGCGCAGGAACGAGGCGAGGTCTTCGGCCATCTGCTTAGTGAGGGTGGTGGCCAGCGCGCGTCCGCCGCGCGCGATCACCGTCTCGGCCTCATCGATGAAATCCGCTATCTGGCCGCGATAGCCTTCAGGAACCTGCACGTCTCCCCCGACGCCCGCGCCTTCAGCGATCGGGCGCACCGTAAGCTCAGGATCGACAAGGCCGGTCGGGCGGATGATCTGCTCGGCGACTTGCCCGTCAGGAGGAACGCTCTTCTCTTTCTCGTATGCGCCCGGCGTCGCCGAGGTGAATATGACCTGACCGATGCGCGCCTCGAACTCCTCGAAGGTGAGCGGCCGGTTATCGCGTGCAGATGGCAGACGGAAGCCGTGCTCGACGAGCACGTCCTTGCGCGAGCGGTCGCCCGCGTACATGCCGCCGATCTGCGAGACGGTAACGTGCGACTCGTCGATAATGGTCAGGAAATCGGCGCTGCCATCCTTCTTGTGCGGGAAGTAGGAAAGAAGCGTGTGCGGCGCTTCCCCGGGCTTGCGGCCGTCGAAGTGCCGGGAATAGTTCTCGATGCCGTTGGTATAGCCGAGCTCCCGGATGAGCGCGATGTCGTGGAGGGTGCGCCGCTTGAGGCGTTCCGCCTCAAGCGGCTTCTCCTCTCGCTTGAATACCTCGAGCTGCTCATCGAGCTCGGCACGGATGTCCTGAAGGGCGCGCTCGCGCTCATCTTCGCTCGTCACGAAGTGCTTCGCGGGAAAGACGAAGAGGTTGTCGGGTTCCGAAACGAGAGCGCGCGATACTGGGTCCAGGCATTCGATGCGCGTGATGGAGTCCGCATCGAAGGCGATGCGGTATACGGCGCGCTCGTTCACCGGCATCACTTCGAGCGAGTTGCCGACGGCGCGCACCTTTCCCGGTTCAAGATCAGCGGTCGTACGTTCGAAATAAATGCTGATGAATTTGCGGATGAGCGATGCGCGGTCCTCCTTCGCGCCGACCTGGAGCTTGAGATGGACTTTCTCGTAATTCTCGGGAGAACCGAGACCGTAAATAGCAGAAACCGACGCGACGATGATGACGTCCTTGCGCGTCAGGAGCGCCTGGGTCGCCGCATGGCGCAGACGGTCGATCTCTGCATTGATCTGCGCTTCTTTCTCGATGTACGTATCGGAGTGCGCGATGTAGGCTTCCGGCTGGTAGTAGTCGTAGTACGAGACAAAGTAGTGGACGGCATTCTCAGGAAAGAATTCGCGGTACTCCTGCGCAAGCTGCGCGGCGAGCGTCTTGTTGTGCGCGAGTACGAGCGTCGGTTTCTGAATGTTGTTGATGACGTTCGCAGCTGTATACGTCTTTCCTGAACCGGTTACGCCGAGCAGCGTCTGGTGCGTAAGCCCGTTCTTGACGCCTTTCGTGAGCGCTTCGATAGCCTTCGGCTGGTCGCCTGCCGGCGGGTACGGCGTATGCATCTTGAATCCTGACGTTTTCTCCGGCATATCGCCCTAGTGTACCGCGCTGAGGTGAAGTTCGCATTACCGAACGAAAAGGCCGCCAGGCATCGTAAGGATGGCTGGCGGCCGTGAGAGCCGATGGGCTTCGGACGTGCGCTTACTTGCGCTCGGGCCGGAGTCCCGTGATGGTGTGCTCGATGTCGAGCTGGCGGCAGAAGCGCTCGTTTTCGAGTTCTGCGCCAATTGCGCGGTCGACGATTGCAGCGCCGACCTCGTTCACCGCGACCGTGCCGATGAGCCGGTCGACGCGGTTTTCCGCATCGCTGCGCCAGGCCTTGCAGAAGGCCGCAGCGGAGGTCCGCGAAATCGTGACCGAGCGGGCATCCGTACCCGAGCCGGAACTGGCGTTCGCAGCCGCAGGAAGGAGCGTCGAAGCGATGAGCGCACCGATGAAAAAGAGCTTTTGCACGTGTATTCCCCTTTCAATAATCCAGAGAATAGTGTAGTACATTTGCTCTATTTTGTCAATAACGCACATCCGCTGCTTTTGCCCTTGCGTATATGGGGTATGCTGTATATAGAGCAAAAAGAGGGTTCCTATGCGCTATTACACGCCTCTTTCCCTTGCGGCCGAGTACCGCAGACGGCACTTTGAGAGTATCGCCGTGTTGCTGGAGCTCATGGACGAGTCTTGCACTGAGACTCAGCTTTCGCTCTGTATCAGCACGGACGGAAAGTACGGTGACTTCATATATATTGAAGATCCGTTTTCATTCTTCCAAAAACTGCTTTTCAAAGAGGAAGGTCGCCGGATGGTTATCAGCCCGTTCAGTATCCCGGCTGTAGAAGAATCCTGCCGAGACATATTGTTCCTAATGCATAACGGCTATTCCTCCATGCACTGAGCGCCCACACATGGGCGCTCTTCTTATTACACTCCTACGTTCTATTTCCTACGCATTTCTTACCCATAGTAGGACCGCACAAACTCATCGCGGTACTCAGCGAATCTGCCCTGCTCTATCGCCTCGCGCGCGCCGTCTACCAGCTGAAGGATGAAGCCGAGATTGTGCATCGAGCAGATGATGGAGCCGAGCATTTCGCCAGCACGGACAAGGTGCGAAGCGTACGCGCGGGTGAAGGTCTCCGTTCCCGGTACCGGCGTCTCAGGGTCGAGCGGGCCATAGTCGGTGCGGTACTTCTCGCCCCTAAGGTGGAGTATCCCTCTCTTCGTATAAATAGAGCCGTGACGGCCGATGCGCGTTGCGGCGACACAATCAAACAGATCCATTCCTTCGCTGATACCGGTGAGCAGATCGCCCGGCTCGCCGATGCCGAGGAAGTGCCGGGGCTTCTCTTCCGGAAGCTCCGGTATCGCCGCCTGCAGCGCGCCGTGCATATCTTCCTTGCTGAACGAGCCGCCGATGCCGAAGCCGTCGAAGCCGAGCGACGCTATCTCGCGGGCGCTCTCTGCACGCAGGTCAGTATGCCGGCCACCCTGCACGATGCCGAAGATCGCCTGCGTACGCGCTGCATCGAGATTCTGCCTATGCGCCTTCAGGGAACGCGCCGCCCAGCGGTGCGTGCGCTCCATAGCTTCGCGCTGATATTCGTACGGCTCTGTAGGAGACGTACACTCATCGAAGGCGAAGAACATATCCGCACCGAGCGCGTGCTGTATCTCGACCGAGCGCTCGGGCGTAAAGCGGTGGAGCGAGCCGTCTAGGTGCGAGGTGAAGGTCACGCCCTCATCGTCGATAACCGCGAGCTGGCCGTGCTGGCTCGCGACCTCTTCATCAAAGACTGCCATGCCCTGCTGGCGCTCGGCTTCGTCGCGTGCCGATTCTTCCCCTTTGGCAATCTTCGTGATAGTGCGTCCGAAAGCAGCGCCCAGAGAAAAGACCTGGAAACCGCCGGAGTCGGTCATGGTCGGCAAGCCTGTGCCTTTTTCCTGCCACCCCATGAACTGGGCCAGTCCTCCCGCTTCTTTGACAGTATTCTCTCCCGGCTGCAGATAGAGATGGTACGTATTCGCAAGCACGACCTGAGCTCCCAATTTGCGGAGATCGGCCGGAAGGACGCCCTTGACGCCAGCCTTCGTGCCGACCGGCACGAAGGCTGGCGTCTGAATGGTGCCATGTGGCGTCTTCAACGTGGCCGTACGCGCACGTGAACTGGGATCTCGGGACTGGATGGAAAATTCAATCGGACTCATCAAAAAAGCTTATAATCAGGCCGTTTTTTACGCAAGCAAGAGCACGGCCTGTAAACCTTGACAGCACTATATATAGGTGATATAAATGTTCTAGGAATCACTGCTCTTCAACACTAGGTTTAGGAAGGAGACGACTCATGCGTACGTTCAAAATTCTCTCCCTCGCGCTCGTCGCGGGCGCTTCGCTCGCCGGCTGCACTTCCATGGGCCCGTTCAACGGCCACTCCAGCGACGCCATGCAGATGGTCGTCGCGTGGAAGAACCCGGACTACGGCCCGATGACGACCGAAGATTGGGCGACTGTCGAACGGCAGGCCAACTTCTGCAAGAAGGAGGTCGCCGACAAGCAATTGACTTCGGCAGAAGAATCCGAAGCAGTCGGCGCGGTTGCCATGGGTCTTTCGGGAGGTCTCGGCCTTGCCGGCGGCGCCGATGCGGGCAATGTCGGCACCTGGGCTCAGATGGGCCCGTATGGCGCAGTCGCTGGCGCTGCCAACGGCGTCGTTACCGGGGCGCTCGTGCATTCGAGCACGAATGCATCCGTGGTCGGCTATTGCGCCAATTCGAATCTCTCGGATCGCAAGACGCGGCGACCCGGCGTGCACGCCATGGGCGCGTACGTCCGGACGACGAACCATACCGGCAAGGTCCCCTCGTGGGTCGTTCCGGCCAATTCGGTCTCGACGCCTGCACCGGCCTACATGGATGACGAGGAAGACTACGACAGCGCCAATCCTCCTCTTCCGCCGCTCTCCCACTGAGCGGAATCAATCTAAAATACGACCGCGCGAATGGCAAAGCCATTCGCGCGGTTTTCTTTTACTTGTTCAACTCTTTGACTACTGCACATTCACCAGCTCGACATCGAAGATGAGCGTAGCTCCTGCAGGAATGACGCCGCCTACCGCCTGGTTCCCGTAGGCGAGGTCAGCCGGGATGACAAGGCGGCGCTGTCCGCCGACCTTCATGCCGACGATGCCCTGGTCCCAGCCCTGAATGACCTGGCCGGCACCGAGGGTGAAGGTGAAGGGCTGGCCGTGTGCCGCGCTCGCGTCGAAGACCGTGCCGTCCGGAAGCATGCCGACATAGTTCACGGTTACCTGCGAACCGGTCGTCGCTTCAGCGCCGGTGCCTTCCACGGTGTCACTCACGGTGAGCGTAGTCGGAAGCGGATTAGGGATAGGTGCGGGGTTAGAGAGTGAAGAATCCATAGATGCGTTCGATGCAGTATCGGTCGACGAAGCGGTCGTGCTCGTCGTGGTTGCGGTGAGCGGGTTCTGTGAAGAGAACGGCGTAAAGATGCGCGGGCCGAAGAAGAGGAGGCCCATCGCCACCACTACCGCGATGGCGACCGCGATGCCCGTAGACGTTACCTGCATAGTGTTCATGGTTATGTGTTAATCCTGGCTAGTGCCGGTTACGGCCAGTATATCATCCGTCAGCTCCCTGACGGTATCTGCAACGGCGATATCTGCATTTGGCACGCGTTCCTCTAAGAATGCCTGCACATCGTCTTCAGACGGGTCGCCGCTCATGAGCGCATCAAAGTCAGCTCGCGTCTTCTCATCCATCATCTCGGCGAGGCGCACGAGCGAGCCTTTCATGATGAGCGAGTTCAGGTCGAGGAGGATAGTCTCTTGCTCTTCAGGAAGCAGATCCTCAAGACCGAGCGCGTCAAAGAGTGTTTTGGTAGGAGCCATACGCGATTACTTTACAAGACGGGTAAACATATCAGGGTTTAGAACAACACCTATCAGCTCAGGGTGGCTAGGATCGGGCGTTACCGGAAACACCACCGGGCCGCTTGCCGATTCAGTGCGTGCGGCCGCAATCCACGGCTGTTCGCTTCCACCGACTGAATAAGGGGTCGGCGACTGATAGTAAATAGTCTTGCCAGGATTCTCTTGGGCAAGCTTGGCAATAGTCTCTATGTACTGGCTCTTCCCCTCAGCTGTTAGCGGCGCCCTTCCATATGCGATAAGCGATTCCTTTCCGCTTACATTCGGATCCGGCGCGCCATAGAGGTGGAACTCGTTAGGACGCACCGTCACTCCATTTGAATTTGTTATGACTTCCGCCGCTGAAGGAGATTCTGGAGATACCTGTTCTGCGGCTAGGCCGCCAGACGTATCTGTTTCAGCACTGGGAGCCTCTACAGATGCGCTATCTTCGGCAGGAATCATGCCTTCCGTATGCACCTCTGGCATGCCAGGAGTGCCCTCTGGGTACATGAGACCTTCTGTTCGTCCTACACCGGGATATCCCTCTGGATGAAATATAAATGCGCTTTCGGGAGGAATAGCAATCTTATTTCCATCACCATCCAGCGCATAGCGTGTTGGTTCAGGAGTACTTATTGATTCGGCCGCAGGGGAAGGTTCAGCGACTCGCGCTTCAGGTGCAGGCACGCCCTCTTCAGGGGGCGTAAGGTAGGGGTTCTTAGGGAACGCATCAGCGTCCGCAGGAGCGGAAGAAGGCGTGGCTGGAACCGTTTCAGGCGCATACACGGTCTCATCCGGAGTGGTGAGATACGGGTTCCGCGGAAACGCATCAGATTCTGCCGGTGCAGAAGGCGGTACGCTCTCAGAAGGTGCTGCCAGGCCTGCCGTCGGCGCAGCTTCGGCAGCGGCAGGCGCTTCCTGCGTCGGAGTTGCAGTCTCTGGGGAAGGCGTAACCGGAACCTGCTGTGGCTCTGCCGCAGGCGTCTGCTCTAGAGCCTGCTCTGGAGCGGGCGCTGGTGCTTCAGGAGCGGGTGCGAGCGGCTGACCGGTGAAATCTTGGTGGATCGTGTACCCGTGGCCGGCGCCATCAGGCTTATTCTCTATGAACATCTCGGCAGCGCCGCTCTTCGGCTGGAAGTAGATGTTCTGGTGCTCGTCGACGAAGAACTGGTCGCCCGCATGCGTCACCATGCCGCGTGTTCCGTATATGTCGCCCATCTCGCGCGAAAGCGTATCAGGATGGGTCTCGAGGAAGTGCTTGAGTGCCGGCGACTCTTGCCCTTTGAAAAGCCCGTTCTGTTCGATGTTCGCCTTTAGGTCGGCAAAGAGCCGGTCGGTTCCCTCTCCTGGCTCGTGAATAGTCGCGCCTTCGGCCATATGCAGCGTTTCTGGCATAGGAGAAGTGCCTGCTGGAGTCGGAATAGCGTCATGAGAAATGCTTGTTGAAGACGACGCAATATGTTCGTCTACAGGCGCATTACCCGCAGCCTGCGCAAGGTCATGCGCGCCCTCGGCGCTGCTCGGGAGTTCTGAAAGCATGCTGGCTGCCGTACTGCCTGCACCGAGGAGAAGCGCCATGCCTGCACGAATACGCATCTTTTCCTTTTCGAGCGTCCGCTGGTCGGCACGCTTGAGGAGCTTCATGCGATTAAGGTCGTACGTTTCAAGTTCGCTGATCTCGAGCGTATCATCCCCGTGGCGGCCTTCTGTCGTAAGGTTTTTGGCTGCTTTCCCCTGCTTCTTCTTTCCGAGCGTTTTTGCGTAGGCCTGTGCGGTAGCTTCTGCAACTCCGGCGCTCGCGAACGTGCGCGCAAGCGACCAGCCGAAGCGTGTCGCGCCGAGGCCGAGCGCGCCTAACAGGCCAGCGGTTCCGAATGCGGCTACGCCAGCAACACCGAGGCTTACTGCACCTGCGCGGACGACGCGCGCGCCATTCTTTCCGAAGCGGTCTTCAAGCTTCTTGTTCTGCTGCGCGACGAATGCCAGGCTTTTCATAACCATTCCCCGCTCTCGCGAGCCGAGCGCTTCAAGGCGCGCTTCGTACCGCTTCTCAGCAGCCGGCTTTATGATCGCGTTGTAGCGCACGAGCTTGTTATAACGTTCCAGCACGTCTTTCTTCGTATAGTTTTTCTTCGGACCTTCTACGCCCGACTTCATTCCTCGTTCTTCGAGGCGTGACTTTGCACTGTTTGTAAGCGCCGCGCCGTAGGCGATGCGTGCTTTATCAAATTCATCCTTGAGCTGCAGAAGATCTTCTGGCTCCTTGCTCTCCTTCGCGCCTTTCTGGCGATAGTATTCTTTATATTTCTCAAGGTACGCTGCTTCAGCGGCGTCCATCGCCGCACGCTCTGCAGGCGCCTGCTCCTCTAGCTTCTCCCAACCCTTCGGCGTGCCCGTACCGGAAATATTCTCGATCTCAGAAACCGAAGCGCGCATGTTCTCTTTATTCTCTTTCGGTGTCGCTTTTGCCGGATCCTGCGACTCGTCTTTCTCCGGAGCCTGTCCGTCTGGAGTTTCTGCGGAGAGCCTATCTGCATTCTTTTCTATACGCTCCTCCAAGGCTTGAGAGAGCGGACCGCGTATCTCTTCAATCTTCGCGACCAGTTCCGCTTCGCGCTTGTTTTTTTCCATAGGATTCTCTGTCGCATGGAGCTCGTCAGAAAGGTCCTTTGCTTCTTTAGCAGCCTTCCATAACGCCTGCTTCTCTTCGGAAATGAAAACGTTGTGCTCGGCGGCATACTGGTTCCAGGCGGTTATATAGGCGCTGATAGATGCCTCTAGCTCTTCGGGAGCTTCATGCGCTATGCCGTTAGGAAGAGTTTCAGGCTTCTCTGCCGGTACATACTCCTCCTCTACACCCTTCTTCTTGCTACCGGGCGGGAAGTCAACCTTGCTCTTACCGAAGAATTTTCCGAAGGCCATAGGTCAGGAATGGTTAGGAAAGATAGCGCTGCTTAATAGTCTCCTCAACTGTAGCACGGTCGCGGCCGTAGGTTAGGTATGAAAGCTGCCTAAGGTCGTCGACTTGGGAAGGATTGCCCTCGGCCAGATCAAGCGTATGGATGTTGAACGGCTTCTGCGGGACGCCGTTCGCAAGGATGCGCACGTAGGCGTTGCGGTTCTCGATATTGGTAAAGTCGCGGGCGTCAAAGTCAGGCGCGAACTGTTTCCCGAAGAATTCCCCATCATCTTGGCCGACACGGAAGACAGCCATGGAGCCTACGTTGCCGAATACGGCGTCCTGTACCTTCTCGTCGAGCTGCGCGAGGAACTGGTGCGCGACCGTGAGCGAGAGCTTGTACTTTCGCGCCTCCGAGAGTATGCCCGGGATGGAATCGGTGGTGATGTTCTGGAACTCATCGATATAGAGGTAGAACGGCGGGAACGTTGCGCGCGGATCGTCAGCACGCGAGAGCGCCGCCATGAAGAGCTTGCCGACGAGTATGAGGCCGAGCAGGTTCGCATTACGCTCGCCGAGACGCCCTTTGGAAAGGTTCACGAGCAGTATCTTCTTCGAATCTATGACGTCGCGGAAATTGAAGGACGAGTGCTGCTGCCCGATGATCGGCCGCATGAAGTCGTTGGCGGTGAAGTCGTCGAACTTGTTGGTGATGTACGGAACGATGTTCTCAAGGGCAGCATCCCCGCCTGCCTTCGTCGCAATCTCGTTCCAGAACTGGTTGACGATAGGGTTGTTCGAGCGCGCGAGCTTTAGGTTGCGGAAGGCGCTGTTGGAAAGCACGCGGCCGATATCCATGAGCGTCGAGCCGCTTGCCGGATCTTCCATGACGAGCAGCGTCGCGTTGCGGAAGTACTGCTCGAATGCCGGGCCCATGCTCTCCGGCACGTCGCCGTAGAGGCGGCGGAAGATAGCGAGCAGCTCATTCACGATGAATGTCTTCTGTTCGGGATGTGCCGGATCATACTCGAGCAGGTTGAGGCCGAACGGGCGGCTGATCTCTGCCGGATCGAAGTAGATGACGTCCTCGTATCGTTCCGGCGGAACGCTCGCGAGCACGTCGAGGATGTCGTTGCCGTGCGGATCGATGAAGCAGACGCCGTTGCCTGCCTTGATGTCCTGCTCGATGAGCGTGCGCAGGAAGCCGGACTTGCCGGTACCGGTCTGACCGACCACATACAGGTGGCGCAGGCGGTCTTCCGGCGCGATCTTCACCGGTACCGTCTGCCCGCGGAACGTATTCGTACCGAGCTGTATGCCCTCGCGCGGAAGGTCCAGAGGCGCAGCCGCAGAGGCAAAGCGCGCCTGCTTGAGGTGCGGCGAAGACGCGATGCCGCGCGGCGGAAAATGGTAGAGAGTCGTGAGCTCGCGCAGCGAAAGCGGAAGCTCGGCGCGCGCTTCGAAGAGGCGGAAGCTGAAATCATGGAATAGCCGGCGCAGCGCTCCCTTGGCGACGCGGTGCCACACAAGCCTGTTGCCTGACGGGTTCTCGAACTGGTGGAAGGAAGCTTCGAACTCGCCGAGAATCTGCTCGGTACGGTGCGCATCGCGCGAGGAAGCGGCAAAACGCAGGTTTACGGAAACGATAGGCGTCGAAAGCTTCCGCTCTACCTGCTCGATCTGCATCTGGTTTGCGTTGCGCTCGCGTCGCTTCGCGCGCGCTTCTTCTATCTCGGAGTTCTTCTTGAAAAAGGTCGTGCCGATGTCCTTCAGCGCTTCCCCGAGAAACGATTCTGAAAGCCGCAGCGCCTCATGCGCATCGTCGCCCTTGCGCAGCAGGTCGAGTACGCGGTGAACGTGCTTTCCGTGCCGGTCGCCTTCGGGCTTTATGATGATCTGCAGCGACGCTCCCTCATCTTCCGGCGCGATTTTCGCGAAGGCGTTCAGGAGCGAGTTGAGCGGATCATAGTCGAACTCTCCATACTCCTTGAGCGGGAGCGCCGCAGGATGCGCGAGCGATGCGACAGATGCCGCGCTCGCGCCGTCTTGCACGAATACGTTGTAATCGTTCGGCTGCACGCCGAGCTGCGCGTTCGGGAAGATAGCGAGCACCTGCTTCTCGAAGAGGTCGCGGCGGGAGTTCGGCACGGCGGCATAGAACATGAGGTGCGCGCGGTCGACCGGTACGGCAAGCTCGAGCGTGAAGTATGCAGGTTCTGAAGCTTTTGCATGCTCGACGGCGAACATGCCGGAATAGAACTGCTCCATAGCCGAAAGCAGCTCCTTGAGCGGCTTTGCGGCGCTCTCGTCGCCGCGCGTGACTTCAGGCAGCGCGATCTCGTAGAGCGTCATATGGAGCGCGCGCCACGCAGGCTGCTTCTCAGAAAAGCCCTGCAGCGGCATCCCAGAGACAAGATACTGCACCAGGAAGCGGTGGAAATCGTCTTCTAGGTGCGGCGAGTTGAGCTTCTCGAGCACGGCGAAGGCGTTCTTGATGCCTTTCTGCTCCATGATTCCGCGAAGTTCCTGTATGGTCTCGTCGTCGCTCTCCGGGTCAAGGTCTAGAGAGAGCGCGTGCGCTTCTTCCGAAGAAAGCGCGTACTCGGGCGCAAGCGCCGCATGGCCGTGCTCGCGGTGATGCACGATGCGCTCGTGCGCGACCTCCTCGCGCGGACGAGACTCTTTGAGCGAGGCGAGCTCACGTTCCTTCTGCGCGATCTGTTCGCGCAGAAGGGCGAGCTCTTCTTCAGGAGTGGTAACGGGCTGCGCCGGGCCTTCGAATGCCATTACGTATCAGTATAGCTCGGCCGGGCGCGCCTATCTTACGAACGGCTCTCTGCTGCGTGGAAAAAGGCGTTTATGAGGAAGAGCACGATGGCGAACAGGAGCGCAGACCAGAAGCCCCCTACATCGAATCCTGGCACGATAAGGTCGGCAAGGAGAATCAGCGCTGCGTTGATGACAAGAGAGAAGAGGCCGAGCGTAATAATAGTGATCGGAAGCGTGAGGACGAATATAATAGGGCGGATAAAGGCGTTGATGATGCCCAGGACGATTGCCAGTACGAGCGCGCCGAGCGGCGTTACGCTCACGCTCGGGATGAGGTACGCGGCAATGCCGATAGCGATCGCCGCAAGAAGCCAGTGGAAGAACAATTTCATACTTAATTCGCGAAGGTAAAGCTGCTAATACTGTCAGAAACTGAGTAGCCGGGGCGCGGCGCCGCTTCCGGGTACGGCGTAGCTACTTCGAAGGTGATGCAGGTACCGTCGCGGAGCGTACGGTAGCTGGTAACCTTCTGTTCGTTGTCGGTACCGAGCTTCGTGAAGGAGAATGCCTGCCACTCTGTATCGCCGGCCGTAAACGGCCCGAGCGCTTCTTCGGCAGGCGCAGCTTCGGTGCATGCCTCCCGCGCTTCTGGGTCAGTACTCACGCCGACCTGCAGCGTGCCGTACGGCGCTTTGATGCGCACGACGGGCGTGCCGGTGCCGACCGCCTGCACGCGCCACGGATATGCGGTGCCGGTCGTCGTCGAGAAGGTGTCGACCACCTCGGCGCCCGCAGGATAGAAGAAAGAGAAGCCGTATTCCCCGCTCGTGAAGATAGAGAGGGCGGACGGATCTACCAGGGGAGTCGAGCGAGGCGTCTCCGCCTCGGCTGCGGGCGCCGATCCTGCGCGCGAGGCGTTCAGCGAATGCCACGCCAGGAAGGTGCCGCTCAGTATGCAGAGAACGAGGAGCGACAGGGCGAGCATCCAGCCGAAGCGCGTCATACATTCCAGTATATACCATCAGGAACTCTAGAATTACCTCTAGGGTTCTTCCCTGCTCAGCTCCGTGATAAGAAGGCGGTTCGCGCGGATATATCCGCTCACGCGGATCTTCTGCCCGGTCGCGAGCTCGGGGTACGCGGCAGCGGCAGGATACGTCGGTACGCACGGAATGTCGCCCGCTCCAGGGAGGCAGCCGCGCTCGTCGGCGAAAATGAGCTGCTTCGTAGCGGTATCGCCATCGTTCTCCACGTAGCGGATGTACGGAACGGCCGGATACCCGGTCGAGGTGTCCATGACTGCGGTTCCTTCGATGGTGACGAGTCCCTCTACTGAGCCGCCCAAGGGTGTGACGAATTCGCCATACCCTAAATCAGCCCCGGCGACAGCCGCTGCCTGCTCGCTTTCTTGGACGGCATGGCTATGCAAGAGCCACGCGCCTACGCCGACTATGGCGATCGTTACGACGATCGCATATATCACTTCCCTCATGGGAGATTCGTATCAAATGCTGCGTAAAGCGCAGATGAAGGGCTCAGCCTTCGTACAGGATGCGTGCCAGCCGGAGATCATCGAAGCTGACGCTGCCCTCCAAGAACCCATGGATCGGCGTCAGGTGCTCGCTGCCGTGCACGCGGAACGCATCATGTATGCGCGGCAGGTCGGCGGTAAGCGGTTCAGGGATGCGCTCGTGCAGCTTTTCGCGGGAAAGACTTCCGCCCTGTACCAGCTTCTCTGCATGGCCGCATATGGTGCCGAACGTAAGGCCCCGCTCTTGAACTATCTCCTCAAGCGACTTTCCTTCTTCCAAGAGGCGCATCGTCTCGTCATAGGTCGACGCCTTCTTCTTGCGCGGCTTTGCGTGCGCGCCGTCCGCTACCTCCCATTCCCCGCCCGACATCTTTACGAAGTTCTTCTCGAGCTCGAGCCGCTCGCCTGAAGCATCGAGCGTGGCGAACGCTTTCTGCGCTTCTTCTGAAGCGCCTCGGAACGCCTCGTCGTGGGCGACGACCAGCGGATGGATGACCAGCGCCTGTTCGCTCCAGCCGAGCAGGTGAAGGCCGGCAAGCGATCGGACGCGCGAGAGCGCGACGTATCCTTGCCCGTACTCGAAGGCGCGCGAGAGGTCTATGGCAGCGGCATCCATGCTCATGCCTTGGCTTTTATGGATGGTGATGGCCCATGCCAGGCGAAGCGGAACCTGCATGATCTTCGCGCGCGCCTTCCCGCCTTCTTCGACCGCCCATTCGACGGGAGCGACCGTGAGCGTGCGTCCGTCATGCGTTTCAATGATGGGGTACCCGGTGCCTCGCTCAAACGCGACTACCGTCCCGAGCGTGCCGTTTGCCAGCCCGAGTGCGGGAATATTCTTCGTACCCATCACGACCGCGCCCTCCTTGAGTTCGAGCAGTTCAGGTGAGAGGCAGCCGCGCTTAAGCGCCTCTATCAGGGGCGGCGCGCCGGTGCCGTTCATGACGTACCGCTTCGGCGCGCCCGGAAGCTGCGAAAGCTTTTCCTGGTTCAGCCGGTCGACATCGACATTGTGCGTGAAGAGCCGCGGCACGTCTTCCTCGAACCCTTCTTGCTCTACCTCGCGTGAGAGAATGACCGAAACCGTAGTCGGGTCGGGATCAGCGGCGCGTATTGAAGAGAGTACGGAAAGGAAGCGCGTATCCTCTTGGCGGTGCTGCTCGGTGAGATAGCAGGTTATCGGATTCAGGTCGCGCCAGGTCTGCGACTCGAAGGCAAAGGCGGGGCGGTCGGAACCTCTGCCGACGGGCGGGAGCTGGAAGAAATCGCCGACCAGCACGACCTGTATGCCGCCGAACGGCAGGTCGGCGCGCTTCACTTCCCTGCAGACGGCATCCACCATGGAAAGCACGGGCGCAGAGAGCATCGAGACCTCGTCGATGATAAGCGTCGATGTCTTCTGGATGCGGCGCGCGACATGTTCCTTTGAGGCGATGGCATCGATATCTGCCGCAGAAAGCGAGTCCTTGATGCCGATTCCGCTCCAGGAGTGGATGGTCATGCCGTGTATGTGCGTCGCGGCGATACCTGTGGAGGCGGTCACCGCCGGCTCTATGCCGCGCGCGCGCAGCCAGGCGACGAACTCGTTTATGGTATGCGTCTTGCCGCTTCCTGGCTCTCCTGTGAGGAATACGTTCGCGCCGGTCGTAAGTATGGAAAGCGCATCTGCCTGCGTCATGTGCCTATTGTACCAGC
>CAYOKK010000012.1:0-22954 GCA_964404565.1 uncultured Candidatus Saccharibacteria bacterium
TCAATACCGTCATGTGGGACGGCAAGAAGGATACTGCCCGCGCTATCGTCTATGATGCGCTCGATATCATCGGCAAGGACAGCGAGGTAGACGCGCTCGAGACCTTCGAGACCGCCATCCGCAACGTTTCCCCGCTCATGGAGGTGCGTTCCCGCCGTGTCGGCGGTGCCAACTACCAGGTGCCGCGCGAGGTGCCGCAGCAGCGCCGCATCAGCCTCGCGTACCGCTGGCTCATCAACGCCGCGCGTGCCAAGAAGGGCAAGCCGATGGCGCAGAAGCTCGCCGACGAGATCATGCTCGCCGTCAACAACGAGGGCGCAGCCATCAAGAAGAAGGACGACATGCACCGCATGGCCGACGCCAACAAGGCCTTCGCCCACTTCGCCTGGTAAGAGCCTCTTTTGTGCGAAGAAAGCCGCGGCTGCGCCGCGGCTTTCTTTTGTCTTCGTTTAGGCGTACACTCCGCTACGGATATTAGGGAGGCCCTCATGAATATTCTCTTGCAAGAAGGTGTGAAGCGGCGGGTCATCGTTCCGGCGACCGACCTGCTCGACGGTACGGGCGCGAAGGCGCGCGTAGATACGCAGTGCCTCTACGGCGGTACGGTCGATATCTTGAGACAGAAGGGGCGCTTTGCGCGCGTGCGTGCAGACCTGGACGGCTACGAAGGATACGTCGCGCGCAAGGATCTCGGCCTGTACAATAGCGCGCCTACGCACCGCGTCCGCGTGCCGCAGGCTGCCGTATATGCCGAGCCGTCCTTCAAAGACCGGTCGCAGACCGTGCTCGCGATGAACTCGCTCGTGCAGGTCGGGGCGCTCCAGAAGTCGCCGGAAGGCGACATGGCATGCATTCCTGACTTGAACGGATGGGTATTCCTCGATCAGCTCATGCCGATCGGAGAGCATGAGAAGGACTTCGTCGCCGTGGCGCTCATGTTCGTGGGTATGCCGTACGGCTGGGGATGGAAGAGTTCGCGCATCGATTGTTCCGGACTCCTTCAGCAGGCGCTCGCTGCATGCGGCATCGTCATCCCGCGCGACTGCATCCCGCAATCGAAAAGCCATGGCCTGGGCGAACGGCTCGACATTCCTTCGCGGCTGTACGGCCTTAAACGGGGCGACCTGCTGTTCTGGACGGAAGGCAAGGGCCGGCATGTCGTCATCATGGTGAACGAACGGGAGTGCGTGCACGCGAGCATCGCCGCTCCGCGCTGCGTCAGGGTCGAGCCGCTCCAGAAGGTGGTAAGCGACCAGCTGCGGGACGGAAACGGCCGACCGACCGTGCTGCGGCGGCTTCCGCAGAATTCGAAGTGATACCCTTTGTGCCTGGCCGCTACGCGGCCAGGCATTTCTTTTTGTATAGTAGTACTGAACCGCTATGCCGCCCCAGACCCGATTCGATTCTCTCGAAGATGCGCTTGCAGGGATAGCCGTCCCTGAAGACATACGCCGTACCTTGGCGCTTTTTGACGTCCCGTATCTCTCATTTGACGGTCGCGAGCGCATCGGCCAATTGGTCACGCACGCACGTGTTGCCCGCGAAGTGCAGGAAATATTCGAGAACCTGCGCGACGACCTGTTCCCTATACATTCAGTCATCCCTGTCGCCGCCTATCACTGGGATGACACGCTTTCGATGGAGGCCAACAATACCTCGGCCTTCAACTATCGGAAGATCATGGGGACCGACCGTGTCTCGAATCATAGCTACGGCCTCGCAATAGACATAAACCCGCTGCAGAACCCCTACTACGCGCGGGATGGAAAAGTCTATCCTGCGCGCGCGGCATACAGCCTAGATGCCCCTGGCACGCTCACTCCTGAGTCTCGCGCTACCGCGCGATTCAAGAAGCATGGCTGGAACTGGCTCGGAGAGCGAAAGGAATACCCAGATTACCAGCATTTCGAGAAGCCGTTCTCGGATCAGGCTTGATTTTCTGTTGAAAACAAGGTTTATGAAGAGAAGATGATGCTTAAATGAAATAGGAGCCATCAGCCAGGGAGGAAATCATGGCCAGCAAGTCCGTTCCGCCGGATGCAGCCGGCGAATCAGATACATCATGGTCAGGGTGGAAGACGTTCATTATCTTCACCGCCATGATCGCGTTCTTCGCACTTTTTCTCTTTTTCGCGCGAGCTCGCCCGTGAGCTCACCAGGAACCCGCGCCCCGTACACCGTACCGGCCCGCGGGTTTCTTGCTATTTGCCTTCCGAGACCGTATTCTATAGACAACGCTTCGGCGGGCTTTTTACTTTATTTACCTTGAGTGCTTCTTGCATTCACCACTTATTCACGCTATGAAACGCGATTATCCACTCGAAAAGGTGCGCAACTTCGGCATCGTCGCCCACGTCGACGCCGGCAAGACGACGACGTCCGAACGCGTCCTCTTCTATACAGGCTCTCAGCACAAGATCGGCGAGGTGCATGAAGGAGAGGCTACGACCGACTGGATGGAACAGGAGCGCGAGCGCGGCATCACCATCACCGCCGCCGCCATCACCTGCTTCTGGTCGAAGACGGGCGAACCTGACAAGAAGGATCTTTCTAAGAAATATCGCTTCAACGTCATCGATACGCCGGGGCACATCGACTTCACCGCAGAGGTGAAGCGCTCGCTGCGCGTTCTCGACGGCGCGATCGTCGTATTCGACGGCGTGGCCGGCGTGGAGCCGCAGTCAGAGACGAACTGGCGCTATGCCGACGAGGCCATGGTGCCGCGCATCTGCTTCATCAACAAGCTCGACCGTACCGGCGCCTCCTTCGAGAACTCGTACAAGTCGATACTCGACCGCCTTTCTCCGAAGGCCATCCGCGCGCAGCTCCCGATGGGCGCTGAGAGCGAGTTCGAGGGCCTCATCGACCTTCTCTCCATGAAGGCGTACACCTTCTCCGGTCCTATGGGCGAGATCGTGGAAGAGGGCGAAGTTCCTGAGCAGTACCGCGCCGAGGCTGAAGCGCAGCGCGCGGATCTCATCGAGCGCATCGTCACGCAGGACGAGGAAGCCATGAACGCGTACCTGGAAGGCAACGAGCCGCCGCTCGAGAAGCTCAAGGAGCTCATGCGCAAGGCGGTCATCGCCAACGAGATTTTCCCCGTCTACACCGGTTCCTCCCTCAAGAACAAGGGCGTGCAGCTCGTGCTCGACGCCGTCGTCGACTACCTTCCGAGCCCGCTCGACCTCCCGCCGGTTACCGGCATCAACCCGAAGACCGAAGAGCCTATCGAGCGCCACGCGAGCGATGACGAGCCGTTCACCGCGCTCGCCTTCAAGCTCCAGACCGACCCGTTCGTGGGCGCGCTGACCTTCTTCCGCGTCTATGCGGGTTCCGTCACCGCCGGTTCGTACGTATACAACTCCTCGACCGGAACGCGCGAGCGCGTCGGCCGCATCGTGCGCCTGCAGGCTGACAAGCGCGAAGAGGTGGAACAGGTATTCGCCGGAGAGATCGCCGCCATGGTGGGCCTCAAGGATACGAAGACCTCGCATACCCTCTGCGACGAGGCCAACCCTATCGTGCTCGAGCAGATCGTCTTCCCTGAACCGGTGGTGTCGCTGCGCATCGAACCGAAGACCAAGGCCGACCAGGAGAAGATGGGCCTTGCGCTGCGCAAGCTCGCCGATGAGGACCCGACCTTCCGCGTGTCTTCGGACGAAGAGACCGCCGAGACCATCATCTCGGGCATGGGCGAGCTCCACCTCGAGATTCTCGTCGACCGCATGAAGCGCGAGTTCAACGTCGAGGCGAACGTCGGCAAGCCGCAGGTGGCCTACCGCGAGACCATCATGGGTGCCGCGGATGTCGACAATAAGTACATCAAGCAGACGGGCGGCAAGGGACAGTACGGCCACGTGAAGATCAAGGTCAAGCACCTCGAGCCGATCACGGAGGAAGAGATGGAGAAGCTCCCGAAGAACACCACCCGCGAAGACCACTTCGAGTTCATCAACAACATCAAGGGCGGCGTCATCCCGCAGGAATACATCCCGGCAGTCGAGAAGGGTATCCGCGAGACGCTCTCGCGCGGCATCCTCGCCGGCTACCCGGTCGTGGACGTTTCCGTCGACCTGTACGACGGTTCGTACCACGAGGTGGACTCTTCCGAAATCGCCTTCAAGATCGCCGCTTCCCAGGCATTCCAGGAGGCTGCGCAGAAGGCGAAGCCGGTCATCCTCGAGCCGATCATGAAGGTCGAGGTCGTCGTGCCGGAGCAGTTCATGGGCGATATCACCGGCAACCTTTCCGGAAAGCGCGGCGCGGTCGAGGGCATGGAAGACCGCGGCATGAACAAGGCTATCCACGCCAAGGTGCCGCTCTCCGAGATGTTCGGCTACACGACCTCGCTCCGTTCCATGACGGAAGGACGCGGCTCCATGACCATGGAGTTCGACCACTACGAAGTGGTGCCGAGCAACGTGGCGCAGGAGATCATCGCGAGCAGGAAGTAGGGGTACATCCTGACGTGCAAAGAAAGAACTCTAGAGTTAACTCTAGAGTTCTTTCTTGTCCACCCACCCCGTTTCGGGGGGGGGGGTCAGTTCGGGGTAGTATGGAAGGTAATGGCTCATCTCCGCTCCTCCCGCGCCGGCTTCACCCTCATCGAGCTCCTGGTCGTCATCGCGATCATCGGCCTGCTCTCGAGCGTGGTGCTCGCCTCGCTCAATTCCGCGCGACAGAAGGCGCAGTATACGGCAGTCGCGGCCGACCTGCAGGAGGCGTACACAGCGTTTTACGCGCTCTCACTTAGCAGAAGCTGCGGCTTTCCGCACGACCCCGGAGGGACGAGCGACGATTGTGAAGTCCCCGGCAATGCGCCGATCTCAACGCTCATAGCAAACCCCAGCTACGGCCTTTCAGAATATCTCCCGCAGGCACCGTCCTGGCCCTTCAGCAGCCAAGCATGGCGTCTGGATAACGACCGTGATACCCGCGGTCCGGGCCGGTGCGGTTCGACGTATAGCTCAGAAGGCGTAAATCTGTATATACAGAGCGGCGTTACTCAAGAACAGTACGAGGCGCTCGACAAGATACTGGACGGCGATGCCGACCCTTCGACGCTTGCAGCCCGCACGTGCGGCAAGATCCTCTATAGCGGGGCCGAAACCGGGCAGCTCGTGTACGTCCTCAGCAACACGCCATAAGGCATCCCGCAGAGAGTTGACGGCGGCCCTTGCACCAGGTACGTTATAGGTAACGCGAGAACGGCGCTCTTTTTATTCTTGATCTGCCCGCAGGGGCAGAAGGAGGGTCAAAAGGCGCTGCGCGGGTATTTCCGTTCGGCGCCTTTTATCGTTCCTTCGGAAACGGTACTGGGGGCGCTCGCGGGCACAATTATTCCTAGGTTACACGTAATCTTACAAACGTTATGGCTGAATTTGATCGCAGCAAGCCGCACATGAACGTAGGTACCATCGGTCACGTCGACCATGGTAAGACTACGCTCACGGCTTCCATCCTCAACGTCCTCAACCTCAACAAGGATGCAGGCTACTCTGCCCGCGCCGAGGCTATCGACGCAATTGACAAGGCGCCGGAAGAGAAGGCGCGCGGTATCACGATCTCGCTCCACCACTCGGAGTACGAGACCCCGAACCGCCACTATGCGCACATCGACGCTCCGGGCCACGCCGACTACATCAAGAACATGATCACGGGTGCCGCCCAGATGGACGGCGCAGTGCTCGTAGTCGCCGCGACTGACGGCGCGATGCCGCAGACCCGCGAGCACATCCTTCTTGCAAAGCAGGTGGGTGTGCCGAAGATGATCGTCTTCCTCAACAAGGTAGACATGGTCGACGACAAGGACATGGTGGACCTCGTTGAAGAGGAGATCCGCGACCTCCTTACCCAGCAGGGCTTCGACGGCGCGAACACGCCGGTTATCAAGGGCTCCGGTCTCAAGGCGCTTGAGGCTACGAGCGCTGACGACGAGTGGGCTCAGAAGGTGAAGGAACTCGCTGACACCATGGATAGCTACTTCGAGCTTCCTGAGCGCGAGCTCGACAAGCCGTTCCTCATGCCGGTCGAGGACATCTTCTCGATCGAAGGCCGCGGTACCGTGGTCACGGGCCGCATCGAACGCGGTATCGTCAAGGTCGGCGAGGAAATCGAGATCGTCGGCCTCCAGCCGACGGCGAAGACGACCGTCACCGGCGTGGAGATGTTCAACAAGCAGCTCCAGGAAGGCCATGCTGGCGACAACGCCGGTATCCTCCTGCGCGGCACGAAGAAGGAAGACGTGCATCGCGGCCAGGTGCTCGCGAAGCCAGGTTCCGTAACCCCGCACACCGAGTTCGAGGCCGAGGTATACGTTCTCGGCAAGGACGAGGGCGGACGCCACACGCCGTTCTTCTCGGGCTACAAGCCGCAGTTCTACGTCCGCACGACGGACGTGACGGGCGAGGTGACGCTTCCGGAAGGCAAGGAAATGGTCATGCCGGGCGACACCGTGACCTTCAAGGTCAAGCTCACCGCGCCTATCGCGCTTGAGGACAACACCCGCTTCTCGGTCCGCGAAGGCGGCCGCACCGTGGGCGCTGGCGTGGTAACCAAGATCATCGCCTAAGTCCGAGGGCTTACTACACTCGTATGGCTACCACCCCAACAAAAAAGGCAGCGCCCAAAAAGGCGGCGGCTGAAGCTGCAGAGCCGAAGCTCCGCATCCGCGTGCGTGCCTACGAGCACAAGATCCTCGACCTGTCCGTAAAGCAGATCATGGATACGGCTAACCGCTTCGACGCCAAGATCGTCGGCCCGGTGCCGCTTCCCACAGAGATCAAGCGCTGGACCGTGAACCGCTCGACGTTCGTCCACAAGGACGCGCGCGAGCAGTTCGAGATGCGCATCCATAAGCGCCTCATCGATATTCTTTCGCCGAATCCGAAGATCATCGAGGCGCTGACGAACCTGAACCTTCCGTCCGGTGTCACCATCGACGTGAAGATGGTCTAAGCGAACGCTCAAGAAAAACCGCCCATACGTGGGCGGTTTTTCTTTTTCTCCATTGAGGCAAAGCCTGACATGATAAGATATTTCTATGGCAACGTTATGCAGTAAGCAGCGCCGCGGCTTCACTCTCATCGAGCTCCTGGTAGTAATCGCCATCATAGGTTTGCTTTCTTCGGTCGTTCTCGCGAGCCTCAACACGGCACGCGCAAAAGCGCGCGATGCACGTCGCGTTTCTGACGCGAAACAGGTCCAAACGGCGCTCGAGTTCTACTACAACGACTACGGGCACTACCCTTCGTACGTAGAAACCGGCAGCGGAGACGGCGGATGGGACAACAGCGGCATGGGAGACGGATTCATAACGGGACTCACGGGCAGCAACGTCCGCGGGGATAACCCGAACGGAACCGTATACATGTCTCAGACGCCTACGGACCCGCAGAATGATACCGCAAACGCGGTGTGCGGGCAGAGCTACGGCTACCTGACAGTAACGAACGACGCGTCGTACCGCTTCGTCATACATCCTGAATCAGCAAGCTTGAGCGGGTATACGTATGACACCTCCTTGTGTCCGGGCAAGAACACCATAATATTCAGCTCGTAGCTGTTCATTTTCCCTTTACACAGGCTCATATACAGTGGTGGGTGCCTCTTGGAGACAATCCTCCACCAATGAGGGCCTGGGCGACCAGATTTTCTTACTGAGCCGATGGGCGAATTAGAAGATCGGAAGTACCCCTGTGGTGTCACCGCCCTGAGCCGGTAGGGGGCAGCGAAGCCGTCCCAAGAAATTGATCGGACGGTTTTCGCTTTTCTCCCGATCGCGGCCGGATTTGCATTTCGCAGGCGACTTCTGTATAGTGCTGGAAACGCTACGTACGGCAGCTTCGGCTCCGGACCAATGGCCGGGACGCCCGTGGGGCGAAACGCGCTGTTGCAGCGCGATTTATTTTTACCTACATGAAATTCCTTCTTGCAACGAAGTCACACATGACGCAGCTCTTCGATGAGGAGGGCCGCGTATGGCCGGGTACGGTGCTGAAAGCCGCGCCGCTTACGGTCACGCAGGTCAAGTCTGCAGACGGCAAAGACGGCTACAGCGCCGTTCAGGTCGGTTCGGGCGATCAGAAGCCTGAGCGCCTTTCCAAGGCGGTCCGCGGCCATCTCAAAGACAAGTCCTTTAAGACGCTTAAAGAATTCCGCGTCGAGAACTCGGGCGAGTACGAAGTCGGTACGGAAATTGGCCTCGACACCTTCGCGGTGGGCGATGGCGTCACCGTTGCCGGTACTTCGAAGGGTCATGGCTTCGCGGGCGTCGTGAAGCGCCATGGCTTCCATGGCGGCCGCCGTTCGCACGGTCAGAAGCACTCTGAGCGCGAGCCGGGTTCTATCGGCGGCGGCGGCCGCGCAGGCGGCCGCGTCGTGAAGGGAATGCGCATGGGCGGCCGTATGGGAAATGACCGCGTAACGGTGAAGAACCTCAAGGTCCTGCACATCGATGCAGAGAAGGGCGAGATCATCATTTCCGGCGCCGTTCCGGGCGCGCGCGGCTCTTTGGTCGAGATAATCGCCGCATAACTTTAGATATTATGGCAACTTCAAAAACCACCACGACCGCTAAGAAGGCACCAGCAAAAGCTGCTGCGAAAGCGCCAGCCAAGAAAGCTGTCGCAAAGAAGGCTCCGGCCGAGAAGAAGGCTGCTGTTCCGGCAGGCTCGCTCGAGGCGAAGGTCTTTACCATGGCAGGGAAGGAGAATGGCACTATTGCGCTCCCGGCTGACATCTTCGGCGCGGAGTGGAACGCTGACCTCGTGCATCAGGTCGTCGTCGGCATGCAGGCAAATGCGCGCCAGAGCATCGCGCACACCAAGTTCCGCGGAGAAGTTTCTGGCGGCGGCAAGAAGCCGTGGAAGCAGAAGGGTACCGGCCGCGCGCGCCATGGCTCGAACCGTTCCCCGATCTGGGTCGGCGGCGGCGTGACCCACGGTCCGCGCGCAGAGAAGGACTACTCAGTGAAGATCAATCGCAAGATGCGTCTTGCTGCGCTGAAGTCGGTACTCTCGCGCAAGCTCGCCGATGGCGAAATCATCTTCGTCGAGGCGCTCAGCTTCGAAAAGCCGGCAACCAAGGAAGCGAAGGGCGCGCTCGTCGCCATCGCTAAGGCTTCCGGCCAGGATGCGCTCGCGACCAAGCGCAAGAATGCCGCAGTCGTCGCATTCGCAGAGAAGGACGCCGTAGCAGAGAAGTCCTTGCGCAACATCGGTTCGGTCATCACTGAAGAGGTGCGCAACCTCAACCCGGTCGACCTTATGAACAAGAAGTACCTCGTGATAGCTTCTCCGAAGGAGTCGCTCCAGGTGCTTGCTAACCGCCTCGGCGCATAATCCAGATTCGTATGGCACTCTTTTCTAACAGTTCACAGAAGTCCGCGCAGAAGAATACGAAGGCGCCTGCAGCCGCTCCGGCAAAGCAGAAAGCGCTCGCACGCGAGGACGGCCGCCTGTCTCAGGTGCTCAAGGCTCCGTGGTTCTCCGAGAAAGCGCTCATAGGCACCGAGAAGGGCGTATACGTCTTCCAGGTTCCTGCTGACGCTACCAAGCCTGAAGTGGCGGCCGCTATCGAGAAGTTCTACAAGGTGACGCCGGTGAAGATCCGCATGGCGAACCTCCCCGCAAAGACCGTTTCGCTGCGCACGCGCCGCGGCGTGGGCACCCGCGCTCGCCGACACAAGGCGTACGTGTACCTCAAGAAGGGCGACAGCATTTCCTTCGCATAGTTTGCTCGTAACGAGAAGATCATGAAAACCTACAAGCCAACATCCAAGAGCCGCCGTCAGATGACGACCCTCGACTACAAGAAGCTCCTTTCCGGCGACAAGCCGATGAAGAGCCTCCTTTCGAGCAAGAAGCGCCAGGCAGGCCGCAACAATGCCGGCCGCATCTCGGTACGCCATCAGGGCGGAGGCCACAAGCGCCGCCTGCGCGATGTCGATTTCACGTACAACAAGATGGACATCCCGGCACGCGTCGAGACCATCGAGTACGATCCGTACCGCACGGGCTTCATCTCTCGCGTCGTGTACGCCGACGGCGAGCGCCGCTACGTTCTTGCGCCTAAGGACACGAAAGTCGGAGATACGTTCGTGGTGGGCGAGAATGCGCCCGTGAAGCGCGGCAACCGCCTCCCGCTCGGGAAGATCCCGTCCGGCACGTTCGTCTACAACATCGAGCTCAAGCTCGGCGCCGGCGCGCGCCTCGTACGCTCTGCCGGAAACTACGCTGAAGTCGTGGCGCATGACGCCGGCTACACGCAGCTCAAGCTCCCTTCTACGGAAGTCCGCCGCGTTTCCGACCTCTGCTACGCCTCGGTAGGCGCTGTGGGCAACGAGGAGTCCCGCCTCGTCAACTACGGAAAGGCAGGCCGCTCACGCTGGAAGGGTATCCGACCGACCGTACGAGGTACGGCTATGAATCCGGTCGACCATCCGCATGGCGGCGGCGAAGGCCGCCAAGGCCGCGGCCTTCGCCGTGCCAAGTCCCTCTGGGGACGTCCGACCGGCAAGGGCCAGAAGACCCGTACGCCGAAGAAGTACTCGAACGTCTTCATCGTCTCGCGCCGCAAAGTCGGCAAGAAGCGTTAGTAAAGAAACAAAAAGCCCCGCAGTACTGCGGGGCTTTTGCTATTCCGAGCTTCACGAGTGCCGGTCGAGTCCGATCTTCTTGCGCAATTCAGGATCGTTGAGGATACGTTCGGCGAACTTGGGACCGTGGCTCTTAGCCATAAGGCGCCGCGCGACGTAGTCGCGGCAATGGCCGCTCTGTCCTGCCACGAAGCTGATCTCCTGCGAGAGAAGATACAGCATCTGGTCCTCCTCCGAGAACGCTTGGAAACTCCGCTCGGCCGCCTCTGCGCATTCCTTCAGGCGCGTCGCGAGCCCTTCTGAATTCGTGCCCGTCATTCCCGTGTGAAAGAGTCCACTCATGGCTCACCTCCTATGGAACTATGCTGTATTCATAATGACATAGCCGCTCCTGCTGCGCACGCACGGCAGCGGATAAAAAGGTTGTAGTATAGGTCTATGCGCACAATGAAAATAAAAGACGCACTTATACGACGCGGCGTATGGGGCATGATCGCAGGTGTTGTCATAGGCTTGCTCCCGCTCCTGCCTGTTCTGTTTGCAGGCGGTATCGCGACGCTCCTTCACTGCCAGGTAGATGAGTCAGGAACTGCTCCGTGCATGATAGAGGGTGTTGATATAGGAGGTACGCTCTCGCTGCTCGGGCTTCTCGGATGGCTTATATTTTTCAGCGCTCCTCTTGGCGTGCTTGTTTCCGGCGTTTCAGCCGTTGTGGTTTCAGCTGGGCTGATTCGCTTCCTTATACGTCGCAAACGCGCGGCCGCTATGGCCGATACGGAGACGCAAGCTTCTCAGAAAGCTGCGCAAGCGGGATAGGAAGCTCGATGGTGCCGAGCGCGTACGGGCCGATCTGGTAGGGAGGGAAGATGATGGTGAGCGTACCAGTGTCGATATACCAGCTCTGGAAGCTCTCAAGGGCAGGCTTTGTGCCGTCGGCGATGTAGTCTGTATCTACGTCAGATTCAGCGACGTGCGCGTGCGCTGCGACGATGGCGGGTAGTTTCGCACGGGCGATATCTGAGAGCACTTCCAGGTACGCTGTTCCGTCGGCGAATATGCTTGCTAATGGAAGTTCTTCGCCAGTCTCGGTATTGAAGGTGAAAGTGCGGAAGTAGGCGTTCGGGTGAGCGCCGAGCGTATCTTCGTAAATCTGAAAGACGTAGGAGACAGTATTCGCACTGGCGTGAATGCGGTATTCAGATGAGAGCGCATATTTCCGCTCATCAAGCCGCTGCAGTTCGACGTCCTCAGCCGTGAGATTTGCAAAGTTGCCGTTCTGCTTGAATTGCGCGGCTATACGCTCCATCTCTGACTTCATGCGCGCTACGGCGCGTGCATCTGCCTCTGCGCTCACGCTCGCGAGCGGCGTAGCGGAAGGGTAGGCAAGGTCGATATCGTAATACTGGCCGTGTTCCGTTATGTGAGACGGCTCTGCGGCGGCAGCAGGGGTCGTCGTAGCCGTTTCGGGCGTAGAAGTAGCTGTTTCTGTTCCCGGCGCCACAGCCGTACGGGTTCCGAACATATACCATGCCGCCACGGCAACGAAGGCAGCTACTAGTATGCCTATAAAAATAAGTGCCCAGTGCTTGTGCTGTAAGTCCATATGGCTTCAGTATACCGCAGCGCCTACGAAGGTTTGACACCGCCCTCTATTTCCTATACATTAGTCCTATCTCGCGCCTAGCGCGGGCTTTTAATTACGACATGTCTCGATCACTCAAGAAAGGCCCGTATGTGGACGTCAAGCTCCTGAAGAAGGTGGCTGACAAGAAACCCTCCTCTGCGGGGGTAATTAAGACGTGGGCGCGCGCAAGCCAGATCGCTCCGGAGTTCGTCGGATTCACCTTCGGCGTCCATAACGGCAAGCAGCACGTCGAAGTTCTCGTTACTGAAGACATGGTCGGTCACCGCCTGGGCGAGTTCTCGCCTACGAAGAAGTTCGTCCGTCACGGCGGAAAGATGCAGAAGGAGCTCGAACAGAAGCGCAAGGACGCCGAAATCGCTGCTGCAAAGGCTGCTAAAGCTGCACCGGCTGCCAAGAAATAGCCTGTTTCCTACGTACCTACCATGAAATCTCACCTTGCTAGCCACAACCAGCCGCCGCGCAAAGTCCGCCTCGTGACCGATATGGTCAAGGGGAAGAAGGTGCAGCAGGCTCTCAACGAGCTTTCGTTCCTTCCGAAGCGCGCGGCGCTTCCGGTGCACAAGCTCATTGCGTCTGCAGCAGCGAACGCTGCGTCGCAGGGTTCCAAGGTGGAAGATCTCCGTATCCAGAACATCACGGTCGACAGCGCCGGCATGCTCGTGAAGTATCGTCCGCGCGCCATGGGCCGTGCTGCGCCCGTGCGACGCCGCAAAAGCCAGATTTCCGTATTCCTTAAGGACGAATCCGCATCTAACGACGCTGCAAACTCCTAAGCTAGGACTTATTTACTACCATGACTCACACCGTACATCCTTACGCACACCGCCTCGGCGTCATCCGCGACTGGCGCAGCCGCTGGTTCGCTGGCGACAAGAAGACCTTCCGCGAGAACCTCGCGGTCGACCACGCTATCCGCACCTATCTTTCCAAGAAGCTTCGCGGCATGCACATCGCAGAGATAGAGATCGAGCGCTCTCAGGCTGAGATTCGCATCATTCTTCATACGGCGCGTCCGGGCCTCGTTATCGGCCGCTCAGGCGAGAACGCGACGAAGCTTCGCAAAGATCTCGCACAGGTCATTCAGAAGGCAGCGCCGAATCATGGACGCCAGGTAAAGCTCGATATCATGGAGATCCGCCAGCCGGAGACTTCTGCAGCCGTAGTCGGCATGATGGTGGTCGAGGGCCTTGAGAAGCGCATGCCGTTTCGTCGCGTGCTTAAGTCTACGGTCGAGAAGGTCATGGCTTCCCGCGATGTCATCGGCGTGCGCGTCGTAATCTCCGGCCGTCTCAACGGCGCAGATATGTCGCGCACGGAAGCTATCAAGCGCGGCCGCATCCCGCTCCAGACGTTCCGCGCGAACATCGACTATGCTCACCAGGAGGCGCACCTCCCATACGGCGTTATCGGCATCAAGGTCTGGGTATACCTCGGCGACCAGTTCTCTATGGATGCGCCGGTATCCGATGCCGCAGCTCCGCGCACGCCTTCCCGCGGCCCGCGTACCGCATAATATCTTTTGCCTATGCTGTTTCCCAAGAAAGTAAAGCACCGCAAGTGGCAGACCGGACGCAAGTCTCCGGAGAAGCTCGCGCGTCCAGACACCCGCGGCGTTACCCTCGCCTTCGGTTCTCACGGCCTCAAGGCTACGACGCCGCACCGCATCACCTCGAACCAGATCGAGGCCGCCCGCAAGGTGCTTACCCGCGTAACCGGCAAGGGCGGCAAGATGTGGATCCGCATCTTCCCGGACCGCCCGGTAACGCAGAAGCCTGCAGAGGTGGGTATGGGTAAGGGTAAGGGTGACCCGAAGCACTTCGTCTTCGAAGTGCGCCCGGGACGCGTCATGTTCGAGCTCGACGGCGTCGACGATGACAAGGCGCGCGATGCGCTCCGCCGCGCAGGCGCGAAGCTCCCCCTTAAGACGAGCGTCGTAACCCGCGATCAGCACTAATTGCGTATGAAGAAACTTGACCTCAAAGAAAAGTCCGTAGAAGAGATGACGAAGATGCTCGCTGAAAAGCGCGAAGAGCTTCGCGAGTACCGCTTCTCCGGCATGGGTCGTATGAAGGATTCTTCTGCACCGAAGAAGGTGCGCGCAGATATCGCCCGTATCATGACCGAGCTCGGCTCACGCACGAACGCATAATTTTACTACTATGGAACACACCACCTCTAAGCCCCAGACTTTCCGCGGAACCGTCGTCAAGACAGCGATGAAAGACACCGCTACCGTCGCCGTATCCCGCTACGTGAAGCACCCGAAGTACAAGAAGTATCAGGTGCGCACGAAGAAGTACCTCGTGCATGACCCTGAGAATACGGCAAAGACCGGCGATCAGGTCACTATCGTGGGCACGGCTCCTATCTCGAAGCTCAAGCGCTTCGCGCTCAAGTCTATTGACGTTCCGTACGTCGCTCCTGAGGAGGCTTAATCTTAATTTACTAACCACTACGCGTATGCTTCAGCCACAATCAATCGTCACCGTCGCAGATAACTCAGGCGCAAAGGTCGCGCGCGTCTTCAAGGTGCTCGGCGGAAGCAAGCGTCGCTACGCGGAACTCGGCGATATCGTCGTCGTTTCGGTCCAGACGGCAGAGCCGCGCAAGCCGGTAAAGAAGAAGGATATCTACAAGGCGGTGATCGTTCGCCAAAGCAAGCCGTTCCGCCGTGCAAACGGCTCATACGTCCGTTTCGACGACAATGCGGTGGTGCTTATCGAGAAGCAGGGAAAGACCATGGGTCCGAAGGGCAACCGCGTATTCGGTCCTGTACCGCGCGACCTTGTTGAAAAGGGATGGCAGAGCATTGCAAGCCTCGCGCCGGAGATCGTGTAACCAATGAGCGAAGCGAAATAAATTACATGCGCATATGAAGATGAAACTCAAGAAAGGCGATACCGTAATGGTGATCTCAGGAAAAGACAAGGGGAAGCAGGGAACCATCCTGCACGCCTACCCGGAGATGAATAAGGTCGTCGTGGACGGTATCGCTATCTACAAGCGGGCGCTCCGCGCCCGCCAGGGCCAGAGCGGCTCTATCGTCGAACGTCCGCGCGCTATCGATGCCTCGAACGTCATGTTCATTGACCCGAAAGAAAAGAAGCCGACGCGCATCGGCCGCCGCGTAGAGAACGGAAAGGTCGTCCGTTTTGCTAAGAAGAGCGGTTCTACCCTCTCGTAATACGCCGTTTAACTTATTTGCCTATGATGATTTCAGAACAAAAGCAGAAAGCAGCCTTCGATACCCTTAAGGGGCAGTTCGGCTATACGAATGTCATGGCTTCTCCGAAGCTCGTGAAGATCGTGGTCTCAAGCGGCGTCGGAAAGGCAAAAGACAAGGCCCGTCTCGCGCTCGTCGAAAAGAAGCTCGCTACTATAACGGGCCAGAAGCCGTCTCCGCGCGCTGCACGCAAGTCCATCGCCTCTTTCAAGCTCCGCGAGGGCGAGATCGTCGGCTACCAGGTAACGCTCCGCGGCCAGCGGATGTACGAATTCCTCGATAAGCTCGTCCATATCGCGCTCCCGCGCACGCGCGACTTCCGCGGCCTCAACAAGACCGCTATCGACGACATGGGCAACTACACCATCGGCATCCGCGAGAACACTATCTTCCCTGAAACCTCGGAGGAAGACCTCAAAGACGTCTTCGGCCTCTCGATCACCCTCGTTACGACCGCAAAGACGAAAGAGGAGGCGGAAGCCTTCCTGCGCCACCTCGAACTGCCTATCAAGGCGTAACCCAAACCGTGCGACCTGCAAAAAACCTCGACGAGCTCGAGGTTTTTTGCTATACGAATTACAGAATGGTGTTTTTTGGAGGGTGTAATGACTGATGTGCGCGAAGATTCTGCGAGTACCGAACCTAAGCGGTCTGTGCAGCTCGAGAACGGCTTTCGAATCGGCATCCCCGACGATGCAGTGGAGGAAGGAGGCTTCTTCTACTGGATCGATGGTGAAGCCCCGAACTTGCGCATCATGTGCGCAGGCGGCGCAGCTGGGCCGCAGCAAGTGTTCAATGCCGAGTATCCCGACGAGATCTTCGATCGGGAACAGGAACTGATGCGCGCATACGAATCGCGCATGCAGTAAATAAGCTCACATACAAAGGCCCGCGGAAGCAATTCCGCGGGCCTTTTCTTATGCGGAGCACGTCGGAGGGGAGTGCCTGCGACGCCTGTTTGACACCGTACTTTCTTACTGATACATTACTTGCACGGCTCTCGGGAGCTATTTTTCGTATGGCAAAAACCTCACAACTCGCCCGCAACGCCCGCAAGGCCAAGCTCGTCAAGAAGTACGCTGCAAAGCGTGCCGAGCTTAAGGCTGCCGGCGATTACGAGGCTCTTCAGAAGCTTCCGAAGAACTCCTCTCCGGTACGCGTAAAGAACCGCTGCGCGATGAGCGGCCGCGGCCGCGGCTATATGCGCGATTTCGGCGTCTCCCGTATCGTGTTCCGTGAACTCGCCCGTGAAGGAAAGATTCCTGGCGTAAAGAAAGCATCATGGTAACGGACCGCGTAGGAGACTTCATTATTCGCCTTAAGAATGCGGGTGCCATCGGCAACTCGACGGTCACGCTCCCGCACTCAAAGCAGCTTGAGGCGATCGCGAACAAGCTCAAGGATCTCGGTTTCGTCGAGCGCGTAGACGTTACGAAGGATGCGCCGCGTTCGCTCGAAGTTACGCTTGCCTATGCAGCTGACGGCACGCACAAGATCCACGACGTTAAGCGCGTTTCGAAGCCGGGCCGCCGTCTGTACGTCGCAAGCAAGGATGCGCACTCTGTTAAGAACGGCCTCGGTGCAGCGATTATCTCTACGCCGAAGGGTATCCTCGCAGATAAGGAGGCACGCAAGGCGCACGTCGGCGGCGAAGCGCTGTTCGAGATCTGGTAATCATTTATATTCGTATGTCTCGTCTTGCCAAGAAGCCAATCCAGGTACCTGCAAAAGTCAGCATCGAGAATGCTGGAGGCGTCCTTACCGTAAAAGGCCCGAAGGAAACGCTTACCCGTCCCGTGCATGCTGCTGTGCAGGTGGAAGTCACGCCTGAGGGCGTTGTCGTCACGCCGGCGAATGATTCCCGTCTCGCTCGCGCACTGGTCGGCACCTATGCGGCGCACGTCCGCGCTATGCTTTCTGGTGTAGAGACCCCATGGAAGAAGGTTCTGGTCGTGAACGGCGTCGGCTACCGCGTCGAGCTTCGCGGCAATGAGCTCGTCCTGAACGTCGGGTTCTCGCATCCGGTAACGCTCAAGGTCCCGGAGGGGCTCACGGTTACGATCGCGAAGAACGTCATCACCATCGAGGGCGCAGACAAGCAGAAGGTCGGCCAGTTCGCTGCAGAAGTCCGCGATGTGAAGCGTCCTGAGCCGTACCTCGGAAAGGGCATCAAGTACGAGGACGAAGTTATCCGCCGTAAGCAGGGCAAGAAAGCCGTATAGCCTAGGTAGTAATTTTTTGTATGACCAAGCTCGCAACCTCAAAGAACGATACGCGCAAGCGTCGCCATGCGCGCATCCGCGCGAAGGTTTCCGGTACGGCAGAACGCCCTCGCCTTGCGGTGTACCGCTCGAATCGCTTTGTCTCGGCACAGCTTATCGATGACGCTGCAGGGCGCACCATAGCCCAGGCGCACGGGCGCGAGTTCCCGGGCGCGCAGTCTGCACAGGCTGCTTCGGTCGGTAAGGCGATCGCCGAGCGCGCGAAGAACGCAGGCGTCTCTTCTGTCGTTTTCGACCGCGGAGGCTACGCATACGCTGCGCAGGTCCGTTCGCTCGCTGATGCAGCCCGCGAAGGCGGCCTGACCTTCTAATTATTTACGTATTCTCTTTATGACTGACACCGCACCAACGACCGAGGCACAGGCCGAAACGCACGCGAAGCCGTCTGTACGGACGGAGAACGCGCAGCCGCGCGAGAATACCCGCGGACGCGGCGGTTCTCGCCGCCCAGGAGGCCGCGGACCGCGCGCACCGCGCGAGCGCAGCGAGTTCGACCAGGCGACGCTCGATGTCCGCCGCGTTGCCCGCGTTATGGCCGGCGGCCGCCGTTTCTCCTTCAGCGTGACCGTCGTTATCGGCGACAAGAAGGGTCGTGTCGGCGTAGGGCTTGGCAAGGGTGCCGATACCGCGCTCGCCATCGATAAGGCTGTGCGTTCGGCAAAGAAGGCGATGATCACTGTCCCGCTTACGGGCAGTCGCTCTATCGAGCACGACGTCTCGGCAAAGTACGCGTCATCGACGGTAGAGATCATTCCGAGCCCGGGCCGCGGCGTGGTCGCCGGTTCGGCTATGCGCACCGTGCTCGAGTACGCCGGCGTAACCGACGTCATCGCGAAGATTCAGACCCGTTCCAAGAACAAGCTTACGATCGCCCGCGCAACCATCGAGGCGCTCAAGAAGCTCCAGTCCCGCTAATCATTTCCGTATGCAGACCAACACTCTAAAGCCAGCACACTCCCGCATCCAGAGCGCCCGCGTCGGGCGCGGCGGCAAGCGCGGGAAGACGTCGGGACGCGGCACTAAGGGTCAGAACGCGCGTGCCGGCCACAAGAACCGTCCGGAAATGCGCGATCTCCTCAAGAAGCTTCCGAAGCGCCGCGGTCATGGCAAGAACCGTTCCCGTACGGTACGCCCGCGGGCGGCCTATACGGCCGTGAACCTCTCGGCTCTCGATGCGCGCTTTTCCGCAGGCGACGTAGTCTCTCCGGTTACGCTCATGCAGAAGGGTCTCGTCCGCTCCAAGGGCGGGTATATCCTTCCGGTGAAGGTTCTCGGTACCGGCAGCCTTTCCAAGGCGCTTACGGTCGAGGGTTGCGAAGCGTCTGCTGCTGCAAAGGCAGCCGTAGAAGCCGCCGGGGGAACTTTTACCGCCGCTTAAGCGTATGTTCGCGACCTTCCTTCACAAGCTCGGTATCATCGTAAGCGACCGCGCGCTGCGGAACCGTATTCTTTTCATAATCGGCGCATTTGCCGTATTCCGCTTCCTTGCGGCTATTCCCGTACCAGGCGTGAACCGCGGTGCGCTTGCGCAGTTCTTCGGCGCGAACGAGTACCTCGGCCTCCTGTCCGTCTTCTCAGGCGGCGGCCTGCATACTATCTCCCTGGTGCTCCTAGGCGTTACGCCGTACATCACGGCGTCTATCATCATGCAGCTCGCGACCGTGCTCTTTCCGCGCGTGAAGGAGATGTATCAGGAAGAAGGAGAGGCTGGACGCGCGAAATTCATCGCCATTTCCCGCTACATCACGATCCCTATAGCATTCCTGCAGGCAGTCGCCTTCCTCTCGCTCCTTGAGCGCGAGGGTATCCTCGTACAGCTCACGCAGCTGCAGTTCGTTACGAATGTCTTCCTGGTAGCGGCCGGTTCGATCCTTCTCATGTGGATCGGCGAACTCATCACGGAATTCGGTATCGGTAACGGCGTCTCGCTCATCATCTTCGCCGGCATCATCGCGCGTATTCCGGCAGGCATCGCGCAGACGCTCTACACGGCAACCAGTGCGAACATCCCGGCGTACCTCGGCTTCCTTCTTCTGGCGCTCGCCGTTGTCTACGCGGTCGTCGTCGTCGCGGATGCGGAGCGTTCCATTCCGATCGCGTATGCGCGCCAGGTACGCGGCGGAGCCTCAGGCGCGCCGACCTACCTTCCGATACGCCTTCTTCAGGCAGGCGTGATTCCGATCATCTTCGCGCTTTCGCTCCTCTTGCTTCCGCAGCTGGTCATCGCGGGCCTCTCCGCGGCGGGCGTGGGCTTTGCGGCGAGCTGGCAGCTTGCGTACCAGGGCTTCACGAATAATCTCTGGCTCTACAGCCTCGTGTACTTCGCGCTCGTCGTGGTCTTTACCTACTTCTACACGGCTATCACCTTCGAGCCGCACCGCGTCGCGGATAACCTCCAGAAATCAGGCGCGTTCGTTCCTGGTGTCCGCCCTGGACGCGAGACGCAGAACTACATAGCGAAGGTGGTGAACCGTATCACCCTTCCGGGTGCCGTCTTCCTCGGCATCGTGGCAGTCATTCCGTTCGCTATCCGCGCCCTTACCGGCATCACCGCCATCCTGGTCGGCGGTACCGCGCTCCTCATCGCCGTGCAGGTCCTTCTCGACCTCATCCGCAAGGCTGATGCGCAGATATCGTTGCGCGAATACTAGAAAAAAGCCGCCGAACAGCGGCTTTTTTCGTATAGGATAAAATGCCGGCGAATCATGCTATTGTGTTCAGCAACATGACCTACTCAGGAACGCTCGCGCTTGTCGTCGGAACGTCGGGAAGCGGCAAGGGCGTGCTCATGAAGCGCGCCCGACAGCTCCACCCAGAGATCGTCTTTCCGCTCTCGTGCACCACGCGCGCTATGCGCCCTGGAGAAAAAGATGGCGAGTCGTATCATTTTATAAGCGAGGAGGAGTTCGATCAGCGCATAGAGGCAGGCGATTTCCTGGAGTGGGCGCCTTATGGGGGGAATCGGTACGGCACTTTGAAAAGCGAGATACTTCCGGCGCTCGAGGGCGGCAAGCTCGTCATGCGCGAAATGGAGGTACAGGGCGTCCGTCACGTACGCACGCTCCTTCCGCCTGAGGCGATCGCTATCATTTACATACATGCCGGGCCTTGGGAGCACCTAGAGAGGCGCATACGCGGCCGTGCGCCTATGCATGACGCGGAACTCGCCGCACGCCGCCATAGGTACGAAGACGAGCAGTCCTTCAAGGCGGAGGCAGATTTCATCGTGAACAATCCTGACGGAAAGTTCAAAGAAGCGGATGTAGCCTTCGAAGCTATCGTTCGCAAGCTTCTCCCGAGTGCGTAAGGCTGTCTTTGCTGGTACGATACCTGCATGGAACGTGCGAATACAATTCTTCTCATCGGCCGCCCTGGTTCGGGCAAAGGAACGCAGGCTAAGCTTCTTTCGGAACGGCTCGCCTGGATACGTCTCTCCTCGGGCGACCGGATCAAAGAGATCCGGGACGGAAATGAGCCGTTTTCAGCGCGCGTGCGCGCCGTATATGACAAGGGAACCCTTCTTCCTGACTGGTTCGCCGATTACCTGCTTGAAAGCGGCCTGCTCGACCTTGAACCGTACGTCGGCGTCGTGACGGAGGGCTTCGCGCGCACCCTGCAGCAGGCGCATCACTATGCCGATATCATCGAGTGGCTCGGCCGCGAGCTCGTGGTCATCAACCTCGAGGTTTCAGAAGAGGAAGCAGTACGGCGCATGACCGGACGCAATGAGATTCAGAATCGCCCTGATAGCGACACCGAAGAAAAGATGCGGGAGCGCCTTGCGCAGTTCACCCAGAAGACGCTGCCCGCACTCGAATATCTCCGTGAAAAGGGCCTGGTGGAAGATATAAACGGCGAACAGGCACCAGCTCAGATCGCCGAAGATATAGAAAAGCTTCTTTCCGTATGATCGTACGCACTCCCGAAGAGCGTGCCGGCGTCATAGAAGCGGGGAAGCGCCTCGGCGCAGTGCTTGAGACCGTAGCGCAGGCGGTGCGTCCGGGAGTCACGACCGCCGAACTCGACGCGCTTTCTGAACGGCTCATCCGCGAGGGCGGCGATACGCCCCCTTTTAAAGGGTACTCTCCCGAAGGCGCAGAGTACCCTTTTCCTGCGGCGCTCTGCATCTCCGTAAACGACGAGGTGGTGCACGGGATACCGGGCCAGCGCGCGCTCAAAGAGGGCGATATCGTGTCGCTCGACCTCGGCCTCATGCACGACGGCTTCATAATGGACTCTGCGCTTACGGTACCGGTGGGGAAGACTGATAGCGCATCCTACGCGCTCATGGATGCCACGAAGACCGCCCTCAGCGCAGCTATTGCGGCAGCACGGCCGGGCGCGCGCACGGGCGACATATCGCACGCTACTGAAGCCGCGTTCCAAGGCACCGGTTTTTCCGTCGTGAAGGTGCTTGGCGGCCATGGCGTCGGCCGGCACGTGCACGAAGAGCCTTTCATAGGCAATGCCGGACATCCGGGTACTGGCCCCGAAATCGTTCCGGGCATGGTGCTCGCCCTTGAGCCTATCGCAAACATAGGGAAGGCACAGGTGGATATCCTCGAAGATGAGTACACCTTCGCCACGCGCGACGGATCGCGCAGCGCGCATTTCGAGCACACCATTCTCGTGGAGGAAAAAGAGACGCTCATACTGACATTGCGTCCGAGCGAAGCTGCGTTCACGTAAGCTTCACGCGCCTGAACGGATACTTTCCATAAGATAGATTTACCTATCGCTAACTACTACTTGCTATGAACGATTCTACTGGTTCAGGAATGGGTGGGTTATCGCGATCATCGTCATCCTCATCATCCTCATCGGCGGCTACTTCGTCTTTGCGGACACGGGCAACGATACCGACATTAACGGTACTGATACGTCGCAGACCGACGATACCGATACGAACGGCACGATGACCGGAAGCGTGACCGTGACCTCTACCACTACGACCACGACTGATACGGATGATTCTGACTCTGATGCCGACAACACCGACTCGGATGACGCGGCCGCTTCAACCACGATAGAGACGAACCTCTAGGAGTTTGCCCCAGAGATATAGAAGACGGAAGGACGGCCGCAAAAGCGGCCGTCCTTCCGTCTTGATATGCGCTTTGCTATACTCCTCATAACCGCCCCAGGCGCTTTTTATCTTTTATATATCCTCACTGTATGCCAATCCCGCCCCCTAAAACTGAACGTTC
>CAYOKK010000013.1:0-20662 GCA_964404565.1 uncultured Candidatus Saccharibacteria bacterium
CGGGCGGGAGACGCCGAAGCATGCCGTACAGCTCAGGCGAGTCTGCAAAGTCTTCTGCTGACGCTTCTATCTCCTCGTCTTTCGAGGGCTTTGATTCTGGGAATAACGGGAGTCCTTCCATGCGTTCATCCTATCATGTAAGAAAAGAGCCGCCCTTCGGGCGGCTCTTTTCTTACGCGACCTTGTCTATCTTCACCTTGATCTGCGGCTGCTTATGGCCGCGGCGCTTCAGGTAGCGGCTCTTCGCCTTGTACTTCACGACCTCTATCTTCTTGGCGCGGCCGACAGACTCTACCGTGCCGGTCACGGATGCACCGGAAACGAGCGGTGCGCCGAGCGTGAGCTTCGAGCCGGAATCGGTCATGAGCACCTCGTCGAAGGTGACAGAATCGCCCTTCTTGAGGTCCTGGGTATTCGAGCGGCGTCCGAGCTTCTCGATGGTGATTGTCGTACCCGGCGAGACGACATACTGCTTGCCGCCGGTCTTGATTACTGCGAGATTCATAGTCCCCGTATAGTACAAAAATAGGGGCGAAAACGCAAGGCCGCGCAGCGAAGCTGCGCGGCCCGTATGTAGGCCTTCCCTGCCTTTCAACCCGTTTCCGGCTCCTGGGCCGTAACCGGCGCTTCTGCGCCGGCGTCCGAAGACCCGACATGGTACAAAGACGCGAACGATACGAAGATCGCAGCAAAAAGAAGCGTCGTTCCCCATTCCCGCGCACGCGCGAAAATCACGACGAACACCGCGCACAAAGCCAGCAGGCCGTACATTTCATACGCCATCAGACTATCCTTTCCTAGAACATTTCCTTCTTTATCTGTAGCACGGAACCGTTCTCCGGCACAGCGCCGCGTCCACACGCCCTACTCGTCATCTGCCGACGGCTTGTCGAGCGCCATAGCCTCGATGCCTATCTTGCTGCCGTCGATGCGCAGCACGTCCTTGTCTATCTTCTTGAGTTCCTTGTTCGAAGCATTGAAGTGCGAAACCGCGACGCCGAGCGCATTCCCCATCTTCTTGTGATATTCCTCGTACGCGCCGACGTGCTTCCCCAGCTCCCCTACCCGCTTCTTGATCTCTCCCGCCTGTTCCTCTATCTGCAGCGCCTTGAGCCCCTGCAGCACCGTCTGCAGGTACGCCAGGAAGGAGGTCGGCGAGACGATGATGACCTTCTTCTGGAAGGCGTACTCGATGAGGTCGCGCGTCGAGGTCTTCATCGCGCCGACCTGGTTGGAGAGAAGGTCGTAGTACACGCCTTCGGAGGGAATGAACATGAAGGCGAAGTCCATGCAGCCTTCCTCAGGAAGCACGTACTTCGAGGTCTCGTCGATGCGCACCTTGAGGTCGTTCTTGAACGCCTTCTCGAAGCGCTCGCGGTCGGTCGCCTCGCGCGCCTCGATGGCACGGTTGTAGTTCTCGAGCGAGAACTTCGAGTCGATCGGGATGAGCCGGTCTTTCACGAAAACGACCGCGTCCACGATGTTCCCATCCTTGAACGGGTACTGCATCTGGAACTGGTTCGGGCCGAGCACGTTCTTGAGCACGTTCTCGAGGTAGTACTCGCCCAAGATACCGCGCTGCTTCGGGTTCTGCAGGATGTCCTGCAGGTGCTGCAGCTGGTCGGCGAAGGAGACCACCTGACGGTTCGTCTCGTCGAGCTTCGTAAGACCTTCGGTCACCTCGCGGATGATGCGGGTGGATTCTGAAAGCTGGCGATGCACGCTCTCCTGCACGTTCTTCGACGATTCGTTGATGCGCGAGTCGAGCGTCTGGGTGAGGCCTTCCAGCTGCCGCTGGAGCATGAGGAGTCCGGTTTCGTCCTTTGCGGGCGCGAGGTCCTGCATCGTCTTCTCCTGGCGCTTGGCTATGAGATACAGGCCGATTCCCTGCACGAGGATGAGCGCGAGGACGATGAGGGCGATGGCGAGCGGGGTCATATAGAGGAAGTATAACGCGGAGGCGGGAGCATGGTAAAATATCGTTCATAATTCCCTGAAAACCACTATGGCAATCCACGAATCAATCAAGGGCGGCATCATGGACGCGATGCGCGCGAAAGACCAGGTGAAGCTCCGCACGTACCGTTCGCTCGCGACCGCGATGACCAACGAGGTCGTCGCGAAGAAGCGCAAGCCGGACGAGTTCCTCGCTGACGAGGAGGCGCTCGCCGTTCTGAAGCGCGCTGCCAACCAGCGCAAGGATTCTATAGAGCAGTTCGAAGCTGGAGGCCGCCCTGAACTGGCCGAACCGGAAAAGGAGGAACTCGCCGTCATACAGGCGCTCCTGCCTGAGCAGATGAGCCGCGAAGCCGTCGAGGAAGTAGTGAAGGCGAAGATGGCCGAGACGGGCGTTTCCGACAAGAGCGGCGCAGGAAAGCTCACCGGCAGCGTCATGCAGGAGCTCAAGGGAAAGGCAGACGGCGCAATGGTAAAAGAGGTCGTCGATTCTCTGCTTTCGTAGTCATTGCGCTTTCTCTCTTACGCGAGAAATACCCGAGAAAAGCGCGGAAATACTTGACAAAATCTCGTTTATACGAGATTATATGTTCGGAACTAGTTCCTGAACAGACATAGGAGGCAGGTATGGCCCGGAGCATGCATTCGATGCCTTCCCTGCCCGAATCAGTTATCGAGGCAGGCATGGAGCACGGGAGAACCGCATTCGGCGTCGAGCTCAACAGGAACCTCTTGGTTCTGCTCTACGACAAGACGCGTGCGCGCCGCGAGCATTTCAACTGTTCGTTCTATGAGGCGCGCGCCTGGGCGCTGAGCACGCGCCTTTCCCAGCGCACGCCCGAAGAGCAACACCGCTATCGCGCCTATTGCGGCGCGCTCGGCAAGATGGGCAACGCGCTCAGGCAGCTGAATCACCGAAAGGCAGAGGCGGTTAAGAAGCCGTCAAAGCGGACGCCGCAGCAGCGGATCAAGGACCATGTGGCGCTCGGTATCGACGGGCGGCAGTACGAGTTCATCCTCTTCAACTCAGTGAAGGAGTTCTGACCATGGGTGCGAAACGACGACCGACGCGCGTCCAGAATGCGATCTTCGACGGCGATACGAACGCGTTGCGTGCTTTCGGGCGCGCTGGCGGCTTCGCCATGAATCGCAAACGCCGCGAGAATCGCGAGAGAGAAGCGGCGCTCCGCGAGATCGACGACGAGATCCACGAGCTCAGCATGAGCGCCATGGCTCTCGAAGCGAATGAAGATATCATCCCGCTCGATGCATACGACTGATTTTCCTACACAGGACCGCCGCGGCGGTCCTTTCTTTTTACCTGCGCCGCGCTTTTAGGATAGTATGCGAGTAATGAATCTCGCTCCCCCGCGCTACGTCGTGCTCGAGAAGCCCGTCGGCCAGACGCCGCTCGAAGCGATAGCTTCGTGGAAGTCTGCGCATCCTGCGTATGCGAATCTCCCCGCCACCTACGCTGGCCGCCTCGATCCCATGGCTTCAGGAAAGCTGCTGATTCTCCTCGGCGAAGAGTGCAAGCGTCGCGGAAAGTATCTGGGGCTCGATAAGGAATATGAAATAGAGGTCGTGCTCGGCGTGTCGACAGACACAGGCGATGCGCTCGGCCTTGCCAGGCTCGCCGCAGACCGCACGCGACACGCACAGCCCGCCCCTTCCGCTATCCGCACCGCGCTTCGTACGCTCATCGGCACGCATACGCTCCCCTACCCTGCGTTCTCTTCAAAAACTGTGGCGGGAAAGCCGCTCTTCACGCATGCGCTCGAGGGGACGCTCGACGAGATCGCCGTTCCCGTACACGAAGAGACAGTCTACCGTATCTCGCTCTTGGGCAGTGAAGAGATTTCTGCCGAGGAGCTCCGAGAACGCATCGGCGCTACTCTCCGAACGGTGCCGCGAAGCGATGAGCCGTCAAAAGGCATCGGCGCAGATTTCCGGCAGGATGCCGTACGCGCGCAGTGGAACGATCTCTTTACTGAGACCGGCGAGCGGAATTTCTATGTGCTCACCCTCCGCGTCACCTGCGGCTCCGGCACGTACATGCGCACGCTCGCAGAGCGGCTCGGACTCGCGCTAGCCATGACCGCCTTCTCGCTCTCCATTCACCGCACGAAAATCGGCCGGTATGTGCCGCTCGGGCCGTTCGGCTTCTGGAGAAACTCCTGGAAGTAGAGAAAAAGAATTCTATCTAGAGGTACCTCTAGAATTCTTTTTTAGTTACTCCGGCACCCGGAACGGCGGAAAGATGTCATACATCTCATCGCGCAGCTGCGTGAGCTTCTCGATGATCTCCGGATCCGCTATCTTCGCGAACCGCGGAATCATCTCGCCCTCTGCTCCTTTCGGCACCGTTTCCATGAACATGCTGAGCGGGCGATGGTCTTTCACCACCCTGCCGATCTCTTCGCCCACGCGGTACACGTACGCCCATGGATACAGGGGCAGGTACTCCACCCTGAAGCGGTCTTCAGGCCCGTCGTCCTCGGTATACAAGCCGACGCTGCTCAGCACCTCGTACGCATAGTTGCGGATGCCGGCATCCGCGAATCCTGGCTTTGCGAACGCCGGATCGTGCTTGTAGTGGTAGTAAAAGCCGGGCTCGGGCATCGGTCCAGGAAGCTGCAGGCCTTTCTCGTCGTGCATATAGATTCTCCTTCCCTATCGAGGATAGCACGACCGCGTCGCGCTATCCGGAAGTTGACGTGCGGCATAAAACTGTTATCGTAGCAAAGGCTTAGAACCTCAGGGAGAACGCACATGATCAAGGAAAAGCCTGTACGGCCCTCCGTACAGACCCTCAAATACGGCATCTTCACGCCGAACTGCCATCGCGACCGCGCGGATCTGTTCAAGGCGACCGCTCATCGGCTTCTGGCTGAAGGCGATGACGAAGGCCACGATGCGTTCCTGCGCACCGCAGACCACCACGAGATGATGGCCGTGTCGGCGACTCAGCTCGCAGCGTAAGCTGCACAACGCCTGGTTTCTGGAATTGCTTCCGGAAACCAGGCGTTTCTTTTTCCCTGCTCTAGCTTCCTGTACGGGTCTTTGGTATAGTTCGACGGTGCAAGCCGGCCTCATCGTCTAACGGCTAGGACAGATCCCTCTCACGGATCAAATCGGGGTTCGATTCCCCGTGAGGTCACCACGACAGGCAAAGAAAAGCCGCAGCATCTCCGTATCAGGAGACACTGCGGCCATAGCGCCAGACAGCAACGGTCAGTCAGGAGGTTTCAGGAATACGCCCGCCCACTTCTTCCCGCTCTGCGTTTTTTCGCATTTCTTCACCTCGATGCGCTCGACCTCCCTGCCGTTCTCGGCATATTTCTGGGTAACGAACTGCACGACATCGGGCGCTTCGGAAGTAGGCGTGAAATCCACCCATCCTTCGAGCGGTTCCTGCCGGCCCTTCAGATTCACGACGAGCAGGTACCTGCCTTGCACGCACGAGGCGCGCCGCTTGACCTCCGCCAGCTTGCCGACGAACTGGGTTCCGTCGGTGAACTTGATGAAGAAATCCGTGCACTTCCCTGCCAAGAGTTCGCGGAACTGCTCGACCGCTTCCGCGATCCACAGCTCCCCATCTTCAATGGGACGAGGAACGCCATGGCGGGAACCAGCGCTCTCCCGCCACGAACTGCCGTCGTTCCAGTAGATGATACGGTACTGGCGTTCCGCATACGGGTAGTTGCGATCTTTTTCCTTGAAGAGCCGGGTTCCCATGCACGTCCTGACAGAAGGCGTGCCTTCCCCGTCGCATACCACGAACTTGCGCCCGAAACGGTACGTCGCGTCGTCTTGGAGCCCGTGCGGGAACGTGTAGTCTCCGACAAGTTCCTCGTCGCCGATAGCATAGAACCACGGCGTCATGGGGCCGCACCGCACCAGCCGTTTGAAGCCGGCGAGCTGATGAGGCTTTTCGCGAATAGCATGAGGATGATTCACGAATGCCTTAAATGCGGCACGCGCGTCCTCCACGGTAGCCCATTCGCTGAATGAGCAGCCTTCGTAAGGATTGTACTCGTAGAACACGATGCCCCAGCGGCCATCGGGAGCGTCCTTGATCTCAAGAACCTCGATATACGTATGCATGCTCCCCGCGTACTCGTGCTGCTGCAAGTCATAACGGGAATAGCCGACGTATGCGCCATGCGCCAGACCGGCCTTATGAGTTACCGGCGGCTGGATGGTGCGGACATTCTCCGCGAGAAAAGCTCTCACATCCTCGGTACGGCCGGAGGGGCAGCTGAACTGCACTGTCTGGCCGATACCCGTCCTTCCCTCGCCGTATTGATACGAGGCAAAGGGATCGCAATGCTGAGTAGCCATCTTAGTACCTTTCTCTGAGTTTTATAGGTGCATTCTGAAAAAACCTTGCCACATCGCGTGATATTAGTCTATGTGCCCTTATCACTCAGCGGTACTCGGCTTACAGTAGCTCCGCGACGGAGATGATGCCCCAGATGCCCAGCACGTTCATGATAAAGCTGAGCGGGATGACGTAGTACGAGCGCACCTTCGTCATGCCCATGAGCGCGAGCCCGGCTTCGTCCGGCAGCGGCGACGCGATGATGATGCCGCCGATGACCGGCGAGAGGAAGCGGAAGAAGCCGCCGTGGAAGAACGAGACCAGCTTCCTGTATTTGTCAGGCTTTATGACGGCCTTGAGGTCCTGCGTGAGCGTGTCGCGTATGAAAAGGAAGAGGAGCATGTCGCCGCAGACGGCGCCGAAGGCGCCGATGAGCGCGACCGGCAATATTTCCGGCGCCTGCAGGCCTATCTCGGCGAGCGCGACCGAAGCGGCGGCGGCCGTCACCATAGACGTGAAGAAGACGCCGGCGACGAATGCTGAGACGAGCAGGAGGCCCTGCGATACGGGAATGAAGCCTGTAAAGATGCCGGAGCGCACGAGCACATAGGCGAGCGCGATGCTGCCGAAGAGCACCAGCACATCGAGCTCGAGGTGGTGCACGGCGCGCAGGTATGTCCGGTCTACGATAGTCTTTGCCATAGTCAGGGTACGTTCTTCCAAAGACGCCCCTGCCGCACCAGGAACTTCTGGTCTTCCGGGGCGTGCAGCAGCACCTCGGCGATGCGTTCCATGCGCATGGACTGCGATCCTTTGATGAGTATGATGTCGCCTTCCTGCACGAACTCCTTCAGGAAGAAGGCGGCCTCCTTTGAGTCTGCGAAGGCGTGTATATGCTCTGCCGGCATGCCTGCCTCTTCAGCCGCTTCTGCCATGGCACGCGCGCGGGTACCCACCGCTACGAGCACATCGCACTTTCCGGCTGCCTCTTCACCGACACGGGCATGCTCTTCCTTGGAATACCGGCCGAGTTCGAGCATGTCGCCGAGGGCGGCGATGCGGCGGGAACCCGGCTGCGCTTCGTGGATGATCTGAAGCGACGCAAGGGCCTCGTGAACGGCAGTCGGAGACGCGTTGTATGAATCATCGAGCAGCTGAGAACCGTGCATGCCCGAGAGGAGCCGCCCGCGTCCCGCGGGCGGCTCATACCGTTTCGCGCCCTTCAGCACCTCTGCAGCAGTCATGCCCATGATCCGCCCGACGGCGATAGCGGCAGCCGGCGCCAAAAGCTGCGGGCGGCCGAGCGCGCCGTGCACCGGCACCTCGCGCTCTTCCTCGTCGAAGGCGAACGTTCCCTGCATGCCGACGACCATTCCCTTCTCCATGAGCGGCGAATCCGCGCATATGCGTATGTCTGCGTCCGGCGACACGCCATAGGTCGTAAGCGAGACTTCGAGCGGCGCGGCCAGCGCACGCGCGAACTCGTCGTCGGCGCTCACGACGAGGGGGCTGCCCGGAGCAAGCGCGTATGCGGGCGCGAACTCCTCTTCGCGTACCGCCGCTGGCGTCGCGTAGGCCTCCACGTGCACCGGCATTTCCGGCAGGCGTGTCACCACGACGACATCCGGCGTGGCGATCTTGAGGATCCGTGCGAGGTCGCCGGGCCTGTCCGCCCCCACTTCGAGCACGAGCACCTTCGGGTAGTGGTTCGGAAGCAGGATGAGGGCGAGCGCTTCGGCGATGACTGCCGGCCAGTCAGAAAGGCCGGACCATCGGTCTGACATGCCGAATATGGTCAGAGGGACGCCGAACTCGCTGTTGAAGTTCTTCTTGCTGCTGCGAAGATAGAAGCACTCAGAGAGCACCGCGGTCACGGCTTCCTTCGTCGACGTCTTCCCGACGCTTCCGGTCACCATCACGATCTGCGGCTGGTATTTGCGCAAGACGCTCCGCGCGAGCGCGGCGAGAACGTACGCAAGAAGATTCCGAAGGAAGGTTCTCATACTTTCTTTGCTTATTGGGTCGCATCCGTCCCGCGGTCAGGCGGCAGATGGTAGTAATTGATCAGGAAGTGCGTGAGATTCATGAAAGGCTCCGTGAGCGTCTCAGAGGCATACTCGATGTTCTGAGGCTCCTTTGTATAGAGAAGGATAGCAAATTTAGGGTCAGATGCCGGGAAGTACCCGAAATACGAGTGGAAGTATACGTTGCCGGCGAGGTACTTTCCGTCAGGCCCAGGCACCTGCGCCGTACCGGTCTTCACCGCGACGCTCATGGTAGGTATCCCGAGCGTCCCGCCGCCGACCTCTTCGTCCATCACCTTCACCAGCATATCGGTCACTTCGCCCGCAGCCTTCGGCGAGAAGACCTGCACCGGCTCGCCCCAGGAAAGCTCCTTCGTAATACCCGATTCCAGGCGGACCGCCGTCGCGAGGTGCGGCGTGACCATCTTCCCGTCGTTGGCGATCGTCGAGAGCGCGCGGATCGTCTCCACCGGCGTGGTCGCGATGCCTTGCCCGAACGACGCGGTATCGTACTCGATATCGCGCGGGCTGTTCAGGTTGTGAATGTCGCCGTGGATCTCGCTGGGGAGGTCTATGCCGGTCTCGGTACCTAGGCCGAGGCGGGTGAAGTAGTCGCGGAAGCGCTCGTGGCCGAGGCGCGTCGCGACGAAGGACGCGCCGACGTTGAGCGACTGCGAGAGCACCTGCTGCATGGGGATGACGCCGCGCGCCCTCAGGTCCCAGTTGCAGATGCGGCTCGCGTTCACCTCGATGCAGCCGGTATCGTTATACGTGGTCTCGGGGGTGACGACGCCTGCATCGAGTCCCGAAGCCATGGTCATGGTCTTGAAGATCGACCCGAACTCGTACCGGTTCTCGACGAGCGGGTTTCCGAAGTACTGCGCATCGGCTTCCCTGAAGTTGTTCGGGTCGAACGTCGGCGCGGTATCGAGCGCGTAGATCTCGCCCGTGCGCGGATTCATGATGATGCCGCCGGTCTCTTTGGAGTGGTACTTCGCCATGACTGCGGCGATCTGGTCGTCGAGCTCCTTCTGCACCATAGGCTCGATGGAGGTTATGACATCGCCTTGCTGCGCGGTGCGCGGGTTAGAGACCGTGCTCGAGAGATTGGCGAAAAGCTCGGCGAAGAAATTCCCGAAGACTCCTTCCCCGCCGTGCGCGAGCACGTCTTCGTAGTAGCGTTCGAGCCCCAGACGGCCGGCGAGCGTGCTGTCGTCGTCATAGGCGACAATTCCCACCGACTGCGCCGCTTCAGGGCCCGCCGGATAGTAGCGCCAGCGTTCGCGCTCCACCATGACGCCGTCAATATCGAGCGCGGTTACCGCACGCCCTGCTTCATCGGTGACATGGTGCGCGACGACCTCATACGGATCGTCCTTTTCCGCTACAGATTCCATGAACTCATCGCGGTCGAGTTCCGGCACTATCTCGGCTATCGCCGCGTATGCCGCCTCTGGGTCCGGCACACGGCCCGGGTCGACCGCGATAAGAAAGCCGACGGCGAGCGTCCCTGCGGAAATGAGCGTCCCGTCCTTGTCCGTAAAGAAGATAGAGCCGCGGTCATACAGCTCTTGGCTCGAACTCACGTACTGGCGCTCGGCGCGCAGCGAGAACTCCTCGCCGTGCACTATCTGTACGAAGTAGAGGCGCGTGATGAGCAGGAACGCGACGAGCGCGACCCCTGCGGAGATGATGCGTAGTCGGGATCGTAAGGCGCGTCTCATGATATCTCTCGGCAGTATGCTTAGTTCGCGAACGTAAGGTTCGGGATCTGCGTCGCAGACACGTAGGTCACGTGCGCGGGCGTGACATAGCCGAGGCTGCGCGGATCGGTCGCCTCGAGCTCGGCGACCTTCTCGTAGTAGGCGCGCTCGAGCGAAGCGATCTGCATATGCTTCTGCTGCACCTCCTGCGCCAGCTGGGTCTGGAGCGTCGCGAAAAGCACCGTTGCGATCATGAGCGCCACGTACCCGGCGACAAGGAACCCTGCGATGAGCGAAAGGAAGGGTATGGGGCGGAGGCGGGCGACGCGGGCGGTGGCGGTGGTCATAAGCGATTGTACTGATTACAGAAAGGAATAATGACGCACGACGGACGAGATCGGGCTCTTCGCAAGCCCTGACGCCTCGAAGACGCGGAGCTTCGCGCTGCGGGCGCGCGGATTGTGCTTGGTTTCGCCGGCGGTCGGCAGGATAGGCTTCTTGGTTACGAGCACGCCTGCGCCCTCATGCGCGGCGTCGCGGAACATCGTCTTCACGATGCGGTCCTCGATGCTATGGAAGGTGATGACGGCGATGCGGCCGGCGGGCGCGAGCTTCTCCATAGCTGCGGACAAGCCTTCGCGCAGCGCGCCGAGCTCATCATTTACGGCGATGCGGAGCGCCTGAAAGACCTTCGTCGCCGGATGGAGCCGGCGGCGCTGGTACCAGGCAGGCGTCGCCTCGGCGATAATCTCGGCGAGCGCCTGCGTCGTGAGGATGGGCGCGTGCTTGCGCGCACGGACGATGGCGCGCGCTATAGCGCGCGCGAACTGCTCTTCCCCGTACGTGAAGAAGATGTCGGCGAGCGTCTCTTCAGGGCTTGAGTTCACGATATCTGCCGCCGTCTCGGCGCCTTCCGGCTCGCCATAGGTCATATAGAGCGGCTCGTTTGCGCGGAAGGAGAAGCCGCGGCCGCTCGAAAGGTGGAAGCTGCTCCAGCCCAGGTCAAAGAGCGCCTTGTCGATCGAGGCGATTCCTGCAGCTTCAAGGACGTTCGCGAGATTGCGGAAATTGTCGTGCGCGAGCACGACGCGCGCTTCCGTATGCGCGCGGTCGGCAGCTTCCTGCGCGCGCGCGATCGCGTCCGCATCTGCATCGATGCCGACCAAGGCGCCGTGGCGGGAAAGCTTTGCCAGAAGCGCGCGAAAGTGCCCTGCCCCGCCGAGCGTCGCATCCACGACCGTATCAGAATCCCGCACCGCGAGATTCTCGAGGACTTCCTGGAACAAGACGCTTTCGTGACGGTTTTCCATACGCTTAGGCGAGAGATTCAGCAAGCGCGTCCGCATCGCGCTCGATCGTTGCGGTATACGTGTCCCAGGCAGAGTCATCCCAGAGCTCGACCCGTTCATTCACGCCAGCGACGACGGCCTTCGCCGAAAGCGCGGCGAAGGCCTTGAGGTAGTCAGGAACGAGGATGCGACCGGCAGAATCGACGTCTGCTTCCGAGGCGCCGGCGAGCATGAGACGCGAGAGGCCGCGCCCCGCCCTGCTGCCGGTCGCGTGCTGCGCGAGCTTTTCCGCCTCCTTCTTCCAGGCGCTCATCGGGTATACGAAAAGGCAGCGGTCGAGGCCGCGCGTGACGATGACCGTCTTGCCGAGTTCCTTGCGGAACTTAGCCGGCAGCGAGATGCGGTTCTTGGCGTCGAACGTGTGGCGGTATTCTCCGATGAACATAGGGTATGTGGCGGGAAGAAGCGTCTCGCAACGCTCACCTGCCTGCACTTCCTCGTACCCGTTTCGTGTTCCTGATACCCGTCAAGAATGCGATGCGGAGCCCATGGTGCTTAAGAAAACCGGAAATGCAGGCGGGTGAGATTTGCGGGTATTCCCCACTTCATCCCACTTATTTCTCACTATATGCCACTATCTCCCACCTCGTCAGCGATATCCACAGTAAAACGGCTTAGGTAAGCCGTTTTTAGAACATTTGTTCGATAGAATAGCAAATGTGTTCTATTTTCTATAGTTTTCCTCTTGAGAAATACGCAAAACCGCGTAGGATGGGCTGAAGATTCTTTTACTGCCCTTTCATATCTGATACTCCTGCCACCGACGAAAGGACGTACGATGCGTGAAAAAGTATTTATCCTCACCCATGAGGTTAGCTTGCAGACCGGCGCGCACAGCGCGCTGCTCCAGCTCGGCGCTACGGTGATCATGGCATCGAAATCAGAGGTGCTTTCTCCGGCGTTCTTCGAAAAGGACCTGTGCGTGGTGCTGGCCGACCCTGAAGGAAGCGGGTGCCGGTTCCCCAGCAAGCACCTCCGCCTACTCCCTTCTCTCGAGAGGGCGCGCGGCCAAGGGTTCTTTGTCCCGCAACTGTATGACGACTTCCTCAAGGGACGTCATGCGGGCGTGATCGTCGTTCGCGCTGGCTCGAACAAAGCGGGGCTGCGAACGGCACTGCGCGACTTTAACCTGCGCGATTCGCGTACCGGCAGTTGGCTCGGCGCGAAGCGGAAACGGCCGTCACGCCGCACGCGGCGCGAAGAGCGTCGGCGCGAGCGGCGCGAGCAGTACGCGCTGCCCTAAGGAACACGGGGACACTGCGCCATATCAGAATACAGAAACAAGGGCGGCCCTGCGGGCCGCCCTTTTCTACTACCTGCCGCGCCGCCTCTACGCACCCGCTTCCCTCAGTCGCGAAACGGCGAATTCCGTGGGGAGCGACGCCAAGAACCACCCTGCCTTCGGGCCTGAGGTACGGTTCAGGAATACTCGATAGATAGCGCCGAACAATTCCTTCGGCTCTATAGGCACTTCGGTCTTGAGTTCATGCAAACGCGCGTGCACCTCTTCCCCGGTGCGCTCGCCGTTCTCAAGGTACTCCGCGAGCTTGTGCAGCGCTGCCTTCTGCACATCCGAGAGCATCGCGCCTACGGGCACTGACTCCTGCAGCACGTAGGTGAACTGTTCCGGCGCATAGTTCTCTAGCCAGAAACGCGCGTATGCGCCGCGTTCCGTAAGCAAGAGCTTCTCGTCTCCCGTGAGCGCGCTGCCCTTCGCCGCTTCTGCCTCCTTTACGAGGTCCAGATGCGGCATCTGCACGATGAACGCCACCAGGCCGAATCGCAGCTGGAAGCAGGCAGGCTCCTCAGCCTGCTCCTCCGGAAGTTGGCAGAGCGCGTAGAGGCGCGTGAAATCGTCGGCGACGCCGTCGCGCACCTTCTGCGCAAGCTCGTCGTACCAGTCGTACATGCGCGGCACAGAGTCTCCTTCAGGATCAACGTCGATCTGCTGGCTTATGTCCTTGCCGATGAGCATCAGCCGGAACTCGGGCGCGGGAAAGAGCTGGCTCATATCGTGCGCAGACGAGCCGCGCCCTTTTGAAGAGGACATCTTCTTTCCGCCTACGAGGAAGAACTCGTACGGAATGTCGAACGGCGGCTCATACCCGAAGAGCTCGCGGGAAATATGGTTGGCCACGTCGCGCGAGCCTCCCTTCGTCGAATGGTCCTTCCCTCCTCCTTCTATATCGACGCCTTGCGCCGCCCATTTCGCCGCCCAGTCTACCTTCCAAAAAAGTTTCGCCTTCCCGCCGAAAGGCGCTACGCGGCCTTCGTGCCCGCAGGGTACGGCGCCATCCGGCGAGCGGTCGCAGGAATACCCGACAGTCTCTCCGTCGAAGCCGAATGCGCGCGTCGTCATGATCTTGCCGCAGTTCTCGCAGATGACCGATACCGGCAGCCACGATTCATCCTTCACCGAACCGGAAACGTCTTTGAGGATGCGGCGGACGTCTCCTGCACGCTCGAGCGCGATGCGGATATACGGATCCATCTTTCCCGAGCGATACAGTTCCGTCGCCCAGTAGTAGTTCGGGGTGAAGCCTGCCTTCGTATGTACCGCGGTGAACTCGGCGGCGAAGTACTCGGCAAAATTCTTGAAGCCTGCAGCAGGCGCCGGGACGGCGTACAGCGGCTTGCCTAGATGTTCTGCATACGTCTTTTCATCCAGGTAGCCTGGGATAGAATCGAACGGATCGATATCGTTCAGCTCGTAGCGGTATTCGTTCTCGACGCCGCGCTCAGAAAGCACTTCAGCGACGAGTCCGTGGATGGCGACCCCGCGCATCGAGCCGATGTGCACGCGGCCTGAGATAGTCTTCTCATCGCGGATAAGGAGCGGGCGCCCGCCCGCGATGGCGTCCGCCTTCTTCTCCTGTATCTCGTGCGCGATGCGGTCAGCCCAAAACATATAGCGATACTAGCACGATACAGAGAATCCGGTCAGAATGCCTGGACACCTTAGACTACTTTATAGAGACGAGGATCTGATAGAACGTCGATCGGGCCTGGTCGCTTGGACTTCCGTAGGCGATGGTAGCTTCATATACGCGACCCTTATACGGGAAGATTATACCGTCCCAATAATCCATACCTTGCGAGCTCAAGACATATGCGGTTGTCCCGAGCATAGGCACAGTGGCATACGCTTCGAGCTTCGGAGCGTTGCTGTTTAATGAATTCTTGGCACGTATATATTCTTCTACAGAGCCGTAGTTATCAGATACGGTAAGGTGCATGCCGAGCGGCTGCTCTATATCCCCTCCAGCGATAAACGCACGTGTTTCTGAAGTGTCTTGATAAATCGAGAGCCCACCGCTCGAATACTCACTTGAATTGTCTATCTTCTGAAAGATAAGGTCTTCAGGGTGCTTGAGGCTCAACTGCAAGGGAGAACCCGTCTGATACGTTTCCCAATCAGCAGGTACGGGAGACTCTTGTGAGTTCTTCAGTAGATTTACCGCACTTAAATCTTCCGAAGGGATCTCTGATGTATCAGAAGGCGGAGGAATTTGCTCACTAGTCCACGACCTCGGATTCCAAGTAAACCAACACAGCGCAAGGAGCGCGACAAGAATAATGCAGAAAAGGATGATGATATTCTTCTTAGTCATAGTTTTATGATAGTACAACAAAAAGGGGCGCTTATGCCCCTCTTTTTGCTTAATTCTATTTCTCAATCCCTAGGCTACCTTTTCTATCGTGTACGTCTGCTTCCCGTTCGGGGTCTCGAAGGTGAACACCTCTCCTTTCTTCTTCCCCATGAGCGCTGCGCCGAGCGGCGACACGTGCGAGAGCTTGTGCGCGCGCATGTCTGCCTCTTCCGAGCCGACGATGGTGTACTCGTGCATGTCGCTGCCGCCGTCCTTCTTTATGGCGACCTTCGAGCCGAAGCCGACGATATCCTTCTTCTTGCCGTCGGTCACGATGTGCGCGCGCTTTATGACGTCTTCGAGGCGGCGGATGCGCTCCTCGGTGGCAGCCTGGAGCTCGCGCGCTTCCTGGTATTCAGCGTTCTCAGAGAGGTCGCCGAGAGAGCGGGCGTACTCGAGATTCTTCGCGATCTCCGTGCGGCGGACGGTCTTGAGGTGGTCAAGCTCCTTTACCATCTCGTCGAACTTCTCCTGGCTGACCATTGTTTCTTGCTCGGTAATCATTGTGGTTGGTGTGAACGGGTTTCCCCTATTGTACGGATGCCTGACTCGCCGTCAATGATTCCCGTGTATTTCTAATCCTCGAAGTATTCCGGCGCGGTCTTGTGGAGCGCCTGAAGCGCCTGGTGCGTGGCGTAGATGGCGCCTATGGCGGTGCCGGCCGGGCCATGGTCCATCAGCACCACGTAGACGTACTTCGGGTCGTCGTACGGCCAGAAGCCCACGGCCCACATATTGTAGAACTCGTTATGCACGCCGAGCTGCGCCGTACCCGTCTTTCCGGCGAGCTCTACGAAGGAAAGGTCAGAAAGGCCCACAGAGGTGCCTTCGGTAGCGCCGAGCCGCATGCCTTCGCGCACGATCTGGAGCGCGTGCGGGTCCACAGGTATGCTCTCGCCGGACGGCGGCGTCCCCTTGATGATGGTCGGCTTGATGAGCTTGCCGCCGTTTGCGACGGCCGCGATGGAGCGCGCCGCCTCCAGCAGCGTCACCTGCGTCCCGTACTGCCCGATAGCCGTATGGTAGGTGTTTCCTAAGAGCCACGGCTTGCCGAAGACCTCTTCCTTCCACGCGGGCGACGGGACGACCCCGCTCGCCTCGTTGCCGAGCTCGATGCCGGTCGGCGTCGTATAGCCGAAGGTCTTGAACCAGTACCCGAGGCGGTCGATGCCGAGGCCTTCCTGACCGCCGAAGCCGCCGCCGACGGTATAGAAGTACACGTCCGAAGAGTGGGCTATGGCGTGGCGGATATCGAGCGGCCCCAGGTTCTTCCAGTCGCGGAATATGGACGGGTTGCTCGGGTCGTACGGGTTCGGAACGGATATGTAGCCGTGCGTCTGGATGATCTTGCTCGGCGAGATGATGCCGTCGGTGAGCACGCCGGCAGCCTCGATCGGCTTGACGATGGAACCGGGCGTATAAAGGCCCGAGATGGCACGGTCGAGGTACGGCTGGCGCGGATTTGCCGCGTATCCGGCGATGACGTCCGCCGGCTGGCCTGCCGAAAGCACGTTCGGGTCGTACTCAGGATACGACACGAGCGCATGCACTTCCCCGGTAGTGATGTCCATGAGCACGGCCGCCCCGCCTTCGTACGGGATGCGGTCGGCAAGCTCGCTGATAGCGTCGTAGAACGCGCGCTGCGCACGGGCGTCTATTGAGAGCGTTACCGGCTTGCCATCCACCGGCGGCTTGATCGTTCCCTGCGACTGTATGCGGCCGCGCGCGTCCTCTTCTGCCAAAAGCGTCCCGTTCTGCCCGCCGAGGATGTCGTTGAACGCCGCCTCGACGCCCGCAAGGCCGGTGATGTCGGTGTCGTAGTAGTTTCCGGAAGAGTCTTTCTTCGGGTATGAGACGTAGCCGAGGAGGTGCGCGAAGCCGGGCGACGCGTACACGCGGCGTACGGTTCCGTCGGCCTCTTTCTCGTTAGAGACTAGCGCCGTGCCGTTGCGGTCGAGAATAGCCCCGCGCTGCGCGAAGATGACCTGCGAGCGCAGGCGGTTGCGTTCGCTCTGAAGCGCGTACTTCTCGCCTTTCACTATCTCAAGGTTCGCCGCCTGCACCGTGAGCGCCAAGAATATCAGGATGACGAACGAACCGATGCCGAAAAAGCTGCGGCGCGAGAGCGGCTTTTCAAGGCGCCCTTCAAGCTGGCCTGTATTGAAATCCGGCTGGTTGCTGGAATCGAGGAATATCTCGTCCGGCGCGAGCTCGAAATCACGGTGCTTTTTCCGGTATGCCCTTCTGCGAAACCACCCCATCGGTTACATAATACGCCTCTTCACGAAATGGCGCACGGAAACAGCTCCGAGCGTACAGAGAAGACCGGCGAGCACTCCCCACGGGAAGCCCGTTCCTGGGTAGTAGAGGATATCCGCAAGTACGCCGATAGCGAGAGCGCTCGGAGGAAAAGCCAGGCCCGCAAAAAACATGAACGCGACCGTGCACAGCCATGGCAGCCAGAAGAGCGAGAGCCCGGCGGCTGCGACGAACCCTATGCGTACGTAGGCGGGAAGCTGCATGCTACGGCGCGACCGTGACCCAGGTCAGAGAGAACGGGTTGGTGTACGGGCGCACGATGAGCCTCACCGAGGGCGATGAAGGGTCCGATTCGACCTTCACGACGGTACCGACGGGGTACGCGCCCCCGGCAGCGATATATACGCCGTCGCCGACCTGCGCGCCCGCATCTTGCGGCACGGAAGCCTCGAACGCGCCTGCACCCGCGCCGGTAAGGCTTAGCGGAATGCGGTTGTCGCCGAGCCACCCAGGAGTCATGATGCCGCGCGTAGAGTACAGCGTTATGCGGCTCTGGGTTTCATCGGCAACGCCGACGGTGCCTATAGGCGTACCGCCCGGCCCGTGCACCAGAGCGCCTTCGCGGATGCCTGCTTGCGCGCCCTGGTCGATGATGAGGACGTCGTAGGGCGCGACCGGAGGTCGCGCCACGACGCCGGCGACGATTCCCTTCTCAGGCTCGGTCCGCGTACCGAGAAGCCTCGTAAGGTCCGCGGCCTGCGCGGCGAGGACGGCATTCTTCGCCGTGAGCGACGCGTTATCGGCAGCGAGCTCGTCGGCGCGCGCGCGCAGCGACGCGCGCGACTCGGTCGGCGCATGCATCCCTACGGCTGCCGTGAGCGACGCGCCCGCGCGCCACAGCGGCGCGACGGCAGCGGTCAAGGCACCCGGGGCGAGGAACCGCAGGGCGGCCGCTGCGCAGACCGCGAGCGCGAGGAGCGCGGCGAGGAAGCCGCCGCGTCCGCCGAACAGTCCGGCGCGATAGCTATGCAGCCTGCGGGAGGATGGCCTGTTCATGGAGGAAAACGTCTTCCCACGCGCGCGGGTTCTCGGTGATGATGCCCGCGCCGCGCACCACCGCGGTCAGCGGCTCGTCGGCGACATGCACCGGCACGCCGAGCATCTTGGAAAGGAGCTCCGGCAACCCGCGCAGCAGCGCGCCCCCGCCGAAGACCGTCACGCCGCGCTCGAGGACGTCCGAAAGCAGCTCGGGCGGCGTATGCTCGATGACGTCCTTCATGGACTCCATGAGCGAGTCGAGCGACGGCCCCAGCGCCTCGCGCACATGGCTGTCCGTGAGCAGGACCTCGCGCGGCAGGCCCGTGGCCAGGTCGCGTCCGCGTATCGGGTGCGAGCGCTCTTCCGCCAGCGGGAGCACGGCGCCGATGGCGACCTTGGTCTCTTCCGCCGTCCGCTCCCCTATGGCGAGCTGGAATTCGCTGCGTACGAAATCGATGATGTTGTCATTGAAACGGTCGCCCGCGACCTGCGTGCTCTTGCTCGACACCGTGCCGCCGAGCGCGTGCACGGCGATGTCGGTCGTGCCCGCGCCGATGTCGAGCACCATGGTACCGATGGCCTCGCGCACGGGGAGCTTCGCGCCCACGGCGCCCGCCATCGGCTCCTCGACGATATAGACCTCGCGCGCGCCCGCCGTGAGCGCCGCGTCGCGCACCGCGCGGCTTTCCACGTTCGTCACGCCGGTGGGCACGCCCACGACCACGCGCGGCCCGAAAAGCTTCGTCGAGCCTGCTTGCGCCTTGTGGATGAGGTACGTCAGCAGCTCCTGCGTTACCTCGAAATCAGAAATGACGCCATGCGAGAGCGGCCGGATAGCGCGCACGTGCGGCGGGGTCTTTCCGAGCATGACCTTCGCGCCGTCGCCCACGGCGACCATCTGCCCCGTCTTCTCGTTCACGGCCACGACCGACGGCTCGCTTATGACGATGCCGCGCCCGCGCACGTACACGAGCGTGTTTCCCGTGCCGAGATCGATGCCGATATCGCTCGAGAAGAAGGAGTTCTTGGAAATCTTCTTCGCCATACCTATAGCGCGGCCGCTTCTTCCGCCTCGACCACGCTGCTGAAGGAAGCGAGCAGCTCCTCGCGCGTAACGCGCTTCACTTCGCCCGTGGCGCGGCTGACGACCTCGACCTGGCCGGATCCCAGCGTGTCCTTCCCTATGATGATGCGGGTCGGGATGCCGATGAGGTCGGCGTCCGCCAGCTTCTCGCCCGCGCGCGCGTCGCGGTCGTCATACAGCGGCTCGATGCCCGCAGCGGCGAGCTCCTCGCAGAGCGCGTCGGCGTACGCGACGACCGCCGGATCGTTCGGCACGAGCGATACGAGATGCACCTTGAACGGCGCGACCGATTCGGGCCACACGAGCCCTTTCTCGTCGGAAAGGCACTCCGCGATGATGCCCATGAGGCGCGTCGGGCCGATGCCGTAGCTGCCCATGACGGCCGGGCGGCGCGCGCCGGATTCGTCCGTATATGAGAGGCCGAGCGCTTCCGAGAAGCGCGTGCCGAGATTGAATATGTTGCCGGCCTCGATGGCCTTCTTCTCTGCCAGGCGCTCTTTGGAAAGGCCGAGCTTCTCGATGACCTCGTCGGTATATACCTCCTTGTTTATCGCGATGCCCTTCTCCTCGTCCAGGTAGATGACGTCCTCGCCGGCGTCGCTCACGGTCTGGAACTCCTCGGAGAACTCGCTGAAGATGCCGCCGGAAGCGAAGGTAACGAACGTGCGGTCGCCGATGCCTGCCCTGGCAAACACGTTCTTATACGCTTCGCGCGCCTTCGCGAAGAACGCCGCATGCTCCTCGTCATCCTTAGAAAAGGAATACAGGTCCTTCATCAGGAACTCCTTCCCGCGCATGATGCCGCTCTTCGCGCGCAGCTCGTTGCGGAACTTGTGCTGGAACTGGTACGCGTATGCGGGCAGGTCGCGGTACGAGGAGATATGCTCGGCCATGATGCGCGTCAGCGGCTCCTCGTGCGTGATGCCGAGTCCTACTTCGCCGCCGGATTTGAACGTCGTCTTGAACCAGTTGTCCACCTTCTCGTCGTCCCAGCGGTCGGTACGGCTCCAGAGCTCCTTGTCCTGGAGCGCGGTCATGGCCATCTCCTGGCCGCCGATGGCGTTCATCTCCTCGCGGATAATCTGGACGATGTTCTGAAGCACCCGGAAGCCGAGCGGCAGGTACGAGTACACCCCCGCCATCTCCTTGTGGATGAAGCCGGCACGGATGAGCAGCTGGGCGTTCTTGGCGACCTCGTCTGCAGGCGCCTCCCGGCGCGTCTTCGTGAAAAGCTGGCTCTGCCGCATGATTTTCCCAGTATATAAGCAAGCGTCC
>CAYOKK010000014.1:0-18608 GCA_964404565.1 uncultured Candidatus Saccharibacteria bacterium
AACCGTTGAGCTGGAACGTGCCTTCCGTGTCGCCGCGCGCGAGCATCTCGAAGGTGCGCGCGTCGTCGAGCGGGATGTTCTCGATATCGATGGAAACGCCGCGCGTTTCCTTGATGCGCGCGACCGCGTCGGCGATGATCGCGAGGTTCTTGATGCCGAGAAAGTCGAACTTCAGGAGGCCGGCATCCTCTACGGCATGCATGTCGTACTGCGTGATGAGCTTGCCCGTCTTCGGGTCTACCTGAAGCGGCGTCCACTCGGTAAGGGGTGTGGGGGAGATGACGACGCCGGCGGCGTGCACGCCAGTCTGGCGCGCGCTGCCTTCGATGCGACGGGCCAGGTCGATGATCTCTTTCGTGTCTTCGTCCTGCTCGTACAGCTCCTTAAGGTCGGGCTCGAGCTCGAGCGCGCGATCGATGGTCATGGGGAAGCCTTGCGAGCCCATAGGGATGAGCTTGGCGATGCGGTCGCCCGTGCCGTACGAGTGGCCCAGCGCGCGGGCGACGTCGCGGACGGCGGCCCGAGCCATCATGGTGCCGAAGGTGCCGATCTGCGCGACGTTCTCCGCCCCGTACTTTTCTCGCGCGTACGCGATCATCTCGTCGCGCCGGTTATCGGCGAAGTCCATGTCGATGTCCGGCGCCTTAGGGCGTTCAGGGTTGAGGAAGCGCTCGAACGGGAGCTTGTACGCGAGCGGGTCCACCGTGGTGATGCCGGTCAGGTAGGAAACAAGGGAGCCGGCTGCCGAGCCGCGGGTGGTGGCGAGAATGCCAGCCTCTTTGGCGTGCGTGAGCAGGTCGGAGACGGCGAGGAAGTACGGCGCGAAGCCCTTGGTATTGATCACGTCGAGCTCGTACTCGATGCGCTCGAGCGCCTCGGGGGTTTCCTTCATGCCGCGCGTCACGAGGCCCGCGTACGTGCGTTCCCGGAGCATCTCCTCGTACGTCTTTCCTGGCTCCTGCGGAACGGCGGGAAAGTTCCAGCTGCCGAGCTCGAGGGTGACATCGCAGCGGTCGGCGATTTCTCCGGAGGCGTCGACAGCCTGAGGAATGTCGCTGAACCACTCCCGCATCTGCGCTTCGGAAACGAAGGAGAAGTCTTCCTCTTCGTTCCCGCCTCCGCCGCCGAGCCCGATACGGCGCATCACCTCGGTCGCTTCACGGTCTTCGGGCTTGAGGTAGTAGACGTCGTGCTGGGCCACGAGCGGCACGCCTGACTTCTCTGAGAGCGCGCGGATCTCCTTCATGCGCGCTTCGTGTCCCTCGACCTTCGGGTGGCGGGTAATCTCCAGGTACAGGTGTTCAGGGCCGAAGATGCTCTGATACTCGGCGAGTGCCGCCGCAGCGCCGTCTCGGTCGCCTGCAGCCAATAGGCGGACAGGGTCTCCCGCGAACGAAGGGAGTATCGCGATGAGGCCTGTGCGATGTTCGCGCAGCAGGTCGCGGTCGATGCGCGGCTTCTCGAAGAAGCCTTCTATCTGCGCCGCCGAGACGAGCTTCAACAGGTTCTGGTATCCTTCGTTGTTTTCTGCCAATAGCACGATGCGCGTGCGCTTAGCGTCTAGAACGGCGTCCTTGTCGTGCCTGGTTCGCGGCGCTACGTACATGTCCACGCCGAGTATCGGCTTTATATCCTTCTTCTTCGCTGCCTTATAGAGCTCGATAGCGCCATGGAGGTTTCCGGTATCCGTGAGCCCTACGGCGTCCATCCCCGCGTCTTTGGCGGCCTTCACAAGGCCGGGAACCTTCGGGAGCGCCTGCAGAAAGCTGTAGTGGCTGTGCGTGTGGAGATGGATGAAGCGGCCCATTACGTACAGAATACCAGAATCGTGACCTTGTCCCCACGGGAAGCAAACAAGCGTTTCTATTCTGGTAAGGTGAAAATATGTATCGTTCTTCGGATCGAAAGGAGCGCACTGCCGGCTTCACCCTCATCGAGCTCCTCGTCGTCATCGCCATCATCGGACTCCTCTCATCCGTGGTCATGGCTTCGCTCAATACCGCGCGCGAGAAGGCGCGGGACGCTCGTCGCAAGTCTGACCTTCAGGAGATGCGCATCGCGCTCGAGATGATGTATGCGGCGACGGGGAAATATCCGGGCGAGCAGGCGTATGACACGAGTCTCGGAAGCAGCAACGGAACCAAGCCATCCGGCGATGACTGGACCCATAGCGCAGCAATCTACGCTAACCTAGTACCGACGTACATTCCTGCGCTGCCGGTCGATCCGATAAACAATGGTGGATACTATTATAATTACGAACCATACCTTAATACGCAGGACTACTGCCTAAGTGCGCCGCTCGAAGGAGGCGGAAGGTATATCCTTACAGGGGGCTCCACAGCAGTCTCTCCCTGTTAGGATAATCTTGTGACATACCATATCGGCATAGATGAGGCGGGCCGCGGGCCGTTAGCCGGGCCGGTGGCGGTCGGGCTGGTACGCGTTCCTGAGAAGGCGGATCTGCTCAACGCGTTTCCGGGCTTAAACGACTCAAAAAAACTTACGGAAAAGGCGCGCGAACGTCTGTTCGCGCTTCTAGAGGAACGCGCACGCGCGGGCGATATTGCATACGCTGTAGAGTTCCGCTCCGCTGAGAACATAGATGAGAAGGGGATCGCGGTCGTGATACGCGACGCGATCGCTTCAGGGCTCGAGAAGCTCTGCGGGCAGGCGGAAGGCGCGCTGCCAGAGAAGGTCTGGCTGGACGGCGCGCTCGCTGCGCCTCCCGCTTACTCGCAGGAAACCGTCATCGGCGGCGACGGGCTCGTGCCGGCCATCATGCTCGCGTCGGTCGCGGCGAAGGTCATGCGCGATCGGCGCATGCGCGAAGCGCACCTCGCGCATCCGGAGTACGGATTCGACCGTCACAAGGGATACGGAACCAGCGCGCACTATGAAGCGTTGCGCACGTACGGTCTGTGTAATCTTCATCGCCGCACATTCGTTCACCTTGACTAGGCTTCCTATCAGGAGTACACCGTAGTCTGAGTGTTCCAAGGGAGAGTAGTGATGATTCCGTATGAATCTCTCGTAAAAAAGGTCGGGAAGCAGAAGAAACAGAAGCCTTTCTGTATGCTGGCGAGCGGGCCGTGCCCGCACTATGACGGATACGTGCCCGCAGAGTGCAGGGTGAACGTGCGCGTCATCTGCAAGACCGGTGCAGAGACAGGTCAGCAGGGCGATGTCTCGCTACGGCGAGCGCGCGCATGCCTCAAAAAGAAGCTTCAAGAAGAAAAAACGGCTCTCGATAAGAAAAAAACGCCGCCTGGTGGATAACCGGCGGCGTTCTTGCATGTGTGGCGGGGAAGCGGAAGGTTCTCTTACGTGTGGAAACAAAGGGTATAGGTCGGCGGAAGCGAAGCTTCCGCCGACCCGGTGTGCCGCGAGGGCATCACAATCCTCAGAACCGCTGAGGAACGGGTGGAAGCGCGTTTGGCGCGCTACCCAGGATTGAAAAGTGCAGAGGACCATTCATCCGGAGGTTTCTTGACGCGCATGCGCGCCTCCTGCGTTGTGTGGTACCTAGGATGAAGTTGGTAGCCAAGCCTGCCCGGAAGGCAGAGCCTGGCACCTAAGCCGAGAGGGTCTTTCCTGTCCGACCTATATACCTTATATCACGGGGCACCGTAATTTCTAGGCCCTATCCACCGCCTGCGCCCGATGCCCGGGACTCTTCCGTTTTATACCGGCGTATGGTACTGTCCTATGCATGTCAGTACGAATGCGACACACCAGTTCCCATACCAAGAACCGCCGCAGCCACCACGCGCTCTCGGCCGCCTCTGTGGTCACCGACAAGGAGAGCGGCGCGCTGCGCCTTCCGCACCGCCTGGACGAATCCACGGGCGTGTACCGCGGCAAGCAGATCCTTCCGAAGAAGGTGATGAAAGCCAAGGCTAAGCACGAGGATGAGAAGCAGAAGGAGAAGCGCGAGGAAGCGCACGAGCGCGCTGAAGGCGTGAAGGAGCCGATTCATTCCGAGAAGGAGTCTAAGAAGACCGGCCTCATCGGCCGCATGACCAAGGGCAAGGCAAAGGCCCGCTCGGGCATGGGCGGCGGCGCGTAAGTCAGGAATCAAGAAAAAGCGGAGGCACCGATGTGCTTCCGCTTTTTCATATGCATCTTCCGTAGGGTGTGCTAGTCTTCCGTCAGACTTGAAAGGAGAAACGTCATGCGGTTCCGACCGGATGTATTTGCTGCCGCGCTCAAGGCGTACGGGTCCGTACTGGGAGTCATGCTCATTACGAGCTGGTCAGGCGAGTTCGCGCTCGCTCTCCAAGGGACGAACGCGGCTGCGGAGACGCGCAGGATCGAGATCGTCGATATCGCGAAGGACTGGATGCGATGGGAAACCGAGTCCGTAATCGAGTGGCTTGCGCGGTGGATTGTCGTGCTGCCGCTGCTCGCGCTCTGCTGCCTGCTTTGCGCGGCCGTCGCTGTCGCGAAGATCGCGCTGTGGTTCGCAGGCCTCTTCCCGGCAATCCTGGTCTGCATGTTCCTTGCTATCGAACGCCTTCCAGAGGCGGTCTGATTGCATATTAGTGCGTTCTCAAACCGCCCGACAGAACGTCGGGCGGTTTTGCATACACGCTCCGGCGGGCTTAGGGTGTCAGTTTATGCACACGCACTCCTAGTTGCGCCGCTATGCCTCCGGCTGGTACTCTATTCATACAAGCTCTTTTCCATGGCCAATCGGCACCTCGCACGTTCAGTAGTACTCCAGACACTCTTTGAGTGGGACACGACGCATGCAGATGCGGCAGCCGCGCCCCAAATGCTCGAACGTAATGTCGAAGAGTTCGGCGGGGAAGATACCGACCGCGGCTTCATGGAAAACCTCCTTCAGGGCGTTCTCGCAAAGCAAGAGGATCTCGACCTCGTCATCACCAAAGCCGCGCCCGACTGGCCGCTCGAGAAGATCGCGCCCGTCGACCGTAACATCCTGCGCATCGGGCTGTTCGAGCTTCTGTTCGCCGATCGCGCGCAGGTACCTGCGAAGGTAGCTATCAACGAAGCTATCGAGCTCGCAAAAGTCTTCGGCGGCGACTCCTCCGGCCGTTTCGTGAACGGCGTACTCGGCGCCGTATACAAGGAACTCGGCGAGCCGGGCAAGGACGAGAAGGGAAAGAAGGAACGCCTCCGCCGCGAAGACCTGCCGCTTGAGAAGCTCGGCGGCGCCATCGTCTACGCAGAACACGAGGGCCAGTACTATCTCGCGCTCGTGCATGACGTCTTCGGCCGCTGGACGCTTTCCAAGGGGCACATAGAGGGCGATCCGTCGACGGAAGAAGGCGTGGCGCGCGTCGTCTCCGAGGAACTCGGGCTCATAGGAACGGTCGAGGAGATGGTGGGAGAGAACGAGTATATCGCCTCGCATCCGGAAAAGGGAAAGATACGCAAGCACGTATACTTCTTCCTCGTGCAGGCGCCGTTCGAAACGCTCGAGCTCAAGAAGAGCGGCGGCCTTGATGACGCGAAGTGGTTCCGCCTCCCAGATATCCTCGACCTCAACTTCTATGACGATATGCTGCCGATCGTAACAGCAGCGGTCCAGAAGCTCTTGGACAAGGCGCGCGCAAAGGTGACGAAGTAGGGCACATGAATGATCTGAAAAAACAGGCACAGGCGCTGGGACTGACGTTCCAGGATGAGCGGCTCTTCGAAGAGGCGCTGACGCACCGTTCCTACCTGAACGAGCATAAGGACGCGCGGGCGCATAACGAGCGGTTAGAATTCCTGGGGGATGCAGTGCTTGAGCTTACCGTTACGCATTTTCTGTACATGAAGTACCCGAGCAAGCCGGAGGGAGATCTCACCGCCTTCCGTGCGGCGCTCGTAAATACCTTCTCGCTCGCGGAGTCCGCAGAAGCGCTCGGGCTGAACGACATGCTGCTCCTTTCAAAAGGCGAGCGGCGCGATACCGGCCGCGCGCGGCAGATAATCCTGGCGAACGCCTTTGAGGCGCTGCTCGGCGCTATCTACCTTGACCAGGGCTACGATGCGGCAGAGTCGTTCGTAGCGCAGCACCTCTACCCGAAGATAGATGACGTCGTCGCGAAGCGCGCATGGCAGGACGCGAAGAGCCGCTTCCAGGAACTCGCGCAGGAAAAGCGGAGCACGACTCCTGCGTACCGGACGATCGCGGAATCAGGACCGGACCACGACAAGGTCTTCACGGTCGGCGTGTTCATCGGCGAGGAAGAGATCGCGCGCGGCGAAGGTCGAAGCAAGCAGGAGGCGGAACAGGCTGCCGCAGTGGCGGCGATTGACACGACGGGCTGGTAGGGACTAGGGTGGAGATAGAAGAGCTGCGCAGCCATACGATGCAGCATATTAGGAGAGGAGAAAGAGTATGAGAAGTGTCTTAGCCGGCATATTCCTGCTTGCTGCAGCCATGATGGCACTGTTGGTGTTCATCGGCCTTATCATTATATTTGCAAGCCCGTTCCAGGAATTCCTTCAAGCGGAAATCAATCCGCACCAAGGATTCAAATTCATGATTCTCGGCCTGATCGGCTTTTACCTAAGCTTGATTCTTTTCTGCATCACGCAATGGTGGGGAGCAGATGACGGTTTAAAACGGACCCGGCCGGCCGAGTAAGAAGGTGAGCCGCTTCTGCAAAGAAGCGGCTCTGTTTTTTATTCTATTCTTTCCGTTTCGGCTCAACGATAGTCCACTGACGCTCATCTTTCGGCGACTCGAGTCGTTCCTCGGTATGCCGCGGGCGCACCTCCATCTTCGTGGTGTAGGCAATCTGGACCGTACGCATGCGCTTGGCGAGTTCTAGGTCGTTGCGCAGAGCTTCCAAATCCGGTTCGTACAGGCGACGGATGACCTTCCGCGCCACGCCCTTGCGACGGGCTTCGCGGAAGAACGCCTCCGCATCCGGAACAGAGATGGTGGGGCGGCCAACATCCCGCAGCCGGAACTCGCCGGTACCGAAGCGCACCATGCGGGAACCTTTCGATACAACGTCTTCCCAGTTCGCGAGACAGAAGTCCGCGATCTCATCAGCATGTACGCTGAGTTCGGCAATGCATGCCTCGTTGAGCTCCTTCGCTTCTTCCTGGAGCTCGGTCGCCTTCTTCTTATGCTTCGCGATGCGCCGGAGGAGCGCGGCGCGTTTGCGGTTCCTGCCCAGGATGCCGCGGCCGACGAGCGTCATCAGGGTCCCGATAGTGCGTTTGGTGGGGTGCGGCGCTTCATCGCGCCGTGCAGCCTGCGCCGCATCTGTTTCAGTTTGCATCGGTATTCTCCAAGAACAGGTGGTATCCAGTTCTATGTTGGAGAACTACAGATTAGGACACGATGAAAGACGTATGACTGATCCGCGCTAAGCTCCCAAGCAGCATCCTGTCCACATTCAATAGGATCCAGCCTCCTAGTTCTGCTAGTCTAAGGGTATGTATCGCACCTCCCATACAGATGCGCGTTCAGATGGCTTCACCCTCATCGAGCTTCTCGTCGTCATCGCCATCATAGGCCTGCTCTCGAGCGTGGTGCTCGCGAGCCTCAATACCGCGCGCGACAAGGCACAGGACGCTCAGCGGCGCGCCACGCTGAACCAAGCGCGTACCGCGCTTCAGCTGTACTACGATGAGTACGGAACCTACGCTGTGGCGGGTACTGGGTATAACGGAGGCGGTACCGCATATTTCACGTATCAGGGAGGCGCGTACCCTAAATCTGTAGCGCAAGGGCTTGTCGACGGAGGATACCTCGGCGGCGTGCCGCCCGGCGATTATCACAATTATATGATCTATGGCGGCGGCAGCGGAATTACGAGAAGCGCCTGCCTCTACGCACACTTAGAGAATCCCACCGCCGCCGATACTGCCGCGATCGCCGCAACCAACACTACCTATCCGCAGAGTGTCGGCATGAATACCGCGCTCTGCTTCTAAGCGCCGCGCGCCATGCGGTATACTTTGCGTAATGCTTAAGCGCCTTGAGATCGCGGGCTTCAAGTCGTTCGCGCGGAAGACTGTGCTTGATTTTTCGTCGGCAACGACGGCCATCGTCGGCCCGAACGGGTCGGGAAAGTCGAACGTTGCCGAGGCGTTCCGCTTCGCCCTCGGCGAGCAGTCGATGAAGAGCATGCGCGGCAAGCGCAGCGAGGACCTCATCTTCGCAGGCTCGCATACGGCGGCGCGCGCGAACCGCGCGGCGGTGACGATTATCTTTGATAACGGGCCTAGGAAAGGCGCCGGGGGAGGCGCGCGCCTATTCCCGAAACTTGATTTCGACGAGGTCTCTATCGAGCGCGCGGTCTTCCGCGACGGATCGAGCGAGTACCTCATAAACGGCTCCAAGGTGCGCCTGCGCGACGTGCAGGAGCTTCTGGCGTCTGCGAACATCGGCGAGACCGGGCACCATATCATCTCCCAGGGGGAGGCAGACCGCATCCTCATCGCACAGCCGCGCGAGCGCCGGGCGATGCTCGAGGACGCGCTCGGGCTGAAATCGTTCGAGTTCCGCAAGCAGGAAGCGGAGCGCAAGCTGGAGAAGACCGATGCGAACGTGCGCGAAGTCGAGAGCCTGCGGCGCGAGATCGCGCCGCACATCCGCTTCCTCAAGAAGCAGGTCGAGCGCGTAGAGCGCGCCGAAGCGCTCACCGAAGAGCTCGCCACGGCCTGCCGCACGTACTTCGCTATAGAGGAGCTGTATATAGAGAAGGAGCGCGCCGGCGCGACGCGCGAGCGCGCAGAGTCTGAGGGCAAGCTTGAAAAGGCGCGGGCGGCGCTCGCGGATTTCGACGAGCGTACCACGCATGATGCCGAGGGAACGAAGCTCGCGCAGCGCATCCGGGATGCGGAGCGAGAAGTTGAGCGCACGACCGGCGAACGCAGCGCCTTGGGGCGGGAAATAGGGAGGGTGGAAGGCGCGCTCGAGGGAGCGAAGCGGCGCGGCGCGACTATCCAGCAATCGAACGAAGTACGCATTCCTCGCGAGGATCTCCAGGCGCTTCAAGACCTCGCGCACGAGCACGCGAGCTTAGACGAGCACACGAGCCCGGCTGCGCTCGGAGCGGCCCTGCGCGCGCTGCGCGGCGCGATCACGGCCTTCTTTGGAAAGTACGCCCGCGCGGGCGAGGACGTGCTCGCCGACGAGGAGCAGCTCGTGCACTCGCTTACGCGCGAGCTCGAGATGCTGCAGAAGCGAGACGCTGACCTTGGAGCGCGCGTCGAAGACGCGCGCAAGGCGCTCATGAAGGCTCGCGAAGCGTCGCTCGTCCATGATGAGACCGGCAGGGAAGAACAGCACCGCGTGCTGGAACTCGCCGAGGAGAAGGCGCGCGAGGAGAACGCGCTCACGCGTTTGGACGCGCGCCTGCGGGAGCTCTCTTCCATGGGCGAGGCGCTCGAGCGCGAACGGGCCGAAGCGCTCGCGCTCGCCGGAAGCCGCGCCCTCTCCTACGAACCGCTTACGGAACTTCCGCAGGAAGAGCGCCGCGTACAGGAAGAGCGCCGACGCGCGCTCGAGCGCCTGAAGATCCGCGTCGAGGAAGCGGGCGGCGGCAGCGAGGACGTGAAGAAGGAGTACGAGGAAGCGGTCGCGCGCGAAGAGTTCCTGGCGCGCGAGCTCGAAGACCTGGCGAAATCGTCCGAAGGCCTGCGCACGCTCATCAATGACCTCGACGAGGAGCTCACCCGTACGTTCACGGAAGGACTCGCCCAGGTGAACGCATCGTTCAGCGAATTCTTCAGCCTTATGTTCGGCGGCGGCAGCGCGAAGCTCGTGCTCGAGGAGCTCGCGCCCGATCCTGCCGAGCTCGACGAGCTGGATGCGGACGAAGAAGAGCCGGCCGCGCAGAAGCGCAAGCCGGGCATCGACATTTCCGTAAACCTTCCCAAGAAGCGGGTGCAGTCACTGATGCAGCTTTCCGGCGGCGAGCGCGCGCTGACCTCCATCGCGCTCATCTTCGCCATGAGCCAGGTGAATCCGCCGCCGTTCCTCATCCTCGACGAGACGGATGCCGCTCTCGACGAGGCGAACAGCCGCCGCTACGGCGACATGATCGAGAGCCTCGCGAAGAAATCGCAGCTCATCGTCATTTCGCACAACCGCGAGACGATGAGCCGTGCCGGGATCCTCTACGGCGTTACCATGGGCTCCGACGGCGTGTCGAAGCTCCTTTCCATAAAGTTCGACGAGGCGGTAGCGGTGGCGAAATAAGAATGTGCGAAGAGTGGGCACGAAAGGCCGGCGCAGGTATTGCGCCGGCCTTTCGCTTACGAGTTGTCGTCGTGCGCAGCCGCTTCTGCCTCATCGGCAGCGCGGTTCGCTTCCTCTGAATCGCTCTGGTAGTCCTCAGCGTGTTCGCGCGCCTCGATAGCGCGGTCCAGCCGTTCGCGCTTGTCTGCCTGGTCAGCTTCCGTCTGATCGCGCTCGTCGCGCAGTTCGTCTGAATTTGCCATATGCCCGAACTATCCTACGAAGCGCGTAAAGAACGCGTGAAAATAGTTGCGCAGGGTGGCTGATTGACATAGAAGCATCCGTATGGTTTCCTGAAATAAGAAGGGAGGACGCATCATGCCTTTTTCTTGGATCTTGCTTGCTGCTGCGGCCGTAGCAGCAGCGCTCGTCGCAGTCGCGCTCAAAATTGCGCTCGGAATCGCGCGGTGGCACTGGGGCCGCGTGATATACCGGTATTCGTACTGGTATCAACAGCAGCTCGAAAAGCACGCGGCGCGTGCGCTCGAACTGGAAGCGCGCGGCGTCGAGTCGTCCATCGTCATCACCGCGTTCGGGCCGTTCCTATTTGAAGGGCGCGCCTCGAGAACCCGTCTCGTACCGGTCGAAATGATGTCGATCTCCGGAAAGGAGTTCCGGCTCTATCAACTGAGCACGAGCGAACCGTTCGGCGTTCGCGACTGACCGCCACCCTGGCGCGCCGCACTTGTGCGGCGCGCTTTTCATAAAAAGAATTCTAGAATTAGTTCTAGAATTCTTTTTCTTTATCTCTTGAACTCGTCGCTACGCTTTCTTCGGTACCAGCGCGAAATCAAGCTCTTTCTCCGGAACGCGCGCGGCGAGCAGCTTCACGCGCACCGGGTCGCCGAGCGCGAATTGCGTCTTCGTGCGCTCGCCGACGAGGCGGTACCGCTTCTCGTCATGAACGTAGTAGTCGTTCCCGATGTCGCGTATGCGCACCATGCCTTCGGCGTGCGTCTCGTTCAGCTCCACGTACAGGCCGCGGTCGGAGACGCCGGAAATGACGGCATCGAACTCTTCGCCGATGCGCCCCTCCAGGTATTCCACCTGCTTCATCTTTATGGAATCGCGCTCAGCCTCGGTCGCGGCGACCTCGCGTTCGCTCGAGTGCAGCGCGAGCTCGTCGAACTCCCCGAGCTCTTCCTTGGTCATCGGCTCGCGATCGGCGAAGTGCTTCACGAGGCGGTGGGTGAGGAGGTCAGGGTAGCGGCGGATAGGGGAGGTGAAATGCGTGTAGTACTCGAAGGCGAGGCCGAAGTGCCCGATGTTCTTCGTGCTATAGATGGCCTTGGACATGGAACGCAGGACGGCGACCTTGATGAGGTATTCTTCCGGCTTGCCGGTCACCTGCTCGAGAAGCGCGTTGATGTCCTTGCCGGTCACCTTGCCGTTGTGCTGCTTCAGGTCGTAGCCGAGCACCTTCAGGAAGGCAGAAAGGTTCATGATGCGGTCGGCATCCGGCACGTCGTGTACGCGGTATATCGGCATCTGGGAAAGGTGCGCCTTCTTCGCTTCCTGCGTAAGGTACGTAGCGACCTCTTCGTTAGCCAGGAGCATGAAGTCCTCGATGAGGAGGTTCGTCGCCTTGCGCTCCTTAAGGTGCACGCCGACCGGCTTGCCTTCTTCGTTGAGCTCGATCTTCACCTCGGGCGTATCGAAATCGATGGAACCGGCGCCCTTGCGCTTCGCGCGGATCTTGTCCGCGAGCGCCTTCAGCGCGTTCAGTTCTTCGAGCATCTCTCCGCTCTGGTCGTCGAGCACCTGTTGCGCGTTCTCATAGGTGAAGCGCTTGTCGGAATGGATGACGGTTTCGCCGAACCAGCGGGAGACGACGCCCGCATTCCCGTCGAGTTCGAAGACGGCCGAGACGGCGAGGCGGTCTTCGTTCGGGTTCAGGGAGCAGAGGTCGGTCGAGAGAACCTCGGGGAGCATGGGGATGGTGCGGTCCACAAGGTACACGCTCGTCGCGCGGTTGCGCGCTTCGTCGTCGATGGCCGTGCCCGGACGCACGTAAAAAGAGACGTCGGCGATATGCACGCCGACCTCCGTATTGCCGTTCTCGAGCTTCTTCACGGAAAGCGCGTCATCGAAGTCCTTCGCATCGAAGGGATCGATGGTGAAGGTGGTCGTCTGGCGGAAATCGCGGCGCTGCCCGCTCGCTACGGCAGCTTCCGCTTCCTCTGCGAGCTGGGCGCGGCCGTTCTTCTCGAGCTCGTCGGCTTCGTGCACGACGCCGGGCGGGAAGTCTGAATGGAAGCCGCTTCCGAGGGCCAGCGCGCGCATCTCGGTCTCGTGCTCGCCGGCCGGGCCGATGATCTCTTCGAGGGCTGCCATAGGGAAGGGCGCGCCTTCAGGCCAGCCGGATAGGCGCACGAGAACTTTCTTCCCGAGCGGGAGCGAATCGCCGGTCACGCGCAGCGGCGTGTACATCTTCTTCCAGTCCGGCATGAGGTATACGTCAGCAGGGTTCTGCTCTATGTCGCGGCCCGAGACGAGCGTGCCAACGAAGGTCGTGCGGTTGCGCTCGACGATGCGTTCTACGCGGCCGATGCTGCGCATGCCGCCCGTCCTCCGGTCGCGTTCCTGGCCGGTAAGCGATACCTCGACGATGTCGCCCTGGAACGCGCCGTGCAGGTTCTCGTCCGGAATGAACGCGTCCTCCTTGTCGGGGTCATACGAAAAGAAGCCCTTGCCGGTGCGAGTGACCGATATGGGGCCTGTGTAGGTTTGAGATGAAGTCATGCATGCACTGTACCAAACGAACGGTGCGTGGTATACCACTAAATGTGACGTGAGTAATACGCAAGCTCACTGTCGCTCCCTGAACCTTTACGGCAGCCCATCCCCCGGGCTGCCGCTTTGTTTGACGGGCGATAGCCTTTTTGGTACTCTTTCCCACATTATGTTGATGATCCGTTTCCAGCGAATCGGCCGCAAGAACGACGCGGCGTTCCGCATCGCCGTGCTCGAGAAGACCGCCGGTCCGAAGGCGGGTTCCTACGTCGACCTCGTCGGCACCTATAACCCGAAGACGAAGGCGACCACGCTCAAGCCGGACGCTATCAAGGACTGGATGAAGAAGGGCGCGCAGGTATCGCCGTCGGTGCACAACCTCCTGGTCTCTCAGGGCGTCATCGAAGGCGTGAAGACCGCGAAGGTCGTGAAGCAGTCCGAGCTCGGCAAGAACATCGCGAAGAAGAAGGCTGAAGAGGAAGCCGCTGCCGCGAAAGCTGCAGAAGAGAAGGCCGCCGCAGAAGCTGAAGCCGCTGCCGCAGCCGAATCTGCGCCAGCAGAAGACGCCGAGCCTGCCCCTGAAGCTCCAGCTGCACCTGAAGAAGCCGCTCCCGAGGCACCCGCAGAAGAAGCGCCTGCTGAAGCAGCCCCAGAAGAGACTGAGGAGAAGGCCGCCGCATAGCGGCGCGACGCCCTCGAGGCGCTATCTCCCGTTCCCGCATTCCTGTACGCTTACCACTCTGCTATCCACTAATCTCTATGTACTCTGATCAAGAATTCCTCGAATTTGTCGTCAAAGCGCTTGTCGATGCTCCCGATACGGTTTCTGTAACCCGCTCAGTCGACGAGATGGGCGTGCTGCTCACGCTTTCAGTCGCGCCTGAAGACATGGGCAAGATAATCGGCCGCGACGGCAACATCGCGAAGGCGCTCCGCACGCTCCTGCGTGTCGTCGGCATGAAGCACAACGCTCGCGTGAACCTCAAGATCAATGAACCGATCGGCGGGAAGCGCGAACAAGGGGATGCGTCGCTCGACGATGTTCTGAACGAGATTTCGTAAAAAGAGAGAACGGCCGCGCAGCGGCCGTTCTCGCATCACTCTCATATGCTGCGCTTTCATCTCATCACCTTGTTCCCGGACGCCTGCGAGGCGTACCTTTCTGCCTCTATACTCGGCCGCGCGCGCGCGGCGAAAAAGATCTCCGTGGACTACCAGACGCCGCGCGACTATGTCGATAATAAGTGGGGAAAAGTAGACGAGCGCCCGTACGGCGGCGGCCCGGGCATGGTGATGACCGCGCTCCCGGTCGTGCGCGCCGTGAAGAAGGCGCTGGCGCGCCGAACACAGAAGAAGATCGCGCTCGTCTGGTTCTCGCCCTCGGGTACCGAATTCACGAATGCGGAAGCAGACAAGCTTTTGAAATACGATGACGTGGTGCTGGTCTGCGGCCGCTACGAAGGCATCGATGAACGGGCGAAGAAGGCGCTCAAGACCTTCGGCACGGTGAAGACGTATGCCGTGGGAAAGGCGACCTACACCGGCGCGGAAGTGCCTGCGCTCGCCATCGTGGACGCGGTGACCCGCCGCATACCGGGCGTGCTCGGCAAGGATGAGTCGGTCGAGGAACGGCGCACGGCTTCGCGCGAAGTGTACACGCGTCCTGAGGTGATCGAGTGGGAAGGGAAGGCGTACCGCGCGCCGAAGGTGCTCGCCGGCGGCAACCATGCCGAGATAGAGAAGTGGAAGCGCAGGAAGCCTTCCGCATAGCCGCACCGCTTGGCAATCGGCCGCTCTGGGTGTACTACGTAAGAGGAAGATCGGCTGCAGCCGGTCATGCTGTCTTAGGAGGGAAACCCATGGAAACGGATGTGGGAATGAACAAGGTCCGGCGCCTCGTTATCGCGCTGCTCGGGTGGGGGATGGCTGCGCTTATCCTCCAGATCTATCTCGTAAACGGGTACGGGTACAATCCGGAACCCGTCGTCACGAATATCGCGTACGCGAGCGGGCTGTTCGGCTTTGCATTCTGGGGAGCTGCCCGGCTCGCCGAGCACGAGCTCGCCTTCCCGCTGTTCTGGGGACTCGCAGGCATATCAGCGGGAATACTCCTGCCGCTCTTCGCGTGCGTATCTATGGTGACGGTCTTCGCGCTCTTTATCGGCTGGATCATTTCCGGCGAGCACGAAGAGTACCATCTGCCGTTCGTTCCGGCGTCCCTTGCAAGCGGGTTCGCGATGCTTGCCGCTACGGTGCCGGCGAAGTTCTTCTTGATCGGCCAGGACGAGAATGTGCTTGTGCCGCTACTCGCGCTCATCGTATTCGCTACGGTCGCGATAGTATGCGCGTACGGGCATGCGCCAGCCGACCCGGCGTCTGCGCAAGGGCAGAAAAGCGGTTCCGGTTCGAGCTGAATCGAGACCATAGTGAAATAGTCCCTTTTTAAGGCGCTCCTGACGGAGCGCCTCTTTATTTTCATCCTACTTCCATCTTTCTCTCAGGTTTTCCTTATCTGCGCTTGACGTTCTTCCTATCAGGAGCGTATACTAGGGATAACCAGAACGGATTGAGTGGCGGCGGCAATCTGGGGTGCGAAAGGCAGAATTTTATAAAGTAGCGTCTCGGAGAAAACGAGAGACGCGGCTCATGCGTTTGCATGAGCGCGCTTGCGTTTCTACACATTCGTGCATAGGCAGCCGTATGCGTATGGCAGCCTCGTTTTCTCAGGACGCGCAGTACTAATCGGAATATACGACATGCGTACTCCCAAAACGCTTGTGCAGAAGACGTTCGGCGCATACCGCGCGCCTCGCGTCGACTTCCCGGACCTGGTGGGCCACCAGCGGGATTCTTATGCGTGGCTCATGCGCGACGGGCTGAAGGAACTCTTCCAGGAGTTCTCACCCATCAGCGATTATTCGAATAAGAAGTTCGAGCTCCGCATCGACGGGTTCGAGATCGGCGAGCCGAAAGGAACCGTAGAGGATGCGCGCGAGAACATGCGCACCTACGAAGCGCCGCTCAAGGTGTCGGTGACGCTTCTCAACAAGACCTTCGGCTCAGAGAAGTCGCAGGATATCTTCCTCGCGGACATTCCGGTGATGACGCCGCACGGCTCCTTCATCGTTTCGGGCGTCGAGCGCGCTATCGTGCCGCAGCTCGCCCGCTCCTTCGGCGCGTTCTTCGTCGCGGAGAACCTGAAAGGGAAGAACTGGTTCGGCGCGAAGATCATCCCGAGCCGCGGCGTATGGATCGAGATCGAGTCTGACGCTGACGGCGCCATCTTCGTGAAGATCGACCGCAAGCGCAAGTTCCCGATCACGAATCTCCTCACGATATTCGGCGCTGGCGTAGGAGAGGAGCTTCTCGGCCGCTTCAAGGACGAGACTTCAGTGAACGCGCTCAAGGCGACCATGGCGCATGACACGGCGAAAACCGAGGATGATGCCTACGTAGAGGTGCACCGCCGCATGCGCGACGGCGACCTTGCGACTCCGGAGAACGCGAAGTCATACATCAACGCCCTCTTTACGGCAGACCGCTATGACCTCAACAAGGTAGGCCGCCACCGCCTCAATCAGCGCTTCGGCCTTCCGACGGATGCTAAAGCGCTCGAGAACCGCACGCTCACGCTCGACGATCTCGTACGCATCGTGGGCGAGATCGCGCGCCTCAATCAGGACCCGGACGCGCGTCCTGACGATATCGATCACCTCGGCTTCCGCCGCGTCCGCTTCGTGGGCGAGCTCCTGCAGGCCCGCATGCGCGTCGGCATGAGCCGCATGAAGCGCAACATCCAGGACCGCATGTCCACCATCGAGAGCGAGACCACGCTTCCGATGGCCTTCGTGAACCCGCGCCCGTACCAGGCGTCCATACGCGAGTTCTTCACCGCAAACCAGCTCTCGCAGTTCATGGACCAGCAGAACATCCTCGCGGAGCTCGAGAACATGCGTACGCTTTCCGCGCTCGGCCCCGGCGGCCTCACGCGCGAGCGTGCCGGCTTCGAGGTGCGCGACGTGCACCCGTCCCACTACGGCCGCCTCTGCCCGATACACACGCCGGAAGGCCAGAACATCGGCCTCATCCTGCGCCTCTCCATCCACGCGCGCACGAACGAGTTCGGCGTGATAGAGACGCCGTACGCCGTCGTCAAGAACGGCGTGGTCACCGATGAGATCGTCTACCTGAACGCGCTTGAGGAAGAAGAGCACACTATCGCGCACGGCGCGACGCCGGTCGACGAGAAAGGAAAGATCGTGCCGGATACCATCGAGGCGCGCCGCAACGGCGAGCCGATCGTGGTCTCCCGTACCGAGATCGACCTCATCGACGTCTCGACCTTCCAGATGTTCTCCGCCGCCACCAGCATGATCCCGTTCGTGAACAACGACGACGGCAACCGCGCGCTCATGGGTTCGAACATGCAGAAGCAGGCGACGCCGTGCCTCATCCCTGAGGCGCCGCTCGTCGCTACCGGCATCGAGAGCCATGCGGCAAAGAACACCGGCCGCCTCGTGCTCGCCGAAGAGGCGGGAACCGTCGCATACGTCGACGCTCGCAAGATCATCGTCGATACCAAGAACGGCAAGAAGCAGGAGTACAAGCTCCAGGGCCTCACGCAGACCAACCAGAACTCGGCCTTCAGCCAGCGTCCTTCCGTAGCTGTGGGAGACAAGGTGAAGAAGGGGGATGTCCTCGCGGACTGCTCCTCTTCCGACCAGGGCCAGATGGCGCTCGGCCAGAATGCCCGCGTCGCCTTCATGAGCTGGAACGGCGCGAACTACGAGGACGCCATCATCGTCTCAGAGCGCCTCGTGCAGGACTCCAAGTTCACCACTATCCATATAGAGGATTTCGAGTGCGCCGTCCGCGACACCAAGCTCGGCGCCGAGATCACCACGCACGACATCCCGAACGTCGGCGAGATGCGCCTCAAGAACCTCGACGAGGAAGGCATCATCCGCATCGGCGCGGAAGTCCGCCCGGGCGACATTCTCGTGGGCAAGGTCACGCCGAAAGGCGAGACGCAGCTCACGCCTGAGGAACGCCTGCTCCGCTCGATCTTCGGCGACAAGGCCAAGGACGTGAAGGATACGTCGCTCCGCATGGAAGGAGGGAAGCGCGGCCGCGTCATCGGCGTGCGCGTCTTCTCCCGCGAGCGCGGCGACAGCCTCGAGAGCGGCATCATCAAGAAGATCGTCGTGACGGTAGCGCAGGTGCGCAACGTCTCGGTGGGCGATAAGCTCGCCGGCCGCCACGGCAACAAGGGTGTCATCTCCCGCGTGCTTCCGGCAGAAGACATGCCGTATGACGCAGACGGCAACCCGGTCGACGTCATTCTGACCCCGCTCGGTATTCCGAGCCGTATGAACCTCGGCCAGATCCTCGAGATGCACCTCGGCCTTGCCGCCAATACGCTCGACTATCAGGCAGTCGTTCCGCCATTCGCGGGGGCGACGCCGGATGAGATCCGCGACGAGCTCGAAGCCGCAGGCTTCGACCGTTCCGGCAAGATGCAGCTCTTCGACGGCCGCACCGGCGAAGCGTTCGCGCAGCCGGTCTCCGTCGGCTACATGTACATCTTGAAGCTCCACCACATGGTGGAAGACAAGATCCACATGCGCTCCATCGGCCCGTACAGCCTCATCACCCA
>CAYOKK010000015.1:0-18286 GCA_964404565.1 uncultured Candidatus Saccharibacteria bacterium
TCCACCGCGTCGCACGTATCTCAAGGTACAGACCGTCAAAGCCGGTCACCCCCAGTCTGGAATCGTCCAGGAGAACGATTCCAGACTGCGAGCGGCCCGCGTGTATCACTATAGACGTTTGCCGCGCATCGCTCTTTCCATCTCGCGCTCTGCATCCTTGCGCTTCAATTCTTCGCGCTTGTCGGATGCGTTCTTTCCGCGAACGACGGCGATGCGGGCCTTCAGGAACCTGCCCGCATTATACACTTCAAATGGCACTACTGTCAACCCTTTCTTCGCTTCCTCCGCTGCCAGGCGCGCGATCTCGTCCTTCTTGAGGAGGAGCTTTCGCGGGCGCTCAGGATCATAGCCGGCGGGCGTGTTGGCCTGCTGGTACGGGGGGATGGAAAGGCCGATTATAAAGGCCTCGCCGCCGCGTATGATGACGCGCGAACCTTCCAAAGAGCCCTGCTTCGCCCGCAGAGCTTTTGCCTCAGCGCCCGTAAGCTCAAGGCCGGCCGTGAAGGACTCCACAGCCGTGAACTTGAGGCCTGCTTTCTTGTAGGTGACGAGCGCCATACATTCCAGAATCGCACAATTGGGCGTATACTCAAGCGACATGCAATCACAACCGCCATCAGAAAAAGATACAAAAAAGAAGGAGGGCGAAAAGAAGGGAAAAGATAAGAAAGCAAAGTCCCTCATGCCTGGCGGTCCGGGCTTCTTCGCGAATCTCGTGACGACCATCCTCGTCTTCCTCATCCTTATGAGCGTGTACTCTTTCGTAGTATCTCGCTCCCAGAAAGCTGAGGATATCTCGCTCACTCAGGTCGCCAACGACGTGCGCGCAGGAAAGGTGGAGAGCATCACGGTGGCTGGCGACACGCTCACGCTCACCTACGGCGACGAGACGGAGAAGAAGGCGATGAAGGATCCGAGCCAGGGGCTTACTGAGACGCTCGTCTCATACGGCATTAGCCCGGAAGAGCTTTCGCGCGTGGGGGTCAGGATCACCAACGAATCGGGCTTCCGCTTCTGGTTCGCGACGCTCGCGCCGATCCTCCTGCCGGTGCTCCTGCTCGGCATCTTGTTCCTCTTCCTGCTGCGCCAGGTGCGCGGCGCGGGCATGCAGGCCTTTACCTTCGGGCAGAGCAAGGCACGCATGACTGATCCGGAAGATCAGAGCACGCGCGTGACCTTCAAGGACGTTGCCGGCGCGAAGGAAGCCAAGGAAGAGCTGCTCGAGATCGTGGACTTCTTGAGGAATCCTAAGAAATTCCTTGATATCGGCGCACGCATCCCGAAGGGCATCATGCTCATGGGAGCGCCGGGAACAGGCAAGACCCTGCTCGCGCGCGCAGTCGCCGGCGAAGCCGGCGTGCCGTTCCTTTCTATATCCGGCTCTGAGTTCGTGGAGATGTTCGTCGGCGTGGGCGCCTCGCGCGTCCGCGACCTCTTCCAGCTCGCGAAGCGCTCGAGCCCCGCGATCATCTTCGTGGACGAGATCGATGCGGTGGGACGCGTGCGCGGCTCGGGCGTGGGCGGCGGAAACGACGAGCGCGAACAGACGTTGAACCAGATCCTCGTCGAGATGGACGGTTTCGAGCCGACCGAGAAGGTCATCGTCATGGCGGCGACGAACCGTCCGGACGTGCTCGACCCTGCGCTTCTGCGTCCAGGCCGCTTCGACCGCCGCGTCACCATCGATCTTCCTGACCGCAAGGACCGCCGCGAGATACTCGACGTGCACGCGCGCCAGAAGCCGCTGGGCCCTGATGTCGATCTCGACGTTATCGCTGAGCGCACGCCAGGCTTCTCGGGTGCCGAGCTCTACTCGCTCATGAACGAGGGCGCCATCCTCGCTGCGCGAGAGAACCGCAAGGAGATAACGCAGTATGATCTCATCCGCTCCATCGAGAAGGTCATCCTCGGGCCGGAGCGCAAGAGCCATCTCATGAGCAAGAAGCAGAAGCGGCTCACGGCATACCACGAGGTCGGCCACGCGCTCGTCTCTTCCGTGCTTCCGAATGCCGATCCGGTGCACAAGATTTCTATCATTTCCCGCGGCCGCGCTGCCGGCTACACGCTCAAGCTTCCGTTCGAAGACAAGAAGATGCAGTCGCGTCAGGAATTCCTGGACGATATCGCCGGTACGCTCGGCGGCTTCGTATCTGAAGAGCTCGTCTTCGGCGACGTGACGACCGGCCCGTCCAACGACCTTGCGGTCATCACCGCGCTCGCGCGCGATATGGTCTCGCGCTACGGGATGAGCGAGAAGCTCGGCCCGGTCGCATTCGCTACCGACCAGAACTACCGCAACGAATCGTATTCGCAGGACATCGCAGCAAAGATCGATGCCGAAGTCTCGCGCATTATCGACGAGGCTAAGGATCGCGCTCGCCAGGTGCTCACCGAACACCGCAAGGCGCTCGATTCAATCTCCGAGGAGCTCGTGAAGGTAGAGACCATGGAGCGCGACGAATTCGAGAAGCACCTCATCGCAAACGGCATCATGCCGAAGAAGAAGGATGACGACGATACGCTCCCGAACATCTCTGCGGACGCGACGGCAGTATAGGGAACGAGAGGAGAGCATACGAGCAAAGCCGCGCACGAAGTGCGCGGCTTTGCTCGTATGCGCCGGCAGAGTATAGTGGGGCTACCCACCCTTAGCTCAGTTGGTTAGAGCATCGAGCTTACCGGCGAGCGAGAGAGTGGAACAAAAGCGCCTATAGCTCAATTGGTTAGAGCACTGAGCTTATACCTCAGCGGTTCCTGGTTCGAGTCCAGGTGGGCGCACTGCGCTTTTGTTCCCGAACGAGCGATGCCGGTATGCTTCGCATATACCTCGAGGGTCCTTGGTTCGAGTCCAAGAGGGTGGACCTGCAAACGAGTCCCTAACTTCAGAGAATATTCACCCAAGAGACATATAGTCACTATATGGGACTTATTATCGGCTTCGTGCTCGGCGCTGCCGCGCTCTTATTCATAACGCAAAACACCGCGGTAGTGCCCCTTACGTTTCTGAACTGGCAGTTCGAATCTTCTATCGCCGTGCTGCTCTTGCTGGCCATCCTGGTCGGCATCCTGCTCACTTCGCTCATGATCCTTCCGAGCGTCGTCGGCGATGCCTTCCATATGCGCAAGCTGCGGAAGCATAACGAAGCCCTTGCGCGCGAAGCAGAGGAACAGCGGCAGGTCGCGCAGGATGCGACAGCTCGTCTCGCCGCAACGGACGCCTCGCGTCCGGACGTCGTCGACCTTACCGAGGAAAGATATCGGTGAGGAGCGCAGAGCTGTAGAACTCTGCGGCGAGGGCGCCGAAGGAGCGCGTACCGTCAGAAAGAGAGATGGCTGCGCCCCCGATCTGCGGATCAGGCTTCGGTTCCGAGTGCTCGAACCCGATGTTATAGAGCGTCGATATGACGCCGACCTTGCCGTCGATAGGGTAGCCGGCGCGCGCCCACTGCGCTTCCACCTCCTTTATATAAAGGCCCGCATAGAGATAGCTCCAGTAGTGATCGTGCTGATCGGTCATGCGCGTAAAGCGTGCCGAAGAGATATCTTCGGTGCCGGACGGGAAGTCGAGCAGGCGCTCGTACTGCGGCCCTGGATAGTACGGAGAATCTGGATCCTTCAGGTGCTCCTCAACCTCTACTGCCGTCTTCTCCTTCATGCCCATCACGCCCCACGAGAACTGCGACTGCGGACCGAGAATCTTCAGCGGGTAGAACCAGCGCTTGTATGCTTCGCGTTCGGTGAAGAAGAGACGCAGCTGTTCGGCTACGAGGTTCGCGGTGATGAGCCGGGCAGGCACCCCGCTGTCGTGCGCGGCGCGTTCGATGACCGCCTGGTCGCGGCGTATCGCCTCTTCCATGACGCGCCACTCCTCTGACTGCTGCCACGGTCCGTCATACCCAGACGCACTATTGGCTGTATCTGCGCTCGCGCTCTGCGTGCTCGGCGAGATGCCTTCGAAGAAAGCCTCGCGCTGCGTATCGATGATGCCGCTCTCGTTCGTGAGTCCGAAGCGCACGGCGAAGTAGCCGGCCGTGAGGAAGAAGCCTATGGCAGCGAAGACGTACACCACGACAAAAAAGACCTGCTTTGCTGCTTTCTTACTCATATAATTTCAACGAGTGTACCGTAAAAGACCTGGCTGAACCAGCGGCACAAACTTCGCCCGGGCGAAGTTTGTGCCGCTATTCCATATACAGCTTTTCAAGTTTCTCTGCGACGATGGGTGCGAGCGCCGGCAGCGTACTTAGTTCTGGATCGCGCTCGATTATCTTCGCGGCTTCCGTACGCGCCGCCTCCACTAGGCGCAGATTCTTGATGGCCTCCATGGCGATGTCGGAGACGCCCCACTGCCGGCTGCCGGCCAGTTCGCCTGCGCCGCGCAGCGCGAGGTCATATTCGGCGAGCTCAAAGCCGTCTTTTGCCGTCGTGAGCGCTTTCAGCCGTTCCTTCGTGGCATTTCCGTAGGATTCCGGCAATGCAAAACAGTACGCCTGGTGGTTCGATCGGATGACCCGGCCGCGCAGCTGATGCAGCTGTGCGAGACCGAACCGTTCGGCGCCCTCGATCAGGATCACGGTGGCGTTCGGCACGTTAACGCCCACTTCCACGACTGACGTAGCTACGAGAATATCGGTTACGCCGCTCTCGAACGCTCTCATAGACTTTTCCTTTTCAGCCGGCGTCATCTTGCTATGCAGGATGCCGATCGTCGCGTCAGGAAAGACCTCCTTCTTGAGCCGTGCCGCTTCCGCCTTTACGGAGCGCGCCTGCACGGCGAGCTCCTTCGTCGGGTCAGGCTCGTCGATGCGCGGGCAGATGACGTATGCCTGCCGTCCAGCCGCCAGTTCCGTACGTACCCGGTCGTACGCTTCCTCGCGTTTCTCAGGACCGAGGACTTCTGTAATGATCGGCTTGCGCCCGGCAGGCATCTGGTCGAGCACGGAAAGGTCCAGGTCGCCGTATATAGTGAGCGCGAGCGTGCGGGGTATGGGCGTCGCAGTCATGGAAAGAAGGTGCGGCGAAATGGCGTGCTTCTTCGTGAGTTTCTGACGGTGCGCCTTTCCGAAGCGGTGCTGCTCGTCGATGATGGCATAGGCGAGGTTCTGGAATTCGAGAGACTTGTAGACAAGGGCATGCGTGCCGATGACGATGGGGATCTCGCCGTTCTTTACCCATTTTGCGAATTGCGCGCGCGAGATCTTGGCCGATTCTTCGTACGGCACCTTGCTCGGGAATTTCCGGCATTCGCTTCCGGTGATGAGGCCGATGGGGATGGGGTGATCTTTGAAATACGAGACGAAGGTAGAGAAATGCTGCTTTGCGAGGATTTCCGTAGGGCACATATAGGCGACCTGGAGCGTACCGCTCGCGCGTCCGGGCGGAGTGCTGGTCGCGACGAGGTAGCTCGTGGCCGCAGCCACGGCCGTCTTTCCGCTGCCGACGTCGCCTTCCAGCAGGCGGCGCATAGGGTGCGCCTTCTCGAAGTCGTCGACGATCGTGCCGATGGACCGTTCCTGCGCCTTTGTCGCGGGGAAGGGGAAGGTGCTGATGAATTCCTTAAGAGACTTTCGATCGACATGTACGGGCAACGCCTTCTCTTTTACTGCCTGCGCGCGTTCGCGTGCGAGTGCGAGCTGCAGCGTGAAGATTTCTTCGAAGGCGAAGCGCTTCTTCGCCGCAGCCGCATCGCGCTCGGTACGCGGCGCATGAATCCAGACCAGCGCGGTTGAGAGTACCGGCAGGTTATACGTTTTGAGAATCTCTTCCGGAAGAGGGTCTTCGATATGCTCGTGCACATGCGCCTCAAAGATGCGCTTCATCGCATGCAGGAACCACAGGGAAGAAATGCCGCGGCTCTCAGGATAGATCGCGTAGAGGGTATCGTCGATGATCGCGGAAGACTCCGGCGCCGTAAAGAGCGATTCGTGCACCTCATCCGGCCGTACGGGGCTTTGGTCGATCTCTGGGTTCGCCAGGTACTGCTTGCTGCCCGTGCCGGCGATGCGTCCGGTCGCTTTCACGACCATGCCGTCGTGCACCATCTTTGCCATATACGGCTGGGAAAACCACATGATCTTGATGCGGCCGGAAGAATCTTCAAGCCAGGCTTCAGCCATGGGGCGGCGGCTCTTCCACGCTTTGCGGGTCTCGGGTTTGCGGATCGTGCCGAAAAGGGTCACGTCTGTTCCAGGCGTCACGTTCGCGATAGTGCCCGCCGGCCCAGAAGCTTCATACCGCGCCGGAAAATGGTAGAGAAGGTCGCGGATGGTGCGGATGCCCAGGCGCGCGAGCGCCGCCTTCTGGTCGGCGCGGAGGCGAGAGAAGTGCTGGGTGACGAGATCGCCGGCATTCATCGTTCTAGTATACGCGTTCATGCATGTCTGCGCGCTCCTCACGAGTTGTTCACACCGGATGCGCTTTGCTATGGCGTAGAATGAAAATAATGAAGCGTCTCATCGCATACGGCACCCTCGCCCTGACCCTTGTTTTCGTCGCTATGCCGGTGCCGTTCACGGATGCGCGATCGAAGTCCGCTACGCCTACGGCGGCCGAACTGCGCGCGCTGTATTCGGGCGCCGCGCAGGGCGGCGAAAAGGTGCGCATCCTCGTCGTGCCAGGCCATGAGCCGGGCAATGGCGGCGCGGAATACCAAGGAATATACGAGCGCGAGCTTACGGTCGATATCGCCGACCAGCTTGCCTCATATCTCGGCAAGAATCCGCGGATCGAAGTTATCGTCGCGCGCTCTGATACCGGGTGGAACGAGGACCTGAGCGGATATTTCGAGGAAGAGTGGAAAGATATCGAACGCTTCGTGGAAGACCGCAAGGAAACTATGAGAAAGATGATGAAGCGCGGAAAGATAACCGAGCGCACGTCAGAAAATCAGGTTCCGCACGCCGCAGCGCCGAGCGGGGTCGCGCTGCGCCTCTATGGCATAAACAAGTGGGCGAACGAGAACGACGTCGACCTTGTCGTGCATCTGCACGCCAACGATGCGCTCGACCACGGCCCCGATACGCCAGGCGCGAACTCCGGCTTCGCGGTGTACGTGCCTGACCCGCAGTACGGCAACGCCAGCACGTCCCGCGCGGTCGCAGAAGCAATCGAACCGCGCCTTAGCGCCATGAGCGCTACCTCGACGCTCCCGGTCGAGAACCGAGGCATCGTTCCTGACCAAGAGCTGATCGCGCTCGGCGCTTTTAATACTCTCGCCGTTCCTAGCGTGCTTATCGAGTATGCATACATTACCGAGCCACGCTTCACGCATCCGGAAGTACGCGACACGGTACTGCAGGACTTCGCCTACGAGACCTACCTCGGTATCCAGGATTTCTTCAAAGATCCGGTTGTCATGCGGTTCGGCACCGCATCGCTCCCGTTCACCTTCGCTGAGTCGTCGCTCCCTGAGACCGGAAGCTCGAGCCCGGAAACGTACGCGCTTCAAGCGGCGCTCCACAGCATTGACCTTTATCCTACGTATGCGACCACCACGCCTGAGAATGCACGCATAGCGTTGCCGACGCTCACCGCCTGCCCGATAGACGGCGTAATGGGGCCGTGCACGGTCAATGCAATAGAGCAGTTCCAGATATCTAACGGGTGGCAGACCACGGGCACGCTCGGCCCCAAGACCGTCGCGGCGCTGAATGCACGGTTTGCTCCGGCACCTCTCGCATCTTCCGGGAACGCGCAAACCCGCTGCACAGCGCTCGTCCACGAGCTCTCTAAAGGGACGGCCGATGCGGATACTGGCGGAGAAGTGAGCCGCCTACAATCGATTCTCGCGCAGGACCCGGCCGTCTACCCTGAAGGGCTCGTAACCGGCTACTACGGGGAAGCGACACAGCGTGCGGTCGAGCGGTTCCAAGAAAAGCATGAGATCGCGCAGGAAGGCGCTGCCGGATTCGGCCTGATCGGGCCGAAGACCCGTGCCGCGCTCGCGAGCGCGTGCCAATAGCGGTTGTGCATCCTCGTTCGTCCGGGTACCGCGGACGTGGCGTACTATATCTATGATGAGAACTGCCAGGGGATTCACCCTTATCGAGCTGTTGGTAGTTATCGCCATCATCGGCCTGCTTTCTTCGGTAGTGCTCGCAAGCCTTAACACGGCGCGCGATAAGGCGCGTGCAAGCGCTATAAAGGCGCAGGTGCTGCAGTTCCGGAGCCTGATGGAGCTTGAGTACGCTGATACCGGCAGCTATGCGAACTTGAACAAGGGCTGGGCAGGGAACTACGCAGGGCCAGGTGCAGGAAGCTCGTGCGATTCGGCAGGGTATGCGGGGAACTATGCGGCCAATGCGCTCGCTATCTGCAAGTCGTTAGCGGACCTCGTAGACAACCCCGAGCCGTACAACTCCGTATTCACGGGCGTAAGCTCCAGTTTCAGTTCAAGCGGCCAGTATTCCATCATGGCGCACCTTCCTAACGGCAAGTACTTCTGCGCCGGTTCAAGCGGCGGAGTCAGCGATACGATCACCGGAGGTCCTTGGGGAGGGCCGGGCTGCTACGGCAATCCTTAGAGATCTCGAACATAGGACGTAATCCACGGTTGCGCTCTCGCGTATCCTCGGTAAGGTGAGAGTATGCCGTTTGAATGGAACGCCGCTGCGCACGACCTCCTCGCCTCGATAGGAAAGCACGGGATGATAATCATCGGCCTTGTCATCGGAGGCTTCATTGCCGCAGCCATCGCTAAGCTTCTCGTCGTTCGGATCGTCCGGAGGCTTGTCACGCGGGGGCCGTATACTGTCGGCGGGGAAGAAAAGCGCGAGGATACGCTCATACGCGTAATCAGCGGCACGCTCCGCATTATCATATGGATCTGTGTCGCCCTTATGATCCTCGCAGAGTTCGGCGTGGATATCGGCCCGCTCATTGCCGCAGTGGGCATCGCCGGCGTCGCTATCGGTTTCGGCGGGCAGTATCTCATCCGTGATCTCATCGCCGGCATCTTCTTCATCGTCGAGAATCAGTACCGCACGGGCGACGTAGTCTGTTTCGACGAGACGTGCGGCGCGGTAGAGGATATCAGCCTGCGCATGACGACGCTGCGCGATATGGACGGCACGGTGCACCACGTGCCGCACGGAGAAGTGCAGCGCGTGTCGAACCTCTCCAAGCTGTTCTCGAGGGTGAACCTCAATGTGGGCGTCTCGTACGCTGCCGAACTCGAGAAGGTCATCGCCGTGGTTGATCGCGTCGGGGAGGAGCTTGCCGCGGATCCGGTATGGAAGGAAAAAGTCATTACGCCGCCTGCATTCCTGCGCGTGGATGAGTTCGGCGATTCCGCACTCATCATAAAGATCCTCGGCGACACGCAGCCGAGCATGCAGTGGGACGTGACCGGCGAGCTTCGCAAGCGGCTCAAGATCGCCTTCGATAAGGAGGGCATTGATATGCCGTTCCCGCAACAGACGGTGCATATCTCCGGAGGAGTCCCTTCAGTGTGAGATACTGAACTTCCTATGGATGCGAAAGGAAGGAGCATACTGGCAGCTTTCAAGAAGGCGGGCGCGCGTATCGAGACAAAATCGAGGGTGCGGCTGAAGACGAAGAACGACCTCTCTCTCTTTTATACGCCGGGCGTAGGGGTGGCGAGCTCGCATCTGGCCGCGCATCCGGAGGATGCGCGGCAGCTCTCCGTAAAGAAGAATTCGGTCGCCGTCATCTCTGACGGATCAGCAGTGCTCGGTCTCGGCAACATCGGCCCGTACGGCGCGCTTCCCGTAATGGAGGGGAAGGCGCTCATTTTCAAGGAGATGGCCGGTATCGATGCGTGGCCTATAGTGCTCGATACGCAGGATCCTGACGAGATAGTGCGTACGGTCCTTGCGATCGCGCCTTCCTTCGGTGGGATAAATCTCGAAGACATAAAAGCGCCGGAGTGCTTCGGGATAGAAGAGCGCCTTTCTGACGCGCTCGACATACCCGTTATGCATGATGACCAGCACGGCACTGCCATCGTCGTGCTCGCCGGCCTCATGAATGCATCAAAAGTAGTTAAAAAGAACCTGAAGAAGCTTCGGGTCGGTATCTCAGGTGCCGGCGCGGCCGGTACGGCTGTGGCCAAGCTGTTGGTTTCCGCAGGTATCTCTGATGTCATCGTGCTCGATCGCGGCGGTGCCATATGCCAAGGACGTCCCGACCTAACTCACGTAAAGCAAGAGCTCGCCGTCGTGACGAATCCGCGCAAGACCGAGGGCGCGCTGCCTGACGTCCTCAAAGAGGCTGACGTATTCATCGGTCTTTCGGGGAAGGGGCTTCTCGCCGGCGAGCACATACGCGCGATGGCCGAAGATCCCATCATATTCGCGCTCGCGAATCCTGTACCGGAAATTCTTCCTGACGAGGCATATGCTGCCGGGGCGGCGGTCGTCGCTACCGGGCGCTCTGACTTCCCGAACCAGATAAACAATGCGCTCGTCTTCCCGGGCGTCTTCCGCGGCGCGCTCGACAAGGGCGTACAGAAAATAACTCCTGAGACGAAGCTGCGGGCTGCAAAGGCGCTTGCAGGGCTTGTTTCTGCGCCGACGCCCAAGAAACTCCTTCCCGACATATTCGATGCCCGCGTCGTGCCCGCTATTGCCAGGGCGGTCCGCTAGAGAGGTATACTGTATATATATGAACGCTCTCGAGCCGGTACGCCGATTCGCGCCCTATCACTTCATCGTCACGTTCCCTGACCGCGTATATCCGTTCTCGTCATACGTCGATGGGGAATGGGTGCGCTGGCGCCGCTCCTATGAGCACTCGCTCGCGCAGATACAAGAGACGCTCGGCGTCGGAAGGTACGGGATGCGGCTCGGCATATATCGCGAGCTGTTCCATATCCTCGGCGCGGCCGTGGTTATCGGCGGCGGGACGATACTTTCACAGCTCTTGGTAGGCAGCGATCGCGCGCTGCCTCTGGTGTTCCTTCTCGCGATGCTGGTCATCACGTACCAGGAATTCGTCCTTCAGCCGCGCACGTACCAGCAGCGCTTCGGAAAAGGCATAACCGACTGGTTCAGCTGGGGAATGCCGCTCGTCGCCTACCTCCTTTTTATCGTGCGCTGATGAGGCACACAGACTTCTGCACGACGCGGTCGTAGACGCGACGGAACCATGCGCGGTCGTCTTCGTTCCCGCTTTCTATAAGTACGCGCTGAAACGGTACCCAGCGCGCGAACTCTATCTCCATAGTCGGGGAAAGGATTGAATCTGCCGGCGCCGCGAACAGGAACATGTGGATCGTCTTGAGTTCCGTGGAATCTTTCGTGCCGTCGGGAAGCCAGGGATGTCGTTCATAGGTGCCGAGATCGTCTAAAAGCTCGAGGTCCGAAAGCCCTGTCTCCTCTTCTATCTCTCGCCGCGCCGTTTCCTCATCGGTCTCTCCTGGTTCTACATGTCCTTTCGGGAAGAGCCAGGCACCGTTCCCAATGCGGTGTTGAATCATGGCGATTTCTCCCTCGGGGCTGACGACGATGCCGCCTGCCGATCGTGACCTCAGAAGATTCATAGTCGATCGTTCAGTACCATAGGCAAATACTATTCGACCATATATAAAGTTCCATGAAGGAATCCTGAAGAAGGCGCAGAATCGGCGGAGACGGAGGGATTCGAACCCTCGAGGGTTGTTACACCCTGCCTCGTTAGCAGTGAGGTACTTTCGACCACTCAGCCACGTCTCCTGTACCACATAACGTATCATTTTCGGCCTTGATACGCCAACGCGAGCGGGACGATATGCCGCGCTCCGGCATGCCGGAGCGCGGCCACGGAAGCCGCCAGGGTGCTGCCGGTCGTGCATACGTCGTCTACTACTATATAGGTACGGCAGGGGTTACAGGGTTCGGGCGCAGCGAACGCGCCGGCGACGTTCTTCCGGCGCTCGCTGGCGCGCAGGCTCGTCTGCGGAAGCGTCGCGCGGGTGCGTACCAGCACTTCCGGGTCGATGACCGCGAGCGTGCTGTCTTCACCGAAGCCTGCGCGTACTATGCGCTCTGCTTGGTTGTAGCCTCGCTCTTTCCTGCGGGAGGGTGAAAGGGGAAGCGGCACGATACAGGGCGGTCCTGCATCCCAGGCGCTCCGCTCGGCGAGATACTCAAAAAGAAAGTCCCGTAGCGCCGCACCCAAGAGCGCTGCGGCTGGCACGCTCCCGCTGAACTTCGCCTCGCGCACGCAGGCAGAGACGCTCGGTTCTGCATACGGTAAGAGCGTTACGGCCGGAACCTGGGTCCCACCTGTTTCTATGCAGATCGGCTGCATAAAGGGCGCGAGCGCATCCGGGCCGCGCGCAGCCAGCGCGCGTACGGCTCGTTCCGTATCCCGCGGCGGGAACAAGGCGTCGCTAAGTACCTGAAACAGACGGCTAGACATGCATACTGCATGCTACAATTCCGCACATGAGCTTCCTATCAAATATTTTTGGGAAGAAAAAAAGTACGAGCGTTGTCGGCATCGACATCGGTTCGTCATCGCTCAAGGTGGTGCAGCTGCGCCGCGAAGGAGAAACCGCCGTACTCGAGACGTACGGCGAGCTTTCGCTTGGCCCGTATGCAGGCGGCCAGGTCGGCCAGGCCACGAACCTGCCGGCAGACAAGATCGCGGAGACGCTCCGAGACCTGCTTCGCGAAGCGAACGTGACGACCAACGATGCCGGCCTTTCCATACCGTTCTCTCGCTCGCTGCTGCGCCTCATTACGCTCCCGCGCCGCGACGATCCGAACGAGCAGCGCACGATGGTGCAGCTAGAAGCGCGCAAGTACATTCCTGTACCGGTGAGCGAAGTGCAGCTCGACTGGTTCGTCGTTCCCGAACCGCTTCCGGAAGGCGCGGCGCCGCCTGACAAGGTGAAAGTGCTCTTGGTAGCGGTGCACAATGATGAGCTCGCGCTCCTGCAGGGCGTCATCCAGGGCGCGAACCTCGCCGCATCCTTCTTCGAGATCGAGATATTCAGTACCATCCGGTCTGTCGTGAACGAGCCGGTGAAGCCGGTGCTCGTGCTCGACATCGGCGCGTCCGCGACGAAGGTGTATGTCGTCGAGCACGGCGTCGTCGCCTACTCGCACAACATCCCGAACGGCGGCCAGGACGTGACGCGTACCATCGCCGCCGCCGCTAATCTCCCGCTCCAGCAGGCCGAGCAGAGCAAGAAGGAGCACGGCTTCGTTGTGGACGGCCAAAACGCGCCCTACGAGCGGAGCACTATCGAGATCATCTACTCCCGCATCTTTGAAGAGGCTAAGCGCGCGCTCACGCAGTACGAGACAGGAAGCAGCAAGACCGTGGCAGGCCTGGTTCTTACCGGCGGCGGCGGCGTGACGAAAGACCTCGCGAGTTACGCGAAGGATTTCTTCTCTATACCTGTCGAGCTTGCAGATCCGTTCTCGAAAGTGCAGGCGCCCGCATTCATGCAGCCGGTCCTCGCCGAGATCGGACCGGAGTTCGCCGTCGCCGTCGGACTCGCGCTGCGCAAGCTCGAAGAGGTGCAGTAGGGGAGCGCACGGAGCTGTGTATAAGCTCTGGCGGGTGGCTCGCTAGGTAGCGTATACTCTGTACGTGGCTCCTTCTCCAGGAATACCGACGTCATTCGTCCCCAAGCAGCCGGTACAGCCGACGCGGCGTCCGATGAGTTCCGGCACGAACCTTTTCCTTTTTGTTTCCCTCGCCATCGCGCTTGTCGCCGTGGTCATGGCTGTGGGAACGTTTCTCTACAATAAGTATCTGACGAGCACGCTTGCCAGCAAGCAGACGCAGCTGGCAACGGCGCAGAGCCAGGTCGACGAAGACCAGGTCGAGGAATTCATACGCCTGCGCGATCGCCTCTCGAACGGCCAGGATCTCCTGGCTAACCACGTCGAGCTCTCGCAGTTCTTCGATGCGCTCGAAGCGCTGACTCTTCAGAACGTGCGTTTTGATTCGCTCAAGCTCACCGTCGCCAACGACCGCACCGCGCAGCTGGTCATGACCGGAACGGCAAAGAACTTCAATGCGCTCGCCGCCCAGTCGAACCTGTTTGCAGGAGACAAGCGCATAAAGCGCGCTATTTTCTCTGATATCACGCTCGGCGAGGATCGGCTCGTAAGCTTCAGCCTTACGGCAGATGTCGATTCGGAGCTGGTCGTCGAGGGGTCGGAAGCAGATAATGTCCTGCCGCCTGTCACTGATACGCAGCCACCGGCAGCGGAGCAGCCGGTGGCCGGAACGTCTACCGCTTCCTCAAGCGGCCCGCTAACGTCATAACGTATGTCACGCCTCATCCCCTTCATCGCCATCGTTTTCGCCATCGCGCTCTTCTTCCTCTATATAAAGCCGACCTATTCGGGTCCGATCAGCTCGACGCGTACGCAGATACAGAGCTTTGACAACGCGCTCGCTGCTGCAGAGCGCTTCCAGCAGAAGGAAGCGCAGCTTGCGCAGGCGCAAGCGCAGATACCCGCAGACAGCCTCGCCCGCCTCAAGGAATTCCTTCCCGACGGCGTTGATAACGTGCAGCTTATCCTCGACATGGATGCGCTTGCCGCACGCTCAGGCGTTACGCTCGCTGATTTCAGCATCCAGGGAGAAGACAGCGGCGACGGCTCACAGGACGCCGCCGCAGCCCCGTCGAACCCGGACCCTATGTCTGGACAGCCTCTCGGAGAATCCGGACTGGGGCTTACGTCCAGCTCGCCGGTCGAGTCGCTTAACCTTACGTTCAAGGCGACCGGTACCTACGAGGCGTTCCGCACCTTCCTTGCGGGAATGGAGAACAGCCTCCGGCCGCTCGATGTCATGGACGTGACCGTCGACGAATCCGAAACCGGCGTATATACCTATAATGTGACGGTCCGCATTTACTGGCTCCGCTAACTATCTCGTACGCATATGAACCGCAACACGCTCATCTTCATCATCTGCCTCGTGATCGTCGCCGGCGGCCTTGCGTATTACTTCTTTTTCTTTGACTCAGGCACGGACGCGACGCTCGTCACCCAGCCTGTGGCAGCGACCAATGCGGAGCTCTCTTTCATCACGCTGGTCGGCAAGCTCGATCCGATCGTCTTCGACACGACGCTGCTCTCCGATCCTCGCTTCATGACGCGCGAGAACATCCGCACGGTCATCATCCCTGAGGAGGCCGGACGTACTGACCCGTTCGCGCCGCTCGGGAGGTAAGAGGCGGGCGGGCGCGGCGGGTAGTATATGATACGAGTACGGCGGCATGCCGCATTTTGATGCATGAACATTCTTACGCTCCTTACAGAAAACGGCACGCTCAGCCCTGACGACGCGACCGCAGTTGCGAGCGAAGCGCAGACCACCAAGACGCCGGTAGAGACGCTGCTCGAAAAGAAGGGCATCAGCAAGGAAGCTATCCTCAAGGCGGCGAGCGAGAAGTACCGCATGCCGTACCGCATGCTTACGGCAGCGCCTATCGGCAAGGACGCGCTCAGCTACATTCCTGAAGAGTCCGCGAAGCACTACGGCTTCGCGCCTATCGGCGTCGAGAGCGGGGCGCTCGAGGTCGGCATCACGGATCCTGACAATATCGAGGCGCTCGATGCGCTGCAGTTCATCGCCGGCCGCGTCGGGCTTCCGTACAAGCTCTTTCTCATAAGCGCGGCTGATTTCAACAAGGTGCTCGACGAGTACAGCAGCCTTACGGGCGAGGTGAGCGAGGCGCTCTCCGAACTCGAGCCGCCGCCGGACGAGAAAGAAGACGTAAAGCTGGAGCAGAAGGAAGAGCGGGTCATCAAGGAGGATGCGCCGGTCACGAAGATCGTCGCGACCATCCTCCGCTATGCGGTGGAAGGCGGCGCATCCGACATCCACATCGAGCCGACGCCCGACAAGACGCAGGTGCGCTTCCGCATGGACGGCGAACTGCACACGTCGCTCGAGCTTCCGGCGAAAGTGCACGCGGCAGTGGTCGCCCGCATCAAGATCCTCTCGCAGATGCGCCTCGACGAGCGCCGCAAGCCGCAGGACGGCCGATTTTCCGCTACGGTCGAAGGGCGCCGCATCGACTTCCGCGTATCGACCTTCCCGACCCAGTACGGGGAGAAGATCGTGATGCGTATTCTCGACCGCTCCAAGTCGGTCGCGACGCTCGAGAGTCTCGGCTTTACGGAAGCCGACCTGAAAACCATCCGCGCTATCATCGACCGCCCGTACGGCATCGTGCTCATCTCCGGCCCGACCGGTTCTGGTAAGTCGACGACGCTCTTCGCCATGCTCTCGGCGCTCGACCGCGAGGCGGCGAACGTCGTGTCGGTCGAAGACCCGGTGGAGTATGAGATACCGGGAGTCGCGCAGTCGCAGGTGCACCCAGAGATCGGGTATACCTTCGCGTCCGGCCTCCGCTCCATCCTTCGCCAAGACCCGGACATCATCATGGTGGGGGAGATCCGCGACAAGGAGACGGCACAGCTGGCCATCCAGGCGGCGCTTACCGGCCACCTCGTCTTCTCGACCATCCACACCAATACGGCATCCGGCGTGATCCCGCGCCTCGTGGACATGGGTGTCGACCCCTACCTCATCGCGCCGACCCTGATCGCTGCCATCGGTCAGCGCCTCGTGCGCAAGCTCTGCCCGGGGGCGGGGAAGCCGTTCCCGGTGAGCGAAAGCATGAAGAAGCACCTCCTTCAGGATTTTTCGGACCTTCCGCAGGATGTCCGGGATGCGCTGCCGCCCATGGACACGTTTTATGAGGCAAGCTCCACGCCGGACTGCCCGAACGGTACCCGCGGCCGTCTCGCGGTCTTTGAGATCATGATGATGGACAAGGACCTGGAAAAAGTGGTGCTCGAGAACCCGGTTGAGGAGCGCGTCTATGCGGCGGCGCGTGCAAAAGGCATGTTTACGATGCGCGAGGATGCTATCATGAAGGCACTGGCCGGCCAGATCCCGTTCCAGGAGGTTGATACGCTCGGCGGCGCGCTTCTTGCGGATGACGAAGCGGAACCGCTCGCCGATGCAGAGGTCGATGGCGAGGCCCAAAAAAGCCCAGAAGAGCAGATCTTATAATATTTACCCGTATGGCGTACCGAATTTACTTAGTAGACGATGACCGATTCCTGCTCGACATGTATGCGGTCAAGTTCAAAGCCGCAGGCCATGAGGTGACGGCGTTCAAGGGCGGCAAGGACGTGATCGAGGCGCTGCGCAAAGGAAATCCGCCCGATGCGCTCCTCTTGGACGTGGTCATGCCGGAGATGGACGGCTTCGAGACGCTCGACGTCATCCGCAAGGAGAAGCTCGGAGAGCCGACGATGAAGGTCATCATGCTCACCAACCAGGGCCAGCCGGCCGACATCGAGCGCGCGACGCAGCTTAAGGTAGACGGCTACATCATCAAGGCCTCCGCCATACCGTCGGAAGTGTTTACGGAAACTATCCGCATAATCGAAAAACCTCATGACTGATCCGAAGGCAGCCGTCGGTGCGCTCCTTGATACTGTCGTGCGCGAAGGCGCGTCCGACCTCCACCTTTCCGCAGGCAGCCATCCGATCATCCGCGTTTCCGGCTCGCTCGTCCCGCTCGTGCAGCAAGAAGTGCTGACCCCTGAGGACACTATAGGGATACTGAAGGTTATGGCGCCGGAAGAACGCTTCGCACGCTTCGCAGAAGCGCAGTCGATCGACTTTTCGTACGCGCATACCGAAAAAGCGCGCTTTCGCGTAAACGGGTTCATGGTGCAGGGCGCCGCTGCGCTCGCGATGCGCCTCATCCCGCACGAGACGCATACCTTCGAGAATCTCAACCTTCCTTCCATCCTCGAGGTATTCACGCAGCGCACGCAAGGCTTCTTCCTCATCGTCGGCCCTGTCGGGCAGGGAAAGTCCACGACCATGGCGGCGATCATCGACCGCATCAACGAGACGCGCGCCGAGCATATCGTCACCATCGAGGATCCGGTCGAGTACATCTTCGATCCGAAGAAGTCGCTCATCCACCAGCGCGAGGTGCATGTGGATGCGCCGGACTTCCACAGCGCGCTCCAGGCCGCGTTCCGCGAGGACGTGAACGTCATCATGGTGGGCGAGATGCGCGACCAAGAGACCATCTCGAGCGCCGTGACCGCTGCCGAGACCGGCCACCTCGTGCTCTCTACGCTCCATACCAACAACGCCGCGCAGACCATCGACCGCATCATCGACATGTTCCCGCCGAACCAGCAGGATCAGGTGCGCGTGCAGCTGGCCGGCTCGCTCGTGGGCATCTTCTCGCAGCGCCTCATTCCGCGCATCCAGGGCGGCCTCATTCCGGCGTACGAGCTGCTCATCAATAACAGCGCGGTCGCGAACCTCATCCGCG
>CAYOKK010000016.1:0-18249 GCA_964404565.1 uncultured Candidatus Saccharibacteria bacterium
TTCCGGCACGACGACCTCGACCTTCATGATCGGCTCGAGGATGACCGGCTTAGCCTTCTGCGCCGCTTCCTGGAATGCCTGGGACGCGGCGATCTTGAAGGCGATCTCGGAGGAGTCCACGTCGTGGTACGAGCCGTCGTAGAGGTCGACAGATACGTCCACGACCGGGTAGCCGGCGAGGATACCGCGGGAAAGCGTCTCGCGGATACCCTTCTCGACTGCCGGGATGTATTCCTGCGGGATGACGCCGCCCTTGATGTTGTTGATGAACTCGAAGTGGTCTTCGCGGGTGGTGTTCTTCGGGAGGCTCTCCATCTCTTCCTCGGTGATCGGCTCGAGGTGCTTGACCTTGATCTTCACATGGCCGTACTGACCCTTGCCGCCCGTCTGCTTGATGTACTTGTTGTCGACGTCGGCGTTGCCGAGGATTGTCTCGCGGTATGCCACCTGCGGCTTGCCCACGTTCGCCTCGACGTTGAACTCGCGCTTCATGCGGTCCACGAGGATCTCGAGGTGGAGCTCGCCCATGCCCGAGATGATGGTCTCTGCAGTCTCTTCGTCAGACGATACGCGGAAGGTCGGGTCTTCGTCGGCGAGCTTGCGGAGCGCAAGACCCATCTTCTCCTGGTCGGCCTTGGTCTTCGGCTCGATGCGCAGCGACACCACCGGCTCTGGGAAGGCGATCTGCTCGAGGATGATCGGGTTGGCTTCGTCGCAGAGGGTGTGCGAAGTCTTCGTGTCCTTGAGGCCCACCATGGCGGCGATCTCTCCGGCGAACACCTGTTCCACTTCCTCGCGCTTGTCGGCCTGGAGGCGCACGATGCGGCCCACGCGCTCGCGCGTTCCCGTGCTTGAGTTGTATACGTAGGAGCCGGCCGTGACAGAACCCGCGTACACGCGGAAGAAGGTCAGCGCGCCCACGAACGGGTCGGTCTGAAGCTTGAAGGCGAGCGCCGTGAACGGCTCGTCGTCGCTCGCATGGCGTTCGATCGGCTCCTCGGTCTTCGGGTTGATGCCGGTCACCGGCGGGAGGTCGAGAGGGCTCGGCAGGTAGTCGACGACAGCGTCGAGCACGAGCTGCACGCCCTTGTTCTTGAGGGAGGAACCGGTGTAGACCGGAAAGATCTCGTTTGCGATGACCGCCTTGCGCATGAGCTCCTTGAGCTTCTCGAGCGGCGGCTCGTTGCCTTCCAGGTACGCGTTCATAGCTTCCTCGTCCTGCGTGACGATGCGCTCGATGAGCTCTGCGCGATGCTCTTCGGCTTCAGCGCGGTACTGCTCAGGAATCTCGCCTTCAGTAACTTCTTCGCCCATGTTGCCGCTGAAGGTGTATGCCTTCATGGAGAGAAGGTCGATGAGGCCGTCGAATTCGCTCTCGGCGCCCATCGGGATCTGCGCGCGGATAGCCTTCGGCGAAAGGCGGTCGAGAATCGACTTGTAGGAGTTCTCGAAGGATGCTCCCGTGCGGTCGAGCTTGTTGATGAAGCAGATGCGCGGCACCATGGCCTCGTCGGCATAGCGCCAGTTCGTCTCTGACTGCGGCTCTACGCCGGCCACGCCGTCGAATACGACGATGGCGCCGTCGAGCACGCGCAGCGAGCGCTTCACCTCGGCAGTGAAGTCGATGTGCCCCGGGGTGTCGATGATGTTGAAGCGGTACTTCTTGGAAATGTCCTTCTTGTCCGGTTCAGCCGTCTTGGACCAGAAGCAGGTGATAGCGGCAGCGGTGATGGTGATACCGCGTTCGCGCTCCTGCTCCATCCAGTCGGTCGTCGTCTCGCCCTCGTGCACCTCGCCGATCTTGTGCTGGGAACCGGTATAGAAGAGCACACGTTCAGACGTCGTGGTCTTGCCGGCGTCGACGTGGGCGACGATGCCGAAGTTGCGCACCTTTTCGAGTGGATAATCGCGTTTCATAGCGTAAATAATGGAGTCAATAAAGTAAAAAGCCCGCCGAAGCGTTATTCATACAATACGGTTTCGGCGGGCAAATAGCAAGAAACCCGCGGGCCGTACAGTGTACGGGGCGCGGGTTTCGGGTGAGCTCACTGGGGAGCTCGAGCGAAAATGAGAAAAAGAACGAAGAATGCGATCATGGCGATGAAGATGATTGCCGTCTTCCGTCCTGACCACGTAGATGATTCGCTAGCCGCATCCGGCGTAACTGGGTTACTGGCCATGACTGCCTCCCTGCTGTTGATGACTCTTCTTTCATTTAACCATCATCTTTTCTTCATGGGTGCGGTTGTCAACAGAAAGAACCTTCTCGAAATGCTGGTAATCCGTATGCTCTGCCCGATCTCCAAGCCAGCTCCATCCATACTCTTTGAAACGCGCGACAGGACTGGAATCAGGGGTTAGCGTTCCGAGGGCGTTCACGTCATATGCCGCTCGTGAAGGATAGACCTTTCCATCCCGCGCATAGTAGGGGTTCTGCAAAGGATTTATATCTATGGCAAGGCCGTGGCTATGATTCGAGATACGGTCAGTTCCCGCGATCTTTCTGTAATTGAACGCCGAGGTGTTATTCGCCTCCATAGAGGAGGTATCGTCCCAGCCGTATGCAGCTATCGGAGTGATCGAGTATATTGGGAATCCGTCTCCAAAGATCTTCTCGAAGATCGCTCTCACTTCATGAGCGATACCTGTGAATACGACCATCTGGCCAGTGCATTCCTGCCCTCCGAATGAAAGGTACGGGACATCGACAAGCGTCAGGTTCAGCCGTATATCCTTAGGAACATCTGCCCCCGCAAGCGCTTCTTCGAGAGAGTTGAATCGGATCTCAGAATTCATAGCTTTTCAGTGACAGTATACGAAAAAGAAATACCTGGCCGCTACGCGGCCAGGTATGAAAGGTACTGCTGCTTATACTGCGGGAACCGGCGAAGAACGGTCGGACGTCCATTGCCGTCGCGCAGCTGGTCGCTCACGACCTTCTGGAGCGGCTCGACCCTGACGCGGCGCGGCGCGGCGATGCTCGCGTGCACGCATTCGCGGTCATTCACCATGATGACGACGTGCCGTCCCTTCTTCTCGGTCCAGAACACGAGATCGCCTCGCTCAAGGCCGTACAGCCGTGGCGGAATGTCGAGCCGCTCACCTAGCACAGGACTCTCTGACTGAGGGACGCAGTCACGAGGGCTGCTGATACCGGATGCAATGAGCGCCTGCTGGAGAAGCCCTGAGCAATCGATATGCGAGCTCCTCCGTCCCCAGCCGTACGGCATAGTTAGGAACATGAGCGCTGTGACGACGAAATCTTTCTCGTGCGTACCGACTGGCGTGAGCTGGTCGAGAAATACCCACCCGTTCAGGTCGGGGATGCAGGCCATCTCGCCTTCCGACGTCTTCTGGCAGGAAGCTACCGCTATCTGCGAATTCATCGCGAGTTCGGCGCGTTCTCTATCCTTGAAGCAAGGTTCGGCATATACGATCGCCTGAGGTACGCGGATACGGTGTGTCGGCGCGGTATCGCACAGGCCGAGATCCTTGCGCGCAACGTAGCCCTCATACCCGTCGAGGTCCGCCCGGACGCGTGCGAAGCGTCCTTTTTGCTCAAGAATCTCGACAGTCTCGCCATAGAGACACTGCGTATCCACGCGCGCCTTGGCGCCCGTACCGTCGAACAGATCGGTCGTCGGAACGGCGACCCTCCGTTTCACTCCTTTTTGCAAGAGAATATTCATATAGAGTCTCCCTGTCTCAGATAGTACTATTCGCACGCGCACGATGCGCGAAATGTCCGTAGCGGAGTGTACGCCTAATTACAGACAAAAGAAAGCCGCAGCATAGCCGCGGCTTTCTTCAGCACGAAAACCTCCTTACCACGCGAAGTGAGCGAAGGCCTTGTTGGCATCGGCCATGCGATGCATATCGTCCTTCTTCTTGATGGCTGCGCCCTCGTTGTTGACGGCGAGCATGATCTCGTCGGCGAGCTTCTGGGCCATAGGCTTGCCCTTCTTGGCGCGCGCGGCATTGATGAGCCAGCGGTACGCGAGCGAGACGCGGCGCTGCTGCGGCACCTCGCGCGGCACCTGGTAGTTTGCACCGCCGACGCGGCGGGAACGCACCTCCATGAGCGGGGATACGTTGCGGATAGCGGTCTCGAAGGTCTCGAGCGCATCGGTTTCTCCATCCTTGCCGAGGATATCGAGCGCATCATAGACGATGGCGCGGGCAGTATCCTTCTTTCCGTCCCACATGACGGTATTGATGAAGCGCGATACTGACTCAGAATTGTACTTAGAGTCTGGACGGCGAGGATGCTTGTTCTTGAGAGGGCGACGCATAGGATTTCTATTCTATATAAAAGTTATGGCCGATTACGCCTTAGGCTTCTTGGCACCGTAACGGGAGCGGCCGCGGCGGCGCTTGTCGATGCCCGCGGTGTCGAGACGGCCGCGTACGATCGTGTACTGGACGCCGATGTCTTTCACGCGGCCGCCGCGCAGCATAACCACCGAGTGCTCCTGCAGGTTATGGCCCTCGCCTGGGATGTAGGCGGTAACTTCCTGGCCGTTGGTCAGGCGTACGCGAGCGATCTTGCGGATAGCGGAGTTAGGCTTGCGGGGAGTCTTCGTGGTTACCCTCGTGCACACGCCGCGCTTGAACGGCGACGGGTAGAAGGTCGGGCTGTTCTTGAGCGCGTTGAAGCCACGGTTAAGAGCCGGCACCTTGGTCTTGGCGCTGGTCTTCTTGCGGGATTTCTTTGAAAGCTGATTGATGGTTGCCATTCGAAATGAAAACTCCCCCGAGGGAGTTAGCAAGACTATATAAGATGCGGGAAATAAATGCAAGAAAAGAAAATCAGGAAATTCTTAGGAAAAATCGACAGTCTTGCTACCCTCCGCTCGCTATGGTGCAAGGATGCGTACCATATTCACCTTCAGAGCGGCTTCCTGCGCCCTTATTGCAGGAATTCTTACCATTGCCCCGTATTCTTTCGCCTTCAGCGACGTCGTTCCGCCGGAAATCGCCAGCAGTACGGCCGCGAGCGGCACGCCGCCGGCAAAGAACGTTACGAAAAATCTGAAACGTAAGAGCGAGGCGCTCTCGGAAAACGGTTCCGTAGATGCGACTATCGAGGCATCATTCACGCAAAACGGCCTGACGGGAACCTGGCAGGCGCACGCATCCGGATCGTACGGTCCAGATGTGCTTATCAAAGAGCTATATATGTACGGCGAAGATGCAGAAGGAAACATTCTCACTACCTTGCCGCTCGGCTACGGAACCGCGATCAAAGATCTTCCTACGGGTTTTCGCTTCTCTCTTGAGGTGCCGAAGCCCGGTTCAGATTGGGCGTACATAGGCTTGAAGATGCAGGTGACCGATTCGCGCGGCCTCTGGCACGACGTGTATAGCGAGCCGTTCCCTGCCATTTGGGAGCAGCCGGTGCTCGTCGAGCATCTTCAGGGAGGCTCTGTGGTCGAGCCTTCGAACTATGTTCCGGGCGGCATCCCAGCAGGCGTCGGCATCCCTTACTCATTCCTTGCCGGCCTGGAAAGAGGCTACTACTATGCGGTCGTATTCTTCGACGGTATCAGCGGCTGCCCCTCTGCCAATTATAGAATCAACGCCTTCGTTCCCGGGCAGGTCTGGGACGAAGATCATATAGGCGGCGGATACCATAAGGCTCGCGGCACGGAAGGCGGCGGCTGCATGGAAGAGTTCGATATAAAATCGCGCGGCAAAGGCAGCGAGTGGCTCTGGGGCGCGCTCGACCCTAACGGAAGCGCAGCTGCCGCGGCCGATGCTTCCGGTGTTCCCGCTTTCGCCATCTGCGGCACTGAAGAGGCGTGCGCCGAACTCAGCGTTCGTACAGAGGCGCCGGAGGCGTCCGAACAGCCTGAGGCGTCTTCGACCGATCCGAGCCTGGTGTCGAGCGTACTGTTTCTGCCCGGAATAAAAGGCAGCCGCCTGTACGAAGAAAATCCGCTCTGCCTCATTCCTACAGATTCGTGCGACATACCCATGTGGCTGCCGCTTGCCGACGCAGCGACGCCCGGGCTCTACATGAACCCGCTCGGCAAGAGTCGAAAGAACCTCTATACGCACGAAGGAGATATTCTCAGCGAAGCATTCGGCCGTGAATTTTATGCTTCGTTCTCGCGCACGCTTGATGATGCGCAGGAAGACGGCAGCTTCGGGAAGGGGTGGGGGTGGCAGCCCGTCGCCTATGACTGGCGCATGTCGCTTCCCGACCTCGTGCACAACGGCGTGCAGGAAGGAAGCCGTATTTACTACGAGAACCCTGCCGACCTGCCGTATATAGAGGAATCGCTACGTACGCTCGCCTCTTCATCTCCTACCGGAAAGGTTGCTATCGTCGCGCACAGCAACGGCGGACTGGTCGCCAAGGCGCTCATGCAGGAGCTCGGCGACACAGAAACCTCTCGCCTGGTCGATTCGGTCGTGTTCGTGGGCGTGCCGCAGTCCGGCGCGCCGCGCGCGCTCGGCGCGCTCCTATACGGGGATGGCGAAGGCATCCCTGGAATCAAGAACGTCCCGAACGTCATCATGTCTGCCGCGCATGCGCGGGAGTTCGCACGGACATCGCCTATGGCATACCATCTTCTTCCCTCCGCCGCGTATATGGCAGCGAAGAACCTTTCCTACCCGCTCGTGAAATTCGAAGACAGCCCCTTGTTCGCGGTCGCGCGCGCCCGCTACGGAGAGACGATCGACACCGCCGCGGAACTGCGCGACTACGCGATGGGCGGAGACGGCCGCTCCGTGCCGGCCGTCGAAGACCTTGCCTCGCCGGCACTCCTTACCCGGCACCTCCTTGACTATGCCGCGGCCGAGCACGAGACGCTCGACGCATGGGAGCCGCCCGAAGGCGTTGAGGTGTATGAGGTAGGCGGGCACAGCGTACCGACCATCTCCGGCATCGCCATGTACGAGGCGCCTACGGAAGAAGGTCCTGCGCGCCGCGCATACCGTCCGCTCTTCTCTTTCGACGGAGACGGTACGGTACCGGTCATCAGCTCGCTCATGATGAACTCTGGCGAGCGCGTGCACGCGCTCTGGGCCGACCTTGAGAGCATCGACTCTTCAGGACAGCGGTTCGGGCATGCGAACCTCTTGGAGGCACCGGCGGTTCAAGAGACCGTTGCGAACATCCTTCGCGGCACGTCGAAGCTCCCGCCGCACATATCAGCTGCGGCTCCGCAGGGAGGAAGCGGCTCTTCACGGCTCGCCTTCTTCCTGCACTCTCCCGCATCGCTTTCCGTCGCTGACGGCCAAGGAAACCGCACTGAGGTGAATGGCGATGCGGTCCCGCATGAGGACATACCAGGAAGCACGGCCGGTACGTTCGGCGAGGTGTCGTATGTCCTCGTTCCCGCGGACGCACCGTATACGCTCACCCTCGACGGACAGGCATCCGGCACGTTCACGCTCGACATACAGGAATTGGAAGGCGCCGCGGTTACCGCGTCGAGCACGTTCGCCGAAATGCCGGTTACGAGTTCCATGCTCGCGACGCTTTCTGTCGACGAGCACGTCGCGAGCACGTCTCCGCTCGCTGTCGATGAGGATGGCGACGGGACAGTCGAATTCTACGTGAGTCCGAAGCTCGGCGCAGTATCGTTCCCGAGCGACCGCGTTGAGGCGCCTGCGCCGACAGAGATCCCAGGACCGGATGACGGCGCTTCTGATGAAGAATCTCCCGCAAGCGACGAGCCGTCGCGCGGACGCTCCCGCCGTTCAGAAGCGCGCGGCACCTTCGAAGACGGACTCGAAGGCGCGCCTACAGTGCTGCGGGAAGTAAATACAATAAAAGGAATCGTCGCAGGAACGAGCACGCACGCAGTTTTGGAAAAGGTTCGGCTCGAACAGCGCGCGCCAGAACCGACAGGCACAGTTCTCGGCACGTCGGCAGGGTATGCCTCACCGTACGAAAAAGTTTCCACGGTCTCAGCAGGATCATCAGCAGAACCGCCAGAATCGACAGCGCTTACTGAAGCAGCCGAAGACCCGCACATATCGTTCATGCAGCGCCTTCTGCGCTTCCTTATGAAAGTAGCGCTAACGATGCGCCATCTTGTCTCGCCTTTGATTCCTTAGAATGACCGGTACCCCCGCTTCCATCGCACCGGAACTTATGCTCCGACAAGAATCTGGAAGAGCCACGACACCAAGAGGCTGAACGGCCCCGCGAGGAAGTAACTGAAGACAAGCAGGAAAATGAAAAGAGTGAGGAAGCCGCCCTGGCGTACCCGGTCTTCGAACTCGCGGAAAGCCATGGCTGATTTTGCAGGCAGCAGTCCGCGCAGGAAGGTGTATCCGTCGAGCGGCGGGATCGGAATAAGGTTCAGGAGGCCGAGCGAAAGGTTCACGAGCACGATGACTGACGAGAGATCAGCATAGGTAGCGAATCCGTGCGCATACCCATACCGCGCGAAAAAAGCGAAGATAAAGGCAAGCAGAAAGTTCGTCGCTACGCCGGAAATGGCAACGATCGACTCGCCCCAGCGCTGATTCTTGAGGTTATACGGATTATACGGGACCGGTTTCGCCCACCCGAAGAGGAAGTTGCTCGGCGAGAGCACGCAGATAAGCGGCACGATGACGGTACCGAAGAGATCGACATGCCGGAGCGGGTTCAGGGTCAGGCGCTTGGCAAGCTTCGCCGTCGGATCGCCGAGCATGAGCGCTGAGTATCCATGCGCCACTTCATGAATGATTACAGAGAGAAAAAGGACGGCGAAAAAGAAAATCTGCGTTTCAAGGCCTGGTTGCATATGCGTTCAGCTATGGTACCATGCGGGAACTATGGCACGCGAATGCGCAGTTACAGGCAAATCGACCCAGGTTGGCGGGCGGTACTCTAACCGTACCCGCGCTACCCAGTTCAACCCTACGGGCAAGGTGCGCCGCAAGGCGAACCTGCAGAAGCGCCGCATCTTCGTTCCGGAGACCGGTGAGACGGTAAAGATCACGGTTTCCACCGAAGGCCTCCGCCACATCAAGAAGAACGGCGCCCACAAGACGCTTAAGAAGGCAGGGGTTATCTAAGATTCTCTTGTGAAAACTGCTCTAGAGCTAGCTCTAGAGCAGTTTTTCTTTACGCAAGCACCGTATCTGCCGCCTATTCCCGTGAATTGACATAGGTATCATTTTCAAGTTATAATCTGGCGTTATGATATCTCTTAAAAATACTCCTTCCCGTGCATGGAACGGCGCGAGGTCAGCAAGCAGCAGGACGTGGCATTGGTACCGCGGCCGCCGCGGCTGGCAGCAGTGGGCCATCGCCGCGCTCTTGTTCGTGCTCGTGGTCGGCGGCATCGCCTGGGCGCACCAGAGCAGCACGCCTGAAGCGGCGGCGCAGCCGCGCACCGTAACTCTCGCCATGGTCGGTTCCCTTTCCGGAGACGGAAGCGGTACCTCGGTCATAGGTACGGTGGAATCAGTGAGCGAAGCAGAACTCCTCGCGCAGACGGGCGGCACCGTTGAGCGCGTGAATACGCGGCTCGGCGCGAGGATTCCGGCCGGTTTCGTGGTTGCAGAACTCGACAATGCGAGCCAGGCGGCGGCCGTGCTTCAGGCCGAAGGCGCGTACGACGCAGCGGTCGCTTCGCGCAACATCACCGCCACACAATCGCAGAGCACCCAGGTTTCGCTGGTGGAAGCGCAGAAGGCGGCGCGCGACGCGTATCGGAGCGCGTTCACCGAACTTGATACGACGCTCGAGAGCCAGGTCGACCTGTTCTTCGGCGCGCCCACGCCTACCGGTCCGCAGCTTCTCATAAAGCCCGGCACGACATCCAATCTCCAGCGCGAGCGCGCCGACCTCGACGACCGTATGGATGCGTGGCGCCGGCAGCTCGAGACCGTGAAATCTGTCGATCCTGAAACGCTCCTGCGTCAGGCAACGGCTGACGCGCAGGCGATCTCTGATTTCTTGGTGGAACTTTCGGTTGCCGCAAATGCGCGCAGTTCGGAAGCGACGGCAGCTCAGCTTTCAGCATTGGCGCAGGCGCGCGCGAGCGTCGATACCGAACTCGCCGCTCTTTCGACAGCGCGCACCGCCTATGACGCAAAACAGACTGCCGCCTCTGTTGCCGGCAGTCCTCGTTCCGTAAGCGGTACGCAGCTCGCCGCTGCGAACGCGTCGGTGAAGTCTGCGCTCGGCGCGCTGCGCGCTGCGCAGGCAGCATATGAGAAGACGCGCATACGCGCGACCATAGGCGGTACCGTGAACTTCCTTCCTATCAAGGCCGGGCAGTACGTGAACGCCTTCGAGCACGTAGCGACCGTCGCGAACAACGGCGCGCTCGAGATCGTCGCCTACGTCTCGGAAGGTCAGCGCGACGCTATCGCGACAGGCATGGATGTTTCCGTCGAAGGGGGCCATACGGGCGTCGTCACCAGCATCGCGCCTGCGCTCGATCCTACGACCAAGCAGATCGAAGTGCATGTCGCCGTGGATGAGGCTCCTGACCTCCTGAACGGCCAGGCCGTGCGCATCGAGCTCCCTTCGGGAGCATCCGGCGATGCTCGACAGGCGGTCGCTACGAGCACTCCTGCCGGCCCGATACTCCTGCCGCTCGCTGCCGTGAAGCTGAGCGCTGACGAGCGTATTGTCTTCACCGTCGACGAGAACGGCGAGCTCGTAGCGAACCCCGTAGAGATAGGCCAGGTTGTCGGCGACCGCATCCAGATAACCAGTCCGCTCCCGCTCGACCTGCGCATCGTCACCGACGCGCGCGGCCTTTCCGAGGGCCAGAGAGTGAACGTGGCGACTGATTCATAGCATGCTGTTCTCCGCTCGATTGTCTTCCCTCCTATGCGCTCCCTCTGGAAATTCTTCATAGACAAGAACCACTTCACCATCCTCCTGGTGATCGTGCTTTTTCTTGCCGGCATCTACGCTGTCCTCATCATTCCTAAAGAGTCGTCGCCTGAGGTACAGATCCCGTACGGCATCGTGACGACGGTCCTTCCGGGCGCATCCGCCGAAGACGTGGAGCGTCTCGTGACCGACAAGATAGAAGACCGCGTGATCGGGATTGAGAACGTATCGAAGGTAACCTCGTCTTCAGGCGACGGCATATCGAGCGTCACGGTGGAGTTCGACGCATCCGCTGACATCGACAAGTCCATCCAGTCTCTGCGCGATGAAGTGGCAAAAGTGAACGACCTTCCTGCCGATGCGGAAGATCCGGCGGTAAGCGACATCAACTTCGCCGACATGCCGATACTCATCGTATCGCTCGCAGGCACCCTCGAGCCTGCCGAGCTCACCGCGCTCGGCGAGAGCGTCGAAGACGAGCTTGAGCGCGTCGCGGGCGTATCGGGCGTGTCAGTCTCTGGCGTTCAGAGCCGGCAGGTCCAGGTTATCGTGGACCAGGCGAAGCTCGAGCAGTACGGCCTTTCCCTCAACGACGTCACGAACGCCATCCGCGCGTCCGGCCTCGCCTCTCCGGTGGGAGCGATCACCGTCGACGATATCGAGTACGGCATACGCCTGGAAGCGGCTGTCACCGATCCCGAAGAGGTGCGCGGCATCGCCATCAGCGGCCCGGGCGGCGCCGTACTGCACGTGGGCGATGTCGCGAACGTCATCGACGGGCTTGAGGATCCGTCTACCTTCTCGCGCGTGTCTGTCGCGGGCGCTCCATCCGAACCTGCGCTCACGCTGGCCATATACAAGAGCCGCGGCGGCAACATCATCACTGTTTCGAACGATGTTCAGGAGAAGCTTGAAGAGCTGAAAGAAACCTCGCTCTCGGGAATCGATACCGTCATCTCGTACGACGCTGCGAAGGAAGTGCGCACCGACCTCACCGAGCTCACGCGCGTCGGCCTCGAGACGATCGTTCTCGTGATGATCATCCTTTTCATAACTATCGGCTGGCGCGAGTCGCTGGTCGCGGCCGCATCCATCCCGCTTTCCTTCCTTATCGCCTTCATCGGGCTCGCTGCTGCCGGAAACACGCTCAACTTCATCTCGCTGTTCTCGCTCATCCTTGCGATCGGCATTCTCGTGGACTCCGGCATCGTCGTCGTTGAGGCTATCCATACGCGGCTCGGCACGCTCGGCGACAAGAGGCAGGCGGCGCTTCTCGCTATCCACGAATATGCATGGCCGCTCGTCGCCGGCACCTTCACCACCGTCGCTGTCTTCGTGCCGCTCTTCTTCCTTTCAGGCATCGTCGGCCAGTTCATAAGCTCGATTCCCTTTACCGTCATCTTCGTACTCGTCGCCAGCATCTTCGTAGCGCTCGGCATCATCCCGCTTGCGGCGATGTACTTCGTGAAGGAGGGCGGCGGCGGGCGCCTCAAGGAACGGCAGGAATACTATAACGATCGCGCACGGCACTGGTACGAAGGCTACCTGCGCGGCATGCTCGAAGACTCCCGCAGGCAGAAGCGCTTCATCTGGGGCATGATCGGCCTCCTGGTCATTTCGATATTTCTTCCGGTAGTCGGCGCCGTGAAAGTCGTCTTCTTCCCTACCGAGAACGCTGATTTCGTCTATGTCGACATCTCTACGCCGCACGGCACGAACCTGCGCACTACAGATCTTGCCGTACGCGAGGTCGAGGAGATCCTGTACGAGGATCCGGATATCGCGTCCTTCGTAACTGACGTAGGCAGCGGCAGCGAGTTCGGCAGCTCCGCCGGATCGCGCGGCGGCAATATCGCTAATATCACCGTGAACATCGTCGAGGAGAGGACGGACGAGACAGACGACGTTATAACCGGCCTTAAGGAGCGCCTGGCAAAAGTCACGGCTGCGCAGGTGCAGGTTTCGGCTCCGGCCGCCGGCCCTCCTACCGGAGCGGCGATCTCCGTTACGTTTACGGGCGACGATCGCGCGAAACTCGCTGATGCCGTGAACCAGGCGCAGCAGGTGCTGCGAGACATTCCGGGCGTCGGCGATATCACCGCATCCACGAAAGACGATAGTGCGGAATTCGTCGTCGAGCTCGATGCGGCTAAGGCAGTCGCTGCCGGCGTCTCGCCGGCAGCAGTTGCCGACACGCTGCGCACCGCGGTGTATGGCGCGAAGGCGACCGACATCCATACCGATACCGACGATATCGAGGTATATGTAAAGCTCGACCTGAACCCGGCGTATACCGATCCGAGCCAGACAAATGACGTCACTATCGAAGCTATCCGCGCGCTTACGGTGCAGGGCACGCAAGGCCGCGTGCCGCTTTCGAGCATCGCCGCCATCAGCTATGAAGCGGCGAACACGACCATCCGCCATGAAGACGGCAACCGCATCGCGACCATCCAAGGCACGCTCGCGCCGGGCGGAAATGCGTACGCGATCACCAGCGAATTCCAGAAACGGATGGCACAGGCAGATCTGCCTGACGGCATCACCATGAAGATCGGCGGCGAGACCGAGGATGTGAACAAGTCATTCGCAGAGATGGGCATCGCGCTTCTCGCCGGCATCGCGCTCATGCTCGCCATCCTCGTGCTTGAGTTCAATTCCTTCCGCCTCTCCTTCTATCTTCTTTCCATCATCCCGCTCTCGCTCATCGGCGTGCTGTTCGGCCTCATGCTTACCGGCCAGCCGCTCTCCTTCCCCTCGATGCTCGGCATCATCGCGCTCGCAGGCGTGATCATCAATCACGCGATCATCCTCATGGATTCGATCGCGCGCATCGGCCGCGAACGTCCTGATCAGAGCCTCGCCGACGTGGTCGTCGAAGCCTCGGCGACGCGCTTCCGCCCTATCGTGCTCACGACGGTCACGACCGTCATCGGCATGATCCCGCTCTCGCTCGCCTCTGCCCTCTGGGGACCTTTGGCCTTCACGATCATGTTCGGGCTCGCCTTCTCGATGACGCTCACGCTCGTGCTCATCCCGATCCTCTACTACCGCGCGCCGCGCGCATCGCGCGAGGCGATGCAGCACAGCCGCGTGCACGAGGAGGACGGCGAGTAGTGCGGCTCCTACCCAAAAGCCCGCAGGCGAGAATCGCCTGCGGGCTTTCTTGATATGTGGTACGGTCTATGCAGGACCAACAGAAAAGGAGCTGCTGACTGATGCCCGAGTTCGACCGCATAGATGCCGCCTGTTTTCTCATCTCAGCCTCCCTGCCGTTCCTGGCATGGAAGCTCATCACGTCCGCGAAGTGCGGCTGACCGCCCAGCAGAAGCCGTTGCGCTTTTGTGCGGCGGTTTTTGTTTTATTGCTGGCCTTCTCGGGTTCGAACTTTTCTACCCCAAGTCCGGCTTAGTCCGTTTGGCCAAAATAGAGAAGTCAAAAGCGATGCGTCTCGGGCGGGCTAATTCAGGAAGGATATTGAACTTTTGCTTCCTCCTGAAGCCACTTGCCTAAACCAAACATCAGCTCTTCAAGCTTCTGCTTGTCCGTAGTTGGATTCAAGGCAAGATACAGGACTTCTCTCATTTCACGCTCTTTCTCAGGGTAGTATTCTGCAAAGGTTTCATAACACCGATAGAGGTCACGCGTGTATTTCTTTGATCGATTCATCGTTAGCTCAAAACCTGAGCGTAGAAGGCCTTTTGTGAGCCAGAGGCATGCTCTACGCATTTCTGCCTCATCATTTTCAATAGTCTCAAGTTTGCTTTTGAACCAGACTAGCCGTTTATCAATATTGAAGAGATGTATTACCATCTCCTTGCCTGGTTTAAGCTTGGGCAAATCCTCTGAAATGTCCTTTCCGTAAACGCAGAGGCTTTGGAAAAGGAGAATATTGTCATTAGCTACGTCTGCAGTTGGGTCTACACTTAACTCGACTCCTTGTACGAAAGGATGGTGCTGAATAATTTCTTTCTCAGCTTGATCAGTCCAATCATGAGAGATTTCTTCCTTCGGTAGGTTCACATATGCAAAACTGTCGATGTCAGAGATATCCTTAACTGCTCCGCCTTTCGCAACTGAGCCTCGTATATATACGCTTGAAAGTTTGTCTCCGTATTCCTTCTTGTATGAATCTATTACCTCGTCAACAGCAGGCTTCCACTCTTCCTGAATTTTTTCTATCGAGGTTGGATTTACGACGTAACCTTCTTTGTCAAGCTCGAAGTATGAGCCGATTGGCTGCATAGGTATTTCTTCGTGGGTAGCAGCGGCTGGCGGCTTTTCCATTCCTTAATTATATCGCAGTATCAAAATATACTGTGATTTCGAAGCATATCGTGCACGATAACCTATCACGAGTTGGCTGGCCGAACGGGACTAGAATTATTTACTACTCACTATATTGCCATCGCTCACGAAATGGATGGTACCGCGGTCGATGGTGCTCAGGATCTGCGCGCCCTCTTTCTTGATGCGACTGATCGTTTCAGGGTTCGGGTGTCCGTAGCGGTTTCCCTCTCCCGCTGAAATAGCGACGAACTCGGGGTGGAGCGCGTCGAGCCATGCGTCGCTCGTCGAGTACTTCGAGCCATGGTGACCGGCCTTGAGCACCGTGCTCGGAAGCTCGCCGTCAGTCCCGTCGAGCGAGATGAGCCGCGCCTCGATTTCCGAAGGCGCATCGCCCGTGAGCATGAAGGAGGTTTCGCCGTACACCAGGTGCATGACGATGGAACCCTCGTTCGTCTCTCCGTGAGAAACGTCGCGGTCGGGATAGAGAATGTCGGCATACGCGCCAGCGCCCAGATGGATGCGCATGCCGCGTCGCGCGATGAACGCATGCACGTCCGGCTCTGTGCTCATGGCATGCTCGAGTCCGCGCGCGGTTGCGGTCGACCCTTCGACTCCAGGAGAAAGAAAGTATGAAACGCGATATCGGTCGAAGGCGTCGGTTAGACCGGCAATGTGATCTTTATCCGGATGCGTCTCAACGACCAGGTCTATAGAGCGGTCGAGGAGGCTCATCTCCTTCGGAAGCTGGCGAAGCACGGAACGGTCCGGCCCTCCGTCGACGAGCATCTGTATGCCGGTCGGTCCGGTCACTAGGATAGCGTCGCCCTGCCCCACGTCGAGTATGGAGACACGCAGCTGAGACTGCGGCGCATGAAGCATCGAGAGCCATACGATGGCGTTCAAGATACCCAGGAGCGCGAGTGCGGCATACATGATCGGCGGGATTGGTCGCGACAGGTTCATATCGTGCGTACGCCGGCAGGCGGTATACTTATGGTATATCCGATATACATATTTCGTATGACCTATCCAGTACGCACCTTCGACCTTCCCGAGCTGAAAGGAATTTCTCAGAAACAAGTGGAATTGCATCTCAAGCTCTACGAAGGTTACGTGAAGCACGTGAACCTCATCATGAAGAAGATAGCTTCGCTCCGCGAGAGCGGCACGCCCGAGGACGAGTTCGTGATGCAGGAGCTCCGCCGCCGCTTCAGCTTCGAGTTCGACGGCATGCGCATGCACGACTACTACTTCGAACAGCTCGAAGGAGGCGCAGAGGCGCATGACGAGAAGGCGCCGCTGGTGGATGCCGCGACCGACAAGTACGGCAGCTGGGATGCACTCATCGCGCACGTACATGAGGTCGCAAAGACCCGCGGCTCGGGCTGGGTCATCGTGTACTTCGATCCGCGCGGCCGTACGCTTCATACCGCATGGGTCGACGAGCATCACCTGGGACAGCTCGCAGGCCTCACTATCCTTTTGGCTATCGACATGTGGGAGCACGCCTATATGGTCGACTATATGCCCGCTGAGAAGAACTCGTACGTCGAAGCGTTCCTCGACAATGTCAATTGGAGCGTGGTCGAGCGTCGCTTCTTGGACGTGGCGGTCTAGAGCGCACGCATAGGAAGAGCGCGGGTGCGGCATACGCCGCGCCGACTACCCAGAACGGGAACGACGGCAGGGTGACTGCCGCGAACGGAAGCGACGCTGAACGCGTCGCTATCTGTATGAGATACGCGAGCGGAAGGTACGCGGGCATGCCTGCGAGCGCGGCAAGCGCGGGAGAGAGATGTATGAGCGGAACAGCGAGCGCAGCTGCGGCCACGCTCAACCCCATCGCATACGGAACGGCCGGCATCGCGATGACGTTCGCTGCGGCTGACACAAGAGAAAGATTTCCCGTCTGCCAGAGAAGGAACGGCAGGAGCGCGCACTCGGCAGCGAGCGTCGTTGAAACGAGCTCGATGACGAGCGTGCTTCTGAGAAACGTAAGCTGTGCCGCGATGACCGGCGCGAGGAAGATGAGTCCGAGTGTCGCGATGAAGGAGAACTGGAAGCCGGGATCGTATGCGAGCATGAGCGGGTTCCATATGCCGAGCGCGAGGAGTGAAAGGCAGACCGCGCGCAGTACGTCATACTGTTTCTTGAAAGAGCGCGCCGTCATCGCGAAGAACGCCATGAGCCCGGCGCGCAGCGCCGCAGAACCGGCTCCGGCGATGAGCACGAAGCAGGCCATGCTCACGGTCGCGGCTGCGAAGGAATATTTCTTCGGCAGCACGTTCAAGGCGCGCATGAGCGTCTCGGCAACGACCATGACGTTGTATCCGGAAAGCACGACGATCTGCAGCATGCCCGCACGCGTAAACGCATCGATGAGTTCGGTGCCGAGCCCCTGCTTGCCGCCGACCAAGATTCCTGCAGCAAGCGAGCTTTCAGGTTCTGGAAGCGCATCGGCTAGTGCGCGCATCATGAACCGCTTCACGGTTCCGAGCGTGCGGAGGAAGCGCAGCCATATGCTTCCGCTCTGGCCGACAGATTCAGCCTGCGCAGGCTGTACCAAGCCGTACACGCCATCCTTGCGCAGAAAGTTCGGATAGTCGAAGGTGCGCCCGCCATCGGTTGCGAAGGATTCTGGGTGTTCGAGCTTCCCTTCGATATGCACCGTGTCGCCGACGCGCACTGACGGATAGCGCGGCACGGAGGCGATGATCCGCATGGACTCCCTGCCCGTTCCTTCACTTTTTGACACGGTATCCGGCGTGCGTAGTTCAACCGTGATGCGCGTGCTTGTTTCGCGTTCATCCGGAAGCGTCACGACTGTTCCCGTGAGCGATACCTTCTCATCGAAAAGGCCTGCGAAACCCAGAGGCGCACCGTCAGGAATAATCGCCATGCGCGCCGCAGCGAGCGCGATACCGCAGGCAGCGGTGAAACAGACGGTGCTCGCCGATGCGCGCACCGGATATTCCGGACTAAGAAGCGCGCGGAGGAGGAACGAGGTGCCCATGGCTCCGGCGAGGAATACCGCAATAACTACCACCGTTCCTACATCCGTACCGGAGCGCGCGAGCGCGATAGCGCTCGCGCAGTATGCGAGCGTGAACGTGTAGAGGCCCAAGCTGCGCATAGGCCTCTACAATAAGTCTTAGCAG
>CAYOKK010000017.1:0-16854 GCA_964404565.1 uncultured Candidatus Saccharibacteria bacterium
TGCTGAAATACGGCGGCACCACCACCGGCGAGCACAACGACGGCATCATCCGCACGCCGTACGTGAAGCAGGAGTTCGGCGACGAGGTCTATGCCCTTTTCGAGCGCACGAAGCGCATATTTGATCCGCAAAACATCTTCAACCCGGGCAAGAAGGTCGGCGGCACGTTCGAGGACATCAAGGAGAGCATGCTCACCTCATCGTCCGCTCTTTGACCATATAGATTTAGTGTGCTATACTGTAGTTTGAAGTTCTTACCCCATTCAATCGAAAGGAACGGCTCGTGAGCAATAAAAAGATACGGTCGGCTGCGCTCGAAGGATACTCTTCTGCACGATTCCCGGACTCTCTCTCGAGGATTCATAGGGAGATGTACCGTCCAGCAACGCTCCCTTATTTCCGTACACCGGCGTTCATCGACTATTTCTTCAAGGAAGTGGTCAAATCACCGCACAACGTTGTCTACTACCCCGTGACCAGCGACGGCTACAAGTGGCTGGCACGTGCGGACTTTTCGCTCGACAAAGCGCGATACGCCTTCCTCATGCCGATGGCCATGGATACGCAGAACGTGGACGGAGACACGCTTGCCGACCGCCACTGCGCGCTGTATCCGCACATGGATCAGAAGGTGCATGTGGAGGGATGGATGATCAGCCATGCGGGCCGATACCTTTCTGCGCTCTTCGAGGAAGAACGCCGGGAGCACGCAGGCCATCATCGCCGCCACCCGCGTCCGATACACTGATCGAGCCGAGGGCCGGATACGCTTCGCGATCCGGCCCTTTTCTATATCCACACCCATGCGCCAGCTTCTTGTAATTTGATGAAAGATACTGCATAATCAAGTTAACTCGCAGAAACCCAAAGCTCTGGCCGTGCGTTAGCAGGGATTCCCAAGGTTCGGATCGGCGAGGTTATATAACCTTTAGTTTTCAACGCCTCATGGCAAACACCAAACTCTACGTCGGCGGTATTCCGTATCGTTCGACCGAGGATGAGATCCGCACTGCATTCGAAGAAGCAGGCGCGGTTACGTCCGTCAGCATTATCATGGACCGCATGACCGGTCGCTCTCGTGGCTTCGGCTTCGTAGAGATGGCGGACGAGGCAGGCGCACAGGCTGCTATCGACCGCTGGGACGGCAAGGAATTCGACGGGCGCATGCTCTCGGTTTCCGAGGCTCGCCCTCAGGGCGACCGCCCTCCGCGCCAGAACGGCGGCGGTTTCGGCGGCGGCTACTAGCTTCCGCTAGGTTCCCTAAAGAAAGGCCCGGCTTCGCCGGGCCTTTCTTATGTTATAGTTACGTAGTAAGTCTGCTTCGGCCACGTGCTGAGGTTTTACTCCGGATATTCAGTATTGCGGAGGAAATTGTCGGGAAGGCCGTCAGAACAGGTTTCTGGCGGCTTTTCGTATTGAATTGAAGATTCTTTTGTCGATGCTACAGATTTTCGCTGTCAGCCGGCGAGTATCTATAGTCTTCATCTGAGACAGATTTATATAAGCGTTCTTTCCTTCAACCTTCCCTATAGGCATGCGCAACGGATGCTTCTTGCCCGAGGTACTGAGCGGAACAACGAAGCACGAATCAGTCCCGAATCCCCGGAGAATCAGGCATGGGCGTCCGAATAACTTATCTTTGCCATCTATTTCTGTTCCGACGTTTATCCCCCATCTGCACCACCAAATATCGCGGATCGTATATGAGTGTGGCTTATCGCTGTTTGTGAGCTTCTTTACTGTATTCCAGCGGTCAAAATCTTTATCCATCTCCTCATACTCACGTACGTGTAGAGAAATTCAGATATATTTCGACGAGAATAGTTGCAGAATCTTTCAGAGAAAGTCTATTTCTCTTCCACTTTCTGATGAAGCTGCACTACGCAGCTTCCTGCGCCTTCGTCTCCAGCTTCTTCGCCTCGGCGCTCCACCCCACCCAGTTCGCGACGATCTGGAAGAAAGAGCCGAGCGCCGCGAGCGCGAGGATGAGGATAATCGGCCATGAGTAGATAGTGGCGAAGTAGAAGGTCACCACGACCCAGCTGAACCACAGCCCGATGCACCACGGGCAGTTGATGAGCGCGCCGAGCGAATGCCGCAGCGTATCCGGCTCTGCGCCCGTGAACCAGCCGCGGATGAATGCCGTAATCTGGTCGTACGTGAAGAGGCGCACCAGGCGGAAGATGGCGAGCGCCATGAGCACGATGTCGCGCTCCGGCACGCTATAGAAGATGCGGCCTGCGGAAGAAAGGAGCGCGACAGAGATGATGACCAGGAAGGCGAAGAAGAGCGAGAGGACGGTGTTCCAGAAATGAATGCGCATATGCATGCAGGGTGTGAGGGATATGCCTCCAGTGTACTGCCCTCTTCCCGCTCGGGGCAAGTGAGGTATACTCCTAACGTCGACCTGGAATGAGCTGGGACGATGCGAAGAGAGGAAAACGTCATGTGGAATGATATCTCTTCACCCGACGGTGGCAGCGCCTTTTAGCCACCCGCGTCCGGGCTCCAGCAGAAATGCTGGAGCCCATTTCCCTTTACTGGCAGCTGATTCGCAACCGCATACGGTACACTGTCCGCATGACCGACCTAGAGCTTCTAGTACGTGACAAATACGAGGGGGATGCGGCGAAAGTAACTGAGGAGGATCAGACGCGGCTCGCCGCAGGCGAGCCGCTCGCATACGTCATCGGCTGGGTACCGTTCCTCGGCATGCGTATCGGCCTTTCCAGTCGCCCCCTCATCCCCCGCCCTGAAACCGAGTGGTGGACGGAACAGCTCATTGCACATTTCAAGGAGAAGTTCGGCGATGCGCCCTTCACCCTTCTCGACCTCTGCGCCGGCTCCGGCGCTATAGGCCTCGCTGTGCTCAAGGCGTTCCCGCAGGCGCGCGTCTCTTTTGCCGAACTTATGCCCGCGCATTGCGCACAGATAGCGGAGAACCTAGAGCGCAATGGCCTGGACGCAGCGCGCGCCGATATCCGCACCTCGGACCTTTTTTCTTCCTGGCCTGCGAAGAATGGCCCGCAGCAAGATGGCTGCTGGGACGTCATCGCCTCAAATCCCCCATACATCCCCGAGAGCCGCGCTGTCTCCCTTGAGCGAAGCGTCATGGCATACGAGCCCTGCGAAGCACTTTTCGCAGGGGAAGACGGCCTCGCGCTCATCCGCCGCATTGCGCAAGATACGCCCACGCGCCTCTCCCCTACCGGCGAACTGTGGCTTGAAGCAGATATTGAAAACATTGAAGCCGCACAGGAATTGCTTGCGAGCGCCGGCGCCCGCAAAACCGCAATCCTCACCGACCCGTATGACAGGCCGCGCACGATAGTGGCATACTATCCCTAATGGACATCAACTCCCCGGAGGCGTACGAGACCCCGTTCGCAAAGCCCCTGCTCTCCCTTCCCTCTGCCGACCTGCACAGCGCGTTCGCGATCATCTTCCTCTTCGTCTTCGGCGCGTGGCTCATATATACCGCCGTGGCGGCATACCACTGGTTCCGGTATAGCCATCGCTCGTGGCTCGCCGTCCCTGCGCTCGGCGTGCACGTCTTCATTTCCGGCATGCTCATCCTCTACATCGCCAGCGGCGTCATATAGCATATGGAAGAATTCGAACTGGAACCAAGAGAGGTCATCGTGAAGGAAGTACGGCAGCACCTCTTCGTGCTTGCGCTGCGCGTCATCCCGCTCCTCGTCCTCGCCTTCCTGCCGTGGATACTCTTCAGCGCGCTCGGCTTCTTCGCGCAGATGAGTCCGGACGCTACGACCATGCTCATGAGCATGCATATCTCGCCCGGCATGGTGCGCTTCCTGACGGGCATCTGGCTTCTCTTCGTCTGGACGGCTGTCTTCGGCCTCCTCACCCGCTACTATCTCACCGTCTGGGTTATCACGAGCCTGCGCATCGTCGACATACGGCAGTACGGGTTCTTCAGCCGCGAGGTATCGAGCTTCATGCTCACGCGGGTGCAGGACGTCACCACGACCGTCTCCGGCTTCCTGGCGACGCTCATCGGCTTCGGCGCGCTCTCCGTGGAGACCGCCGGCAACGACGACAATTTCTTCATGCACGGCATCGCGCGCCCCGAGCTCGTCCGCGACCTCATCATGCGCCAGGTCGCGCTGCTGCATGATTCAGGGCACGCAGATACGGGACTTTCGTAAAAGTTCTTATGTAGAAATAAAAACAGCCCGGGAACCAGGCTGTTGTAAAGGGGCGAGTTTCGAGGCCAAGCCAGAAAGTGTGGGATATCCAGCTTATCGGGTTCTACAGCTTCTCCGAACAGCGCTTGTTTTACAGAGGCGCTCTTTGCACATCACTGCTATATAGCCCTATGATGCTTTGTTCCCTACGCGTAAGAGAATCGGATACTCTCGTCCCTTACTACAATATAGAAAAAGTCGGGTATAGCAAAGCCTGCTTTTTTTGATTTAGAGATTCATCAAGACAACTCCGAGCAAGGCCAGGAATATGCCGGTGATCTGCAGCACGCTCAGCGATTCGTTAAAGAAGAGGACTGCAAAGAGAAGGACGATTAGCGCATAAAAGGTCGTTTGCAGCACCCCGACGTATGAGAGCTTGGCTCCTGAGGTAAAAAGGTACGTGAATACTGCTATTTGGAACAGGTACAGAACTAGCGCGCCTGCCATCCACGGGCTTGTAAGCGCTTTGCCGAAGCTGCCGAGGTCCTGAGTCTTCTTGAGAAAGATATCCGCAATGGCAACTGCAGATACCGCCAAGATGAGTAGGCCGCTTTGGAGAAAAGCCATGCTTGAAAGTATAGCAGTAGCTGACAGTTCGGACTTAGACCCTACGCGTGCTTCCCCGCTACATACCCTGTCGTCCAGCAGAGCTGGAGCGAGTACCCGCCCGTGGGGCGTCTGATATTGAGCAGGTCGCCGATAATGAAAAGGTTGCGGCAGACATTCGAGCGCATGGTCTTCGTGTCTAGTTCGGTAAGGGAAACGCCGCCATCAGCCACCACGGCGTGATCCGCCCCCATGTGTCCGGAAATGCTGAGCGGCAGCGCTTTGAGGAGTTCTGCAAGCGCGCGCCTCTGTTCGCGGGTAACGCTGTGCACGCGGGTATGCGCATCAATATCTGGCATGAGCGTAAGCAGCACATCGCCCATGCCCGGCGGCGCTATCAGGCGGAACACCGTCTGAAGCTCTTTGTTCTTATGCTCATCGAACACGCTCATTATGTGCCTATCGAGCGTGCCGAGGTCCATCTCCGGAAAGGCATCGATACGCGCCGTCACTTCCCCTTCCTGCATGAGGTCACGCACGGTGCCGGAAGCGTTAAGCACGAGCGGCCCTGATATGCCGAAGTGCGTCAGAAGGACGGTTCCTTTGAGCGAGAGCTTGCGCACACTCTCGACAAAGAACGTTATCTTCATATTCTCGATGGTTCTTCCCGCAAGCGCATGCACCCACGAATCACGCACCTTGAGCGGCACGATGGTGGGGGTAGGATCCGCGACCGTATGCCCGATGCGCCTCAGCCACCCAAACCCGTCACCCGTAGAGCCGGTCTCTGGGTGCGAGGTACCGCCCGTCGCGAATATGTATGACGCTGCGCGGTAGCGCACGCCGCCGGCAACGACGCATGTTATCGCGCCATCCTTCATCTGGATATCCGTCACTGGACTGCGCAGCTGTACCTCCACGCCTTGCTTTTGCATGTACGTAGCAAGCGCCTTGGTTACCTCAGGCGCTTTCTGCGATACGGGGAATGCGCGCTTCCGCGCTTCGACCGTGGTCGGCACGCCGATGGACGCGAAGAAGTCGCGCGCATCCTGCATGCCGCACTGCGAGAACGCCGAATAGAGGAACTCGGTAGCTGCGCCATAGTGCGAGAGCAGTACGCGCTCGTCTTCTTCGGCGTTCAGGATGTTGCACCGGCCGCCGCCGGTAATGGAGAGCTTCTTCCCGAGCGTAGAGTTTTTCTCAAGCACAAGGACGCGGAGCTTCCGGGATGCCGCTATTCCGGCAGCCATTATGCCGGCGGCTCCGCCGCCTACCACGATCACATCGTATGCCTGCTCGCCCACCTTCATATGAGCACCTTACTACGTATGTGGGTTTATGAAAGCGGATCCTTAGATGGTGTAGAATTTTTGTACTTGACAATTGCCTATATTAGGTATATACTAGTAATTAAGCATTCAGAGGAGAATCAAGATGCGTGTGTTCTTTCTTTTGCTCGCAGTGAATATTGTCTCAATATTCGGGGGAATCGCCCTCTTCGGCGAGCTTGAGCCAAATTCGCTTCAATCCATTCACGCCGCGAACTTGTTCTGGGCGATTGCTCTCACGAGCAATCTGGCCGGACTGCTGGCGTTTATGGTGGGGTTGCGTTTTTCGTGGCGTTGAAAACAGACCGCCGGCATTAGTGTGTGTGGGGAAGCCCTAACACTACTCAGTGCTGGCGATCTTCTCTTTTTACACTGGCCGTCTCGAGTTCGAACTGTGATCGATCAAGTTCTGCTTAGTCCGTTTGGTGAGTTTTGAGAAGTTAAAACAACGCGTCTCGTGCACTAATTCTTGAATGATTCAATAGTACTTCTCAATCCTTCGTGTAGGTCGATCTCCGCTTTCCATCCTAATAGTTCTTGTGCTTTGCTAACGTCGGCTTGGGAATAGACGATATCTCCTTCTCGAGCAGGTGCGTGGATGATTTTTGAAGAGCTGTTGGTGAGGAGAACAATTTCCTCTGCTAATTCAGCAATACAAGTTTTAGTCCCGCTTGCAATATTAAAGATTTCACCTTGAAGATCTGACTCCATTGCAGCGATATTCGCTCTTGCGACATCCTCTACGTATACGAAATCTCTGACTTGATTACCTTCTCCATATATAATGAGGTCTTCATTCTGAATTGCTGCTTGTATAAATGCAGTAACAACACCCGCATACGCTGCAGATTGTCCGGGGCCATATACGTTAAAGTAGCGAAGAGTGAGCGATGGGCATGCTGCTTCGTTTAGGAGAGATTCTCCATCGCGCTTGTTTTCTGCATAGGGAGAAAGTGGGTGAAGTATATCGGATTCGCGTACTGGCTGATCCGACTCTCCATATACAGCTGCGCTGCTTGAAAAGACAATCTTTGCTCCTTGAGACTCAGCAGCTCGTATGACTGCGCGAGTGCCTTCTACGTTCGTACGATAGTATTCCTCTGGTTTTTGAAAGCTTTCTGGAACACTGATCTTTGCGGCGCAATGAAAGATACTCCCTACACCTTCACCTGCGATTGAAAGATTAGCTAGATCGAGAATATCGTTACCTGACTTAAGATCGTACGGAATAGCTCCTGAGAGTTGAGCAACTCTTCCGCCAATGAATCCTTCTCCACCAGTCACGAGTAGTTTATTCATTACACAATTATATCGATTATAGCAGCTTTTCTAAGTAATTGACGCGTCTCGAGCGCGAGAACCTCGCGCGAGTTGGCTGACCGACTAGGTTCAGAACCTCCCCAACATTTGCTACACTTAGCCTCATGACCTCCCCAGATTCGCCTGCTTCCGGCCCGCTTTCTACCGACCCATACAAGGGCGTACGCGACTTCTACCCGGCTGACTGGGCGAAGATGCAGTACCTTTTTGACACGGCGCGCACCGTGCTGCGCCGCCGCGGGTTCGAAGAGTACCAGGCCTCTCCGCTTGAGCGCGCCGAGCTCTACGAAGCCAAGACGAGCGAGGAGATCGTGAACGACCAGACGTATACCTTCACCGACCGCGGCGAGCGCCGAGTGACGCTCCGCCCCGAGATGACGCCTACCTTGGCGCGCATGGTGGCCGCAAAGCGTCGCGAACTGGTCTTCCCGGTGCGCTGGTTCTCGATTCCGAACGTCTTCCGGTATGAGCGGCCGCAGCGCGGCCGCCTGCGCGAGCACTACCAGCTCAATGCAGATATCCTCGGCATCGAGGACGCGAAGGCCGACGGCGAGATCATCGTCATCGCCTCGGAGATCCTGCGCGCCTTCGGCGCGCAGGACGCAGACTTCTCTATCCGCGTCAGCTCCCGTACGCTCCTTTCCGCAGCGACCAGCGCGCTCGAGTATACGGAAGAAGAGGTAGCCGGCTACATGGCGCTCTTGGACCGCAAGAACAAGATGGGCGAGGCGGAGTTCGAGGTGCAGCGGGCACCGTTCCGCAGGAACGGTGCCGACGCGCTCGAGCTTATCGAGGCGGGTACAGATGCCGGCACCGATGCCGAGCTGAAGAAGCTCGAAGGGCTTCTCGCCGCATTCAAGGCGCGCGGAATGAGCAACGTCGTCTTCGACCCTACGATCGTGCGCGGGTTCCTTTACTACACCGGAACAGTCTTCGAAGTTTTTGATACTGATCCGGAAAACACCCGTTCTCTTTTCGGCGGCGGCCGATACGACGGCCTCGTGCAGGCCTTCGGCGGCGATTCTGTTCCTGCCGTCGGCTTCGGCATGGGCGACGTGACACTTCTGGACTTTCTGGAATCGCACGCGCTTCTTCCAGAAAATCTCGGCGGCGCGCCCGACCTCTTCATCGGCATCCCGAGCGAAAACGACATGGCGCAGGCGCAGGGCTTCGCCGACACGCTCCGCACGCACGGCGTGAACGTGCTCGTGAGCGAGGGCACGAAGAGCCTCGGCGATCAGGTCAAGGAAGCCGTGCGCCGCGGCATTCCTTTCTTTGCCGCATACGGCGCGAATGAAGCATCTTCCGGCACGGTCACCCTCAAGGTGCTTGCCGAGAGCCGTGAAGAAACGCTCCCGGCAGAAGATGTCCCTGCGTTCATACAGCGCGCTCTTACTCATTCTCAAATAAAGGAACAGAAATAACCTTATGCGTGCCGTTACGTTCGATATTGAAACAGCAAACGCCTTCCCTACGCTCGGCCGCGGCGATCTTTCCCGCATGGAAATCTCCATCGTCGGCATCCACGATTCGGAAACCGGCGATCTCACCTCCTATTCCCAGGAAGAGTTCGGCCAGCTCTGGCCCATCATAGAGCGTGCCGACGTACTCATCGGCTTCAACTCCGACAGCTTCGACGTCCCGCTCCTGAACCGCTACTACCCGGGCGACCTCACCCGTATCCGCTCGCTCGACCTCCTCGTCGAGGTGCAGAACGTGCTGGGCCGGCGCATCCGGCTTCAGTCGCTCGCCGAAGGCACGCTCGGCATCGGCAAGAGCGGCAACGGCCTCGAGGCAGTGGAGTGGTGGCAGAACGGCGAAGTCGAGAAGGTGCGGAAGTACTGCCTCGACGACGTGAAGATCACGCGCGACATCTACGACTATGCCGTGAAGCATGGCAAGCTCAAGTACAAGGACGTCGGCGGCCCGCGCGAATTCAAGATAGACACGTCGTCGTGGAAGACGTCTGACGGCCCAGCCGCCATTACGCACACCCTCCCCTTTTAAGGCCTTTTTGCCCCCGCCGCGGGTGTAGCATATAAGAGGAAGCGTGCAATACGGCATGCTACGTTCTTGGAGAAAGGCCATGTGCATTCCCATCGAGGTACAGGTGTTCATGCCTGTATCGCGCGGGCATGTCTGGCCCGCGATAACCGAGGAGCTTGCTCCTGAACTGCCGTCGATCATCCGCGAGGCATGCGCCCGCTGCGACCCCTGCCCTGCGTGCGACGAATTCGACATCAACTACATGATGTGCGGATTCAATCGGGAGACGATCGACGCGCATATCTGGGGACTGAAGCAGCTTCCTCGGGGAGCGAGGGTCCAGCAGACGCTCATAGAGATCGGCAATCGGCTTCGCAGCCATATCGGCATGCTGCCGATAACGATGAACGATATGGACCTCGGCGGCATTCCGCTCGCGTTCGCGGAACGCGGCCAGGAGCTCCAATGATACGCTACGCGATCCCGCGCCTTTAGGCGCGGGATTCTGCATTCTTGCCCGCGCGCAGGCCGATACGTGTAGTAGTATTAGAAGGTATGCAAGACGATCCCATCGTGCGCGCCCGCGAGGCCTGGTTCGTTCCGGGCGCGATCCTCATCGCCGGCCTCATCTTCGCCGTCGCCGTATTCATGCTGCGGAGCAGCACCGTAGAAGGTTCGGTCGAAGGCGACATCTCGCTGCTCCATCCCATCACTGAAGCCGACCACATCGCGGGCGACCCGACAGCGCCGGTCGTTCTCATCGAGTACGCAGACATCGATTCTCCCTACGCCAAGGCCTTTCAGCAGACGTTGGAGCAGGTCATGGCCACGTACGGCGCGAACGGCCAGGTCGCCTGGGTGTACCGTCACCTGCCGCTCATCGACCAGCACGTCCATGCGGCCGAGCACGCCGAGGCAGCGGAGTGCGTCGCCTCGCTCGGCGGGCCCGCGAGCTTCTGGCGGTTCATCGATGCGCTCAACAGCGCCGCGCCCGACAGCCAGCAGTTCGACCCTGACGGCTACGAGAGCATCGTTTCCAGTCTCGGCCTCCTGCCGCAGTCGTTCGAGGCGTGCATGAGCGCCCATACCTACCAGCAGAAGGTCGCCAGCGACTTCGAGAACGGCATCGCTATCGGCGCAGGCGGCAGCCCGTTCACGGTACTCCTCGTGGAAGGCCAGCCTCCGGTGACTATCGACGGCGCGGTACCGTATGACGCGCTCACGAAGATGCTTGATGCAGCCATACAGAAAGCGCAGGCGGCAGAAGCATCAGAGACATCGTAAGGCGTACCTGGGCGCTATTACACAACAAAATCTCGTCTAGGCAAGATTTTCTGGCCTAGACGAGATTCCTCGATGCGCTACGCGACCCCGAAGCGCAGCGCGCACCACGGGCACTCTTCTGTATCGCACGGGCTGTCCCAGAATGAAAGGCTGAGGATTTCTTCGGCCGAGGTGCGGATGAGCGTCTCAAGCTCATTCACCTCTTCATCGGTGATCGCGAATGCCTCCGTGCGCATGTTCCCCTTCTCGTCCGGCTCGACGAACTCGATCACGCCTTCCTGCATCGGGCGCGGATCCTCGGTGCGCGCGAGCAGGAGCTTGTAGAACGTGAGCTGGCGGTAGTAGTTTCCATCGGCATTCTTCGTCGCGCCCATGAGCTCGTTGCGGCTCTTGGGCTTTCCGGTCTTGTAGTCGATGACTCTCACGCCGCCTGGCATCTCGTCGACGCGGTCGAGCGCGCCGCGCAGCAGAAGCGCTTCCTCGGAGCCGTTGTCCGAGCCTCCCTTGCCCGCGAGCGCGAGACCTGCCTGCACCGGCACCTCTGCGCGCGCCTCGCTCGGCCATGAACCGTGGTGTTCCTCCCACCAGGCCGAGAGCGCACGCCTTCCCTTCTCATGCATCTCTTCTGCTTCCTTCGTCGAAAGCGGGGAGCGCTCGAGCGTGTAGGTGAAGGTCTGCATGAGCCCGTCTATTCCAGGATCTCTGCCCAGCGCGCGTTCGTCTGCGTACCGCTTGAGCGCGGCATGCACGGCCGTACCGAAGAGCATGAACTTGTTCTCGACTTCCGGTATGCGCAGCAGATTTACGTAAAAATACTTCCACGGGCACTGGAGATAGTTATTGAGCGCCGTCGGCGAGAGGCCCTGGGCGAAGAAGGTCGCGCGCAGGGTCGCACGGTCGTCTTCGGACGGGCCTGCGCTCTCGCCGCGCGCCCCAGACGGCGCACGCAGCCCCGCAGGCAGCTGCTCCTCTTCGGATATCACCGCAGGCGCTTCTTCTTGCAGCAGCGCAGGGTCGAGGTCGTCAAGCAGCTCAGAAGGCTCTTCCGGGCGGCCATCGAGCGATTCGCGGGCGTATGAAAGAGTCGCATGCTGTTTTGCACGCGTTATCGCGACGTATAAGAGGCGGCGCTCATCCTCGAGCTCGCTGCTGCCGGAAAGGATGTCCGGCAGGTGGAAGTGCTCGGCACGGGCGCGCGTCGACCAGGCACGCGCGGTCAGGCGCGGCAGGTACACGCAGGCGAACTCGCGCCCCTTCGAGCGGTGTACGGTCATCACCTTCACGCGCGTGCCATCCTCGCCGCCGCGGCCCGAGAGCGCGATGCCGCGGGCGGCATACAGGTCGAGGAGCTCGAGCGCGCGCGGCAAGAGCGCGCCGTGCTCACGGCGCGAGAGGTCCTCGAAGGCGCCGAGAAGCCCGCGTATGGCCGCCAGCGACTCGGCGCGGTCATCCGCCGCAAGAACCCGCGGAAGAAGGCCTGAGAGCTGCAGCGCGCGGTCGGCTGCCGCTGCCGGCCGCTCGAAGGACGCCATACGGGAAAGATCTTCGAGCGAAGCGCCGAGAGCCTTGGCAGCGGCAGAATCCGCCACCCGCGCTGCGCTGAGCGCCGCATCATCCGCAAGCAGAGAAAGGATCGTCCGCTTCTCGCGCTTCGCGTGCTGCACGATGCGCGCAGTATCCGCCGCACTCAAAGGAAAGCCAGGGAACGCCAGCACGCCGGCAAGGAGCTCATCGCGCGGGTCAGCCGCCGCGCGCAGAAGGCGCAGGAGCGAAAGGACGAACCGGTTCTTAAGCGCGTCTTCCTCGCCGCTGCCTCCGACCGGAATGCCCGCGCGCAGCAGCGCGCGGGCAACGTCCGCGACGTCGCTGTTGCGTCGCACGAGCACGGCGATATCTCCCGCAGGTATCCCCTTCTCTATATCTGCCGCTATGTTCTTGGCGAGCGTCTCCATCTCTTGCGCTTCCGTGTCGCACGCGATGCGCGAAAGCGGCTTCTCCGGCGCCTTCGTATGCGCCGCGAGCGGCACGCGCGAGAGCCGCTCATCGGGCGATGCGCTCACGAGCGCGAGCGCCGTATCGAGGATGCTCTGCGTAGAGCGGTAATTGTCGACGAGCGTCAGCACGGCCGTACCTGGGAATTTTGACCGGAAATAGTGCACGTTATCCAAGTCTGCGCCCTGGAAGCGGTAGATCGCCTGCTTCTCGTCGCCCACGATGAAGAGGTTCGGCCGCTCGAGAAAGCCTGAGATGAGCTCCAAGAGCGCGTTCTGCGCCCCGTTGGCGTCCTGGTGCTCGTCGGCAAGCACATACAGGAGCTGTTCCTGCACCTGCAGGCGGAACGTCTCGTCGGCCTCGAGCGCGCGCACGACCTCAAGGATGAGATCCTCGAAATCGTACCTGCGCGCGGCCGTGAGCGCCTCCTCGTACGCGCGGTACGCAAGGAGGAGATCTTCCGTCTTTTCTATGCGCTTCTGAAGCGTCACGAACTCGCCTTTCATCCTGCCTGCATACTTTCCTTTCTCGTGAACCTTCCCTTCCTGCGCGTCGAAGGCGTTCCGTGCCTCCTGCAGCCGCTCCTCGAGCTTCTCAGGCGTAACATTCTCGCGCTTCATGGTGGCGATGGCGCGCGCGACGAACGGATGATAGTACAGCGGGTCTCCGAACGGGCGCAGGTGCTGCACCGGCGCCTCAAGAAGGGCCTTGTCGAGCAGCTCGGCGCGTTCGGCGTCCGTCGCGACGTGCGCGCCTATGATGCGCGGAAACTGGTCTGGAAAGCGGGAGATAAGGTGTTCTGCGAAGCCGTGGAAGGTGTGGATGCGCACCGAGCGGGCGCGGCTCCCGATGATGCGCCCAAGGCGCTCGCGCATCTCGCGCGCGGCAGCTTCCGTAAACGTGAGGGCAAGTATGCCGTCCGGCGGCGTATCGGTCTGACGAAGGATGTTCGCGATGCGCAGCGTGAGCACCTGGGTCTTGCCGGTACCAGGGCCGGCGATGACGAAGACCGGCCCCTCGATAGCGTCGACGGCGCGCTTCTGCTCTTCATTGAGCCGCGCGTACGCCTCCTCGAATGCTGCGCCAGGAGAATTCATCACTCCAGTGTACCAGTTCGAGGATACGGCCTTGATTCCTGTAAAAGTATGGTATAAGGTAGATAACGGATCGTCCGGAAGCGGCGCGCTTCCCCATTCAAGGAGGACTATATGACCTACCTGCAAGGCGGTTTGGTGCCTGAATCTCTTCCGCTTGGAAGCATAGGGTTCGCGGACTCTCCGCTGCCGACATTCTTCCGCCAGCCGTGCGTGAGCGCGCTCGCAGAGGGGCATGGCGGCATCGGCCGTACTGCTCCGGCCGCGGTTCTTTCCGAAGACCGGCGCAAGCCGAATCAGCGGCACCAGCGGCGCATGCGGCGCATTTCCCGGCGCAAATCGCGCTGAGATCCGATCGAATCTTGAGCTGACGTAAAGGAGGAGTTCATGAGTACCGTATCCCGCGTTTCGTATGCCGGCGGCATCATCGCCGCTACCGTCATCTGCTCCGCGGTGAGCATCCTGGTCATCCGAAAGAAGATCGACCGGGCATTCGCCGAACTGATGGAGACGAATGCCGCCGGTGCCGAGGAAGGCGCGACGCTGTAGCGAGGAGAAGGAGTTCTATGGCAGAGAACAAGAAAGAGCAGAGCTCATTCCGCTTCCGAACGCGCGGGTTCGATCAACGGAAGCCGCACGGATCCGAAACAGAGCATAAGAACGTTCCCAAGAATAAAAAGAAGCGTAAAGGTATCTGACGCACCTATGATGCGCACCAAGCCGCCGGAATATATTCCGGCGGCTTTTACTTCTTACATAGTAAGGTATATTGACATATTTACTCGTGAGTGATATAATAGTCATCAGAGTTCAAGGTTCACAGCCACCTTCGTAACGGCTGCACCAGGGAGTTGAAGATGGAACATTTGGCAAAAGAGAGCGCAAGCTCCGCTGGAACGATCCGCAAAGCGCCGGTGCCGCCTCTCAAGAACTGGGAGGCCGGCATCGCGCAGCAGAAGCGACGCGCCGAACGCGCCCCGCGTCAGAATCGCGAGAAGCAGCTGCGGGCCGTGAAGCCTGGCGTAGCCTGGGAGGGCGATGCGCGGTTCACGATTCCCGCAGGAAGCAGGATCGAATCGTCGAACGGGCTGACCCGGATCCGCGTCAGCCTCGCGTCTGATGCCGTGCTGACTATCACCGGCGCAGACGACATGTTCGCCGCGCTCAATCTCGCCGAGCCGCAGCCCGTCCAGGGCAGTCTTCGGATCGAGCGGCATCCCGCGTGCCCGCACCAGGTGAAGAACCTGCTCCTTCTCATCGGCCCGTGCACCGCGCCGCGATTCGAGCTCCGCAGCTCGAAGCGGCAGGTCAGGAACGCTGTGTGGAGCAAGAAGCTCAAGGGCGGCAGGATCTCGATCGTGAAGGTCTGATAGTTCCCAAGCGCCAGCCGGCAACGGCTGGCGCTTTTTTTAATGGCGATACCGCTGCAGTTCCCTGCGATGTTCCCGGTACGCCGGAATATGCTTCCCTACCTCGGCCCAGAATGCTGCCGAATGGTCGTGGTGCTTCGTATGCGCCAGCTCATGGGCGACGACGTACTCAAGGAGCGTGCGCGGAACATAGACGAGATATAGATTGAATGAAAGGTTGCCCTTCCCTGAGCAGCTTCCCCAGCGCGTCTTCTGGCTGCGGATCGAAACGGTGCCGTGCCGGTAGCCGCCGACCGCCGCGAAGTGACGTACGCGTTCCGTAACCATCTCGCGGGTTGCTGCCACCGCTTCACGGTACGCGCGCGTCCCGCGCCGCAGCTTCGGGAGCGGTATCGGCGCTCCGTACGTGCGCTCGAACCGCGCGCGTCGTCGTGCGATCTTTTCACGCGTTTCCGCTATCCACGCGCGGTGCGATGCGACGAATGCGCCTGCCCGCATGCGCGCACGCTTCCCCTGGACTCCGGTACGCGGAACCGTCACTATAACTCGCCCATCCTCATGCACGGCAATGCGCATGTTTTTCGCTCGCGCGCTTTCCCGCAGTTCGTACTCTAACGTGTTTGTAAGCGCGGCCTCCATATGGTCATGCTAATGATACCAAGAACGCCCGCGCATACGCGCGGGCGTTTCATATATCCTGCATTCCCTGCCGGGGCTCTTTATTGGCCCTCATGCGCCGTCTCTCGCGCAGCTGTATGCGCTTATCGGCACGACGCTCCGGTCAGGCGTGAAGCACGCGAGGAAGATCTCTTGAAAGAGCTTCCAGTCCCTCACCTCTTCAGACTCGCCCAGCACGAACCTAATACACTCCCCGTACCCCGCCGAACCTCGGTTGCAGGCGACCGCGCCGATGAGCACGCACAGCTTTGAACCGCCGCAGTGGTGCGAAAGGTGCGCTGCCGTATGAATGATGTCGCGGACAGCGTACTGGGCTTCAGACGATCCGTACCCTCGCTTAGCGGTACGCGCCAGAGCCGCTTCCGCCCCGGGGTATTGGATCAAATCGAAATCATCCGTATGCAAAAGACCTTGTGCGAAGTTGCGTAAAAGCGGCGCGTACCTTCTGTCAGCGCCGGTTATGACCGTTGCCACAGGCATGTCGTCCTCCTCTCCACTGCCTAATCTCAGTAAACACCCGCTGCCGGATTATTGCCAGCCCTTATATAGAGGAAAACCCGCATATGCGGGTTTTCCTCATCTATATATGCCCTTTAGTAGCTTTTCAGCCGGCGGCTCTTCTCGTGGGTGCGGATCTTCTCGAGCGCCTTCGCCTCGATCTGGCGGATGCGCTCGCGGGTGACGCCGAACTCGCGGCCGACCTCTTCCAGCGTATGGTAGACGCCGTCTTCAAGCCCGTGGCGCATCTCGAGGATCTTGCGCTCCTTCGGGCTTAGGTCGTCGAGGATATCGCGGACCTGCTCGGTGAGGATGCGTTCGGAAGACTCCTGGACCGGACTCGGGATCTTATCATCGGCGATGAAGTCGCCGAGCGTGGACTTCTCATCATCGTCCGAGCCGATCGGATTCTCGAGCGAGAGCGTATCCTGGTTGATCTTCTCGATCTGATAGATCTTCTCGACATCGACGCCCATCTCGATAGCTACTTCCTCCGGCTGCGGGTCGCGGCCGAGCGTCTGCGCGAGGCGGCGGCTCACCTGCTTGTACT
>CAYOKK010000018.1:0-8119 GCA_964404565.1 uncultured Candidatus Saccharibacteria bacterium
AGGCGGTGGCGGCGGGGGCGGAGCCGGAGCGGTGACGATGATCTGCGCATCTGCAGAATCAGGCACCGCATACCCGAGCCAGAAACTGGCGAGGGCGCCTGCAGCGACAACCGCGAGTACGGCACATACGCCGGTACGGACCGGATAGGTATGCATCGCCGTGATGGTGCGTTCTTTGCGTGACATAGTGATTGGTAGCTAACTGACTGCTGATAATGAGGTAGTAAAGTAAATGATTCCCCTGCCCTTGCGGGCGTACAAAAAAGGAAGGTGAAGGAAGAAGGCGCGGAGGAACTCTAGAGCTAACTCTAGAGTTCCTCCGCCGGAGGCATTAGCGGGTGCTGAGCACGTCTTGCTCGGTGATGACCGCGAGGCCGTTCACGAAGTTCTGACGCCGGACGCCCTTGGTGACGATGCGGCCGTCGGGAAGTTCCCAACAGATCGCCGTCTCACCTTCGAGCGCCTCTTTCGGCAGGTAGAGCTTGTTCATGCCGCGCACCTTTCCGTAGAAGCTGCCGGAGACATTCTGGACTTCCGCAGGGACGCCCAGAAGCTCGCTAGCCGCTTCTTCGACCGCTTCCCAGCTACAGACGACCGTCACCAAATGACCGTTGACGGTCTTCTGGTAGGTGTCCGGGCACTCGTCCGGCATCTCGAGCCGGCTCTGCGCTTCGCTCGCGATGTGCAGGCGAACGCATTTGCTGGGAATCGGCCGCGGGCCGATATACGCGAACCGCGTCGGGATCGCCTTGTCGGACGGAAAGTCGACCTCGATGCATTCGAGATTCACCACGATGGGCGGGATCTCGATGACGCCGGGATTGGCGCAGCTCGACATAAGCGCCGGCTTGCCGTGCCAGGCATAGACGGTCTCACCCTTCCGGGCAGGACGCGTCGTGCAGTCGACCTTCACGTCATAGGCGTGATCCGGCCGCTCCAGCAGGCACCCGGACTGGTACAGCATGTCCTTCTTCAGGACCATCGGCTGCAGTTCGCCCGCGAAGCGCAGGAGATCCTGCATCGTTGCGAGGTTCGCCTCCGGGAAGTCGTGCTTCCAGGTATTGAAGAAATGCACGGGACTGGCCCGGCATCCCTTCATAGACCCATAGCCGTTCGGCTTGTCCGCCAAGGATTGCGCGATGCGCTCCTGGAGGTCCGCGGCGCTCGTGATGGGGGCATCGCAGAAGCGATGTCCGTCATTCGCGATCGCATGCGCTGCCTGCGCGCCCAAAACCTGGGACAGCGCAAGAATGAAAGCGCAGACGATCATATGCATGATCTTCTTCATTTCACACTCCCTATTGCGCCGCCCCTGTGGGGCGGACGGTTGAAAGATCTGCTCGTGCCCCATTGCGACGAGCTATCTGTCTCAGACCGGAGTCTGGGCCAGGTAGCTTACTACAATGCGCGGGTCTCAACCAGCGTCGCCGTCACCACGAAGCGGTCCGATTTCTCCCCGAAGGAATCGCAGGTGGCGAGCGTCAGCTTGCTGCCATCCACCGCAAGCGGGATGGCGCCGTTCGTTGCGCTCTCCTCCTTCACGGACTCCACAGCGTATACGTAGACGTGCGCGCTGCCGGTAACCATGATCCGGTCGCCCTTCTCAAGCTTCTGGATTCCGTTGAAGGCCTTGAACGCCTTATTGTTCACGATCGGCAGGTAGCTGGAATGCCCGAATATGATTACATTCCCTTCTTCCCCAAGTTTTGATGAAGAAGGATAGCGGACAGGACCGGCGAGGAGCGCGTGGTCGAGAGCCGCGACGTTCGTGGTAGTCGGGTTGCTGACTTTCTCAGAGAGGCCGATTTCGGGAATCTCTATCTCCGTAGGAAGCTCGGGCGACGCGATCGCGACGATAGGCGCAGCGGGAAGCGCCTTCGTTTTCGAAGCCGCCAGGGCGTTTTCCTCCGAGGAAGGCTCCGGAAGCAGGTCAAGCGCGCCAGCGACGCTGATCGAGAAAAGAAACGTAAGCATGAAGACGGCCAGGAAGCTCCACTTCCGGGAATAAGCCTTCTGAGAGGCGCGGGCGAGCCCTGCGGCCGCCTTTACACTGGTCGAATTCGTTGCCATATAGTCTTACACATATTTACACCATAAATAGTCTTATGTCAAGTCAGGGCCTGCGGGGTGCTCGTACCGAGAGACTTGACACTACGGAAACAGTATGGTAAACAAGGCGCATATGGAAACCGTGACCACTACCACCCACAACGGCTCGCGCCAGGATGCTCAGGCGCAAAAGACCAACCGCCGCGCGGCGGTAAACGCGCTGGCGCTTGTCGGCTTCATCGCCCTTATCCTTATCGGCATCGTGCTCGCTATCTACGCCGTCCGCTACGTACCAAAGCTCGTCTCTGATCTCGGCGCAGGCGTATCGCTCTCCTCTATCTTCCACGACGGCGAAGACGATCAGAATGCGGCTCTCGAGGTGGTCACCTCTACCTCCTCTCTTCCGGTAATCGGCATTCAGGTTTCGACCACGACCGACTCTTCTGATAGTGACGACGAAAAGAATGCCCCGTCTTCTTCGGACAACGGCGGCTCTAGGGGAACAGGCAGCGCGGGTACAGGAACGTACACCGTGACCACCGTCACCACGCAGACGCCGATAAATCCGCACGGCGATCCTGATCTCGCCGTAACCATCACCGGCGTCGGCTATCTTCGCGATGACGGCGAGACGGACACATTCGTCTCTTCCGGCGAAGTTCCTGACAACAAGGATGGCGCCGTACGGTTCACCGTCACCAACAAAGGCACGAACGTGAGCGGCCGCTGGAAGTTCGAGGCGAAGGTCCCTTCCTCCCCTTCCCAGACCTTCGAGTCCCCGTACCAGGATTCGCTCAAGCCTGGAGACCGCATTGATTTCGTGCTCGGCTTCGAGGACGGGCGCGAAGGCAACAACCGCGACATCACCATTACCGTCGACCCAGATGACCGCATCGACGAGTCTAACGAGCGCAACAACGAAGCAGAACGCTCAATCGATATCGAAGATTAGAGAGAAAAGCAAAAACGCCTTTTGCAAGGGCGCTCGAGGCCGCTAGGCCAAGACTTACCCTTGCAAAAGGCGTTTTTTGTTTTCTCTATACGTCGAGCGTCGCGAGCTTCGCGTTGCTCTGGATGAAGGATTTGCGGCTGGCGACATCCGTACCCATGAGAATGTCGAAGATGCGGTCAGCTTCTGCAGCATCTTCCACGGTAACGCGCTTCAGGACGCGGTTATTCGGATCCATGGTCGTCTCCCAGAGCTCTTCTGGGTTCATTTCTCCGAGACCCTTGTATCGCTGGATAGATACGCGCGCTGGCTTCTTGCCGGCTGCTGCGGTCTCTTCCGGAGCCTCTTCCGACTCTGCTTCAGCAGCTTCCTCTTCTCCAGTTCCTTCATCAGCTTCCGCAGGGTCCACATCGCCCACGAGCTTGAATTTCTCCTCGTCTGAGTAGGCGTACAGAACCTCCTTTCCGCGCTTTATCTTATACAGCGGCGGCTGCGCCATATACACGTACCCGCCGTCGATGATCGGGCGGAAATGACGGAACAGGAGCGTCAGCAGGAGCGTGCGGATGTGCGCGCCGTCGATGTCGGCATCGGTCGCGATGATGATCTTGTGGTAGCGCAGCTTGGTGATGTCGAAGACGTCGCCGATCGCCGTGCCGAGCGCGATGACCAGGTTCTTGACCTGCTCGCTGGCGAGCATCTTATCGAGGCGCGCGCGCTCGACGTTGAGTATCTTGCCGCGCAGCGGAAGGATAGCCTGGGTACGGCGGTCGCGGCCCATCTTCGCGGAGCCTCCGGCCGAGTCGCCCTCTACCACGAAGAGCTCGGACTCCTCTGCGCTCTTGCTCTGGCAGTCGGCAAGCTTGCCCGGAAGGGTCATGCCCTCGAGGGCTCCCTTGCGCAGCACAGAATCCTTTGCGGCCTTGGCTGCCTTGCGCGCCTTGAGCGCGAGCATCACCTTGTTCACGATCGCTTTCGCGTCGTCGGGATTCTCTTCGAGGAAGCTCGAGAACGCGTCGCCGAAGACGCTCGCTACGGCGCTCTGCGCCTCCACCGACCCGAGCTTCGCCTTCGTCTGCCCTTCGAACTGGATTTCCGGCATCTTCACGGACACTACGGCGGTGATTCCCTCGAGCGCATCGTCGCCGGTGAAATTCTCGTCGCTGTCCTTGATGAGCTTGGCGCTGCGGGCGTATGAGTTGATAGTGCGCGTGAGCGCGGCCTTGAAACCGGTTACGTGCGTGCCGTGCTCGGGGTTATAGATATTGTTCGCGAAGGCCATGAGGCGCGGCGAGAGATCGTCCACGTACTGGAGGCTCACTTCTACCGCGACGCCGTCTTTTTCCTGGTCTACGTAAAAGATGTTCTTGTGGACCGGCGTCTGGTACTGGTTGTAGAAGGCCACGAGCGAGCGCAGGCCGCCTTCGAAATAGAAGGTCATAGAAGGGACCTCGAGGCCGAGTTCGCGCAGGTAGTACGCGCCGGAATCGTCTACCGAACCTGCGCTGCGCGCATCGACGACGCTGATGCGCGTGCCCTTCACCAGGTACGCCTGCTGGCGGATGTGATTCACGATACGCGCATAGTCGTACTTCACCTCGGAGAAGATGGTCGGGTCGGCCTCGAAGCTGATGATAGTGCCGTGCCTGTCGGAACTGCCGACCTTCTTTACCGGACCTTTCGGCTTGCCGATAGCGTACTCCTGCTCGAAGCGCCCGCCATCGCGGTGCACTTCGGCGCGCATCCAGGTAGAGAGCGCGTTAACCACCGAAGCGCCCACGCCGTGAAGGCCGCCGGAGACCTTGTAGCCGGAGTCTTCCCCGCCGAACTTTCCGCCGGCGTGGAGCGTCGTCATGATCATCTCGAGCGCGGAAAGCTTCGTCTTCGGATGCTTGTCGACCGGAATGCCGCGGCCGTTGTCGGCAACGCGGATGCGGGCTACGCCGCCCTCCTTCTGCGGCGGCAGAAGGGCGATCTCGATATCGTCGGCAAAGCTGCCCATGGCTTCGTCGCGGGAGTTATCGAAAATCTCCCAGATGAGGTGGTGGAGGCCGTCAGGTCCCGTCGTACCGATGTACATGCCCGGGCGCTTTCGCACCGGGTCGAGACCTTCGAGCACGGTGATGCTCGACGCATCGTAACTGCCCCCTTTGGCGGCCTTGGCAGTCGCTTTTTTCGCATTCTCTTTAGCCATATGATCTCCGTCTGTTAGGTACAGTATACCATATTCCACCCCGCGCTACGGCCTCGAAATATTGACGTATATCGCTCATGTTGTACGCTCAAAAGAGACACCTAGAGTTCCACCATAGCTTTTTCAGGGAGGACTATATGGCCTATCAACGCGCAGGATCGTTCATGAGCGCAGGCGACGAGCACGATTCGCCGGCCGTCATGGGCGGCCTTACCGCTACTGCGGCCTTTCTGGTTCTCGGCGCCGTCTGTCTGGCGCGTGCAGCCGCCGGCTGGACTTTCCGCGTCCTCGGGCGCCTGGCACTCTAGCCGCTAAGCACTATGTTCAAACGTATATAAAATACCCCGCGCCTTCGGCGCGGGGTTCACTCTAGGTTAAGGAACTCTTCTCCTAAAAGGTCATCCATATAGTTTTCGTGATGCGATACGTCATTCACGGAGTAGAGCTGCCAGAACGGCTCTCCGCCATGACGGCCGGCTTCTCGTTTGAATATCGTTATCCCTGTGGTCGAGATTCTTACCCTTTGGTTCGCCATCGCGTAGTAGCCGCGCAGCGTCTTCTCGCCTGAAAGGACCCACTGGATGTAAGATCCGATCCGACCTGCATGACCGACGAGCAGTACTGTCTTTTCCTGAAGGGATTCGATATAGCTGAACGTTTGGCGCATCTCCTCCTCCAGCTCGCTCCGCCGTTTCACTGACATGCCGGGCGGAATGCGGTCGTCATCGAAGAGTTCCTGCTGCGCCCTGGCAAAGTCCAGGTATACAGGGTCATCCTTCCGCATCCCTTCGAAGAAGTCCGGCTTGCTGATCTCATTGAAAAGCGCATTCTCTTTCACCTGCAGATAGAGCTCTATCGCAAGCCGGTGCGCAAGAATCCTCGAGCGCGGGATTTCGCTCGAGAGGATGAGCCCGGGACGTTCCCGAAGGCCGATAATGCGTCTGAAGGTAACCTCCGATTCGCGTTTTCCCTTCTCTGTTATTCGTGCACGTTCACCTCGATACACGCCTTCCTCAATGCCTTCCCTATCGGGATGACGGATGCAGATCCAGGTGTTCGCCATGAGCGTTCTCCTAATCTTGTGTGGTACAGTCTAGGTACACTTATACGAGATTAGATACCCTATGTCAAACGCGCAACGACGCCCCCGACTTACGATCCTCGCCATCGGCATTCCCGGTTCCGGCAAGACTACCCTGCTTAAACCGCTTGCGGAACGCTATTCGATGCGGCATGTAAACCGCGATAAGATACGCGAAGAATGGTTTGGGGACCCGCATGTGCAGGAACACAAAAGCGCGGTACGGCGCGAAGCTGACAATCGTATGGCAGAGGCGCTCGCTGCAGGCGTTCCGGTCATCCTCGACTCGATCTTCATAGACCGCGACGAGCGCATGCGCGTCATTGCAAACGCCCGTGCCGCAGGCGCGGAACGGGTCATCGGCATTGTATTCCTTACGCCTCCCGAGATAGCGAAAGCGCAGAACCGCAAGCGAAAGCACATCGTGCTGGAGAGAATCATAGATATGATGCACCGCAAATTCACCCGGAATGTGCCTACGCTCAGCGAAGGGTTCGATGCGCTCTATACGAGCGGGCAGCTCGACGACATAGAAGCGCGGGAACTTTCAGCGGACTAACGCACCTCCCACCCTTCCTGGGCGTTCAGCGCTTCGGTGACGCCGGCCATGAGCGGGTCGATATCTGTATCGGCGAGCGTACGCTCCATTGATTGAAAGACGAGGCGGAATGCGTATGAGATACGGGTATTCCCCGCATCATCTGCCTTCTCAAAGCGGTCGAACAGGTCTATGCGCGCGAGGAGCGTGCCGGCATGCGCCTCGATGAGGAGCGCGACTTCAGATTCCTGCGTGCCGTCAGGCGTCCATACGGCAATATCGCGGAGCGCGGAGGGGTATATAGAAAACGGCACGTAGGCGCCGAGCCGCACGCGCGCCGGCTCGTACCCTTTGCCGATAGCGGCAAGATCGACATCTTTGAGCGAAAGCTCGCACACCTCTTCCCCGCACGGGACAGCCTCGGCTGCCGCAAGCCCGCTTGCCGGGTACGCCTGAACGAGGGCATCGAGCACCTCAGGGAGCACGGCCGCCGAGCGCTTGCCGGAGAGTGCGCGGTACCCGAGCACGAGCGAAAGATGTTCCTCGCCATCAGCAAAGACGGTTCCCAGTTCGAAAAGCTTGAGCGCCGGCTCGGGCCCGAGCACGCGCGGAGCAACGCTTGCGGCGCGCGAAAGCGCATCTTGCATGTTCTCTGCAAGCGAAGCGCGCAGCCACGGGCGTTCAGCCTGGAGCGGGTTGGCGAGCGCTATCTTCCCTTCCGCTGCGAACGACGGCGTGCTTATCTCTGTGAAGCCGTGCGCCGTGAGCATATCCTTGACCGCTTCTATTCCGCGCCAGCGCGCTTGGTCTGGCGCCTGCCGCATAGCAGGAAGCGGCGCAGGCATGACACGGTCGTACCCGAGCACGCGGCCGATCTCTTCGGCCAGGTCTTGCCACTGTGCGAGATCCCGCCGTTCGAACGAGGGCCGCACGGTGAATGCCTCGCCGTCCACATATTCAAGCGAGAGACGCGCGAGGGCCGCTTCTATGTCGCTCGTGCTGAAGTCCGTTCCTAACAGCTCGTTGAGCTGCGTGTGCGTGATAGAGACCGGAGCAGGAGCCGGTTCGGGCGCAGGGTACGTATCAACCACGCCTTCGAGGGTGCCGCCTGCAAGCTCAAGGATGAGCGCGAGCGCGTCGCGCATCCCGTACGCCGCAAGCTCGGGAGAAAGCTTGTTCTGGAAGCGCAGCGATGCATCGGTCCAGAGCTTCAGCGCCTGGGAGGTCTTGCGTATGCTCGTGCCGTCGAAGGCAGCCGCCTCCAGCACAATGTCGGTCGTGCCTTCAGCTATCTCCGCTGCCGTTCCG
>CAYOKK010000018.1:8129-15083 GCA_964404565.1 uncultured Candidatus Saccharibacteria bacterium
GGCGATAGCAATTGGTAGAGGCATATTATCTTTATCAAAAGTCGCCACAACTAACTGATCCGGCTCAAGGACATACTCGTCACCTGCCAGAGTTTCAATCCCTTCATGACGCAAAGCAGGCCGGATTTCTATAAGTAAATCTTCATTTCCATCTCTTCCTAGTTTCTGCGCATCAAATACATGGAGCGGCTGGCCGATATTCAGCATGACGTAGTTCGTCGCATCGACGACGTTATTGATAGAGCGCTGGCCGATGCGCTCAAGCGACTCGCGCAGCCACGCGGGCGACGGGGCGACGCTCACTCCGGTTATGCGCGCTGCCATGTACCGCGCGCACTTCGCAGAGTCTTCTATGCTGACCGTTACGCCCGCGTTCTGGGCGGCGTCGCTCGGATATTCCGGCAGCGGCGCGCGCAGAGGATCTTCGCTCATCGGGACTCCGAGCGCGGCCGCCAGCTCGTACGCGACGCCGCGGTGCGAAAGCGCGTACGATGCGCGATCCGGCAGGATATTCACGTCAAGGACGGCGTCCTCTCCTTCCCCGACCGCCTCCTCGACCTCGCTCGAGTGAAAGGTCAGCGCATCGACGAGCGCGTCCGTATCAGGAAGCGGTTCGGAAAAATATTTCTGGAGCCAGGCGACGGATGCTTTCATATGCTATGCGGCAGGCTGCTGTGCGCTGATGAGCGTCTCGTCGAAGCCGTACACGAAACGGATATCCCCGTTATGAAAAAGGCGCACGTCCGGCACGCCGTGCTTCACCATGATGAGCCGCTCGATGCCGCCGCCGAAGGCGAAGCCCTGAACCTGGTCAGGATCGAGGCCTGCATTGCGCAGCACGCTCGGATGCAGCATGCCCGCGCCGGCGACTTCAAGCCATCGCCCTTCCTTGCCTGCGGGCTCGAACCATACGTCCACCTCTACCGAGGGCTCCGTGAACGGGAAGAAGCTCGGGCGAAAGCGCACCTGTGCGTTTTCGCCCAGATACTCCTTGAAAAACTCCGCGTACGCGCCTTTCAAGTGCGCGAGCGTTATGCGGCCTGTAGGCCCTGCCGCGAAACCGTCAAGCTGGTAGAACTGCGCCTCGTGCGTCATGTCGGTCGCTTCGTTGCGGAAGACCTTCGCCGGCGCGATCATGCGCACCTCCTCGATGCCTTCCTTGGCCATCTTTTCCAGGCAGCGGATGGTCACCGACGTCGTATGCGTCCGCGGAGTGCGCGGCTTTTCTTCCTTCGTCCAGAACGTGTCCTGCATGTCGCGCGCAGGGTGGTCGCCCGGCACGTTGAGCGCATCGAAGTTGTACCACTCGTCCTCGAGTTCCGGCCCGTACGCGATGCCGAAACCCATGCGCGCGAATATGTCCGCGATCTCGCGTATGGCAATGGTCATGGGGTGCAAGCGGCCGTTCATGGTGCGTAGTTCTGTATTCGCACTATACCCCATGCGGGAGCTATTTTTAAGCGCGTGCCAGGCACGGGCACGCAGCACGCGCCATAGAAAAAACAGTGTTTTTTTGCTAGAATCACCAGAACTTCCCTACTATGACTGTCGAGGTACTCACCTACCCGTTCATCGTGCTTGCGGTCTTTTTCGAGGTGTTCCTGCTGGTCACCTTCCTTTCAGAGCCGGCACGCGAGCGCCGTTCGCGAGCGCGTTCGACGGAGACCCCTAAGGTCGCCGTCGTCGTTCCCTGCTGGAACGAGCAGAACACCATCCAAGGCACCGTCGAATCGCTGCTCGCGCTCGACTATCCTGCCGACAAGCTCGAGATCGTGCTGGTCGACGACGGCTCGACCGACAACACCGCCGCGGTCATGGATTCGTACGCCCACTATCCGCAGGTCACCGTCATCCACAAAGAGAACGGCGGCAAGCACACGGCGATGAACCTCGGCATCGAGAAAGCAGAAGATGCCGTATACGTCGGCTGCCTCGATGCCGACTCATACGTCGCGCCGGACGCGCTGCGCGAGGTCATCGCGTATTTCGAGGATCCGAAGGTCGCTGCCGTGACGGCGGCGATGAGCGTCTGGAGCCCGCGCACGCTCCTGGAGCGCATGCAGCACGCCGATTACGTTCACGGCATCACCCTGCGCCACGTCATCTCCTCGCTGAACGGCCTGTACGTGACCCCGGGGCCGTTCTCGTTCTATCGCCGCGACATCGTGCGCGAGGTCGGCGGCTTCAAGAAAGGGCACAATACGGAAGATCTCGAAATGGCGCTCCGCCTCCAGAACGAAGGCTACATCCTCGAGAACGCGCCGCGCGCGCGCGTCTATACCAAGACGCCGAAGACCGTTCGCGGCCTCGTCAAGCAGCGTACGCGCTGGACGACCGGCTTTCTCCGCAATGTTTTCTACGACTACCGCCACATGATCGGCAGCTCGAAATACGGCACGCTCGGCCTGCTCATCCTCCCGCTCGGCCTGCTCGCAAACATTTCCGGCATCATCATGTTCGGCGTCATCATCTTCAAGAGCGCTGAGTGGGCCTGGAACAAGTACGTGCTCATCTCCGGCGTACCTCTCAGCTACTCCCTTACCCCGCATCACGATTTCAGCTGGTTCTTCGTGCCGGTCTCCGTCGTCATGCTCCTTTCCCTGGTGATGCTCGTGGGCGCCGTCACGACGATGCTCGTGGGCAAGCATATATCGAAGACTCCGGGCGGCATGATCGTCGGCATCATCATGTACGTCGTCTTCTACGGCTTCATCGCGCCGCTCTGGCTCATCCGTTCCATGTACGACCTGCTCACGGGGACGCGCCGCGCGTGGCGCTGATAAATGCGCTATATTCTAGGTATGAAATCTATACTGGCCCGCAACGTCATTATCTCCCTCATCATCACCGCGCTCCTCATCGGGACGGTGGTGTATGCCATAAACTACCTCAACCGTCAGCGCGTGGAGCAGCTTTCTGAGCTTCAGGCACAGCTCGCTACCGACACGCTTTCCGTAGAGACGCAGTTCGCGCTCCTTGAGGAAGCGCCGTGCGAGGATATCTCTGGAGGAAACGTGCTCTCGCGAGAGGTCTCTGACCTCGGAGAGCGCCTCGCTGCGACCGAAGCCCAGCTCGGCAGCACGAACGAGCAGGTGATCGGCCTCAAGAAGCAGTACACCCTGCTTCAGATCCGCGACTATCTTCTCACGAAGCGCCTTTCTCAGACCTGCGATATCGAGCCGGTCGTGGTGCTGTACTTCTATTCCAACAAGCCTGATGCGTGCCCAGACTGCGACCGCGCCTCCTATGCCCTCTCCTATCTCCACAGCGAAAACCCGAACCTGCGCGTCTACTCCTTCGACTACGACCTCGACCTCGGCGCGCTCGACACCCTGAAGAGCGTCGAAAAGATAGAGCCGGAATTCCCCGCCTTCGTCATAGACGGAGACCGTTCCTACGGCTTCACGACACTCGACGAATTCGAGACGCTCTTCCCTGAGGACTTCTTCGCGAGCTCTACGGCGACCAGCACTGCCAGCACGACGGAGGAGTAGCAAGGCGAGAGAGTGCTGAATCAAGGAAAACGACCCAATTCACTGGGTCGTTTTCGTAATGGAGCCGGGAGCGAGGCTTGAACTCGCGACCTACGGTTTACAAAACCGTTGCTCTACCAACTGAGCTATCCCGGCAGTTCCTTATTTGTACCATATCGCCCTTATTCTTCGCGCCGTTCTGATGCTGGCGGCAGCTGCCGCCGCGAACGGCTGACCATATGCTTCACGTAACTCGCCATCGTGGCAAGGCGTGACGGCTTCTGTTCGTCTTCCTGCGGCGCAGCGATGCTCGGATGCATGCGGCGCGCCCGAAGCGTGCGCACGACGTGCGTGAGCTCGCGCTCTGCGAAGCGCACGCCGATGAGTACGTTATGCGCGATGTCGTGCAGCAGGCGGTCGAGGCCCGAGCGGGTGAGATCATGCATGAACGCGCCCCAGTCGACGTGCCGGACGACGAACGACATGCGCTCTACGTTCCTGTCGAACATGTACCGGCGGCCGGCAAGGACCAGGCGGCGGCCGGTATGCTCTTCGTATGTTACGAGCGCCATGAAGACCAGAAGCAGCGCGAGCGGCGCAAGGATGATGAGCAGGTAGAAGGTCATCGTGGATACAGTATAGCGGAAGGGGCTGGCGATGCCAGCCCCTTCCGCCCTCGCTCTTCTGTGCGCTCTTCCGCTCGCCTATCCGCGTGCTGAGAAGCGTACGAAGCGGGTTACCTCCACGCGCTCTCCGAACTTCTGGGAAGCCTCGTCCACGAGCTGCTGAACGGTCTTGGAGTCATCCTTGATGAACGGCTGGTTCATGAGTACCTGGTCCTTGAAGTAGCTCTGCATCTTCCCGTCGAGGATCTTTTCGCGCATCTCCTCTGGCTTGTCCTTCACTTCTTCCGTGAAGACGGCCGCAGCAGCGTCACGGGCCTTCTCGTCGATGTCAGAATCGCGCAGGTAGGTCGGATTCGTCGCCGCAACCTGCATCGCGATCTCGCGGGCAAGCGCCGGGAACTCTTCATTGCGCGCGACAAAGTCGGTCTCGCAGGAAAGGAGCACGAGAGCGCCTATCTCTCCTCCATGGATGTAGCTAGCTACCGCGCCGGCACCGAGCTCGCGGTCTCCTTTCTTCTCGGCAGCCGAGCCTGAGCGCTTGCGAAGAATTACTTCTGCTTGAGCGGCATCGCCACCCGCTTCTTCGAGCGCCTTCTTGCACTGCATGACCGAAAGGCCGGTCTTTTCGCGCAGTGATTTAAGGGTGTCCATTGAAATGTCCATAGTGATATTCGTTATAGCTAGAGTACGTAAATGGCTAACTGGTATGCAGATGTAGCCGTCCTGCAAGACAGTTCCGAGGACGGCGCAGGCGTGCAGGTCTCGAGCCGAGCACGCCCACAGGAACCTAACTGCAGGACGGCCCCGCGCTACGCCTTCCGTCCAGCCTCGTACGCGGAAGCGAGCTCGCCGAGGATGAGCTCCACAGCGCCGCGGGATGCATCGTTCATCACGATCGGGAACTTTGCGTCTGCGAGGTCGCAGTCCGAGCTCATGATGCCGATGACCGGAATGCCCGCTGCCTTCGCCTCGCGCGTTGCGTGCGCCTCATGCTTGGTATCGACGATGACGATCGCGCTCGGGAGCTTGCTCACGCCCACGAGCCCGGAAAGGCGGGTCTGGAGGCGCTCGATCTCACGGTCGATGAACACGCGCTCGAGCTTGGTGCGGGTCTTTGCCAGTTCGCCGGATTCGCGCTTCTCTACGAGGTCAGCGAGACGGTCGATGCGCTTCTTTATCTCCGGGAAATTGGAGATGGTTCCGCCGAGCCAGCGGCCGGCAACGTACGGCTGGCCTATGCGCTCTGCGGCCGCGCGTACCTGGTCGGACACTTCGCGCTTGCCTCCTACGAAAAGCACGTTCTTGCCGTCGCGCGCGAGCGCAGCCATGGCGTTCTTCGCTGCGGCGAGCTGTTCATCGGTCTTGGCAAGGTCAAAGATCTCGACCTTGGTGGACGTGCCGAGTACGTACTTCTTCATCGACGGGTGACGGCGGCTCTTTACCTGGGCAAAATGAGCGCCCGTCTCAAAAAGACGGTCGACGCCAACACCCTGCATATCTGCAGTATTCATGCCTATGAAGATACCACACCCCCTTCCCGCGCACAACCATGATCCTTGGGCTAAAAAGTCAGCTTTCTCTTATCTTTTCTCAAAGTCCTTTCCATTGCCGAACCTCTAGTATGTCTGGGTATGAAGCGGTTTCTAGAATGGATACGGGTAAAGCAACGGCTCGATGCTAAACAGCATTCGCCTCCGTTCGTCTGTCGTGGCGACGTGTGGTGGGCCAGTATAGGGGAAAACGTCGGGAGAGAGATAAATGGAAAGAACGCGCGATTCTTACGTCCAGTACTCGTGTATAGAGTACTCTCTCATGGCTTTTATCTTGTAATTCCCCTTACGAGCACGATACGCATCGGTTCCTGGAGCGTAGTCTTTCGTTTCAAAGGAAAGTGGCAAAATGCATGCCTGCACCAGACACGTGCGATTGATTACCGCAGACTCTCTCACCTTTTCGGGAAAGTGGATGATATAGACTTCAGAAAAGTCCGCGCTGGTTTCAACTCTCTATATAGATAACCCCCGCCATCGCTGGCGGGGTCGTGAGAGAATCTCAAAAGGCCTTATCACTAAGGCGTACATTCATACTATCCGGAAATCCCATGCACGTCAAATACACGAAAGGAATACCGCAATTAATTGCGGTATTCCTCGAATTGCCTGATTAGAACTCCTCGAACTTCGGCACCACGTTGATGGTCACGGAGTCGGTCGCGCCCCCGGAACAGCTGATGGTGTACGTGCTCTGGGTGGTGATGCCCGGGGTGGTGATCGTGCTGCTTCCTACGGTGCAGGCGTTCGCCGTTACGCTCTTGGAAACGCCCGGACCCGATACGGTGCAGGAACCCTCGATACCGGAAGCGTCGTACGTGAGCACGACCGTGTCGCCCGGCTGTACGCGGTCCTTGTTGGCAGCGATAGAGGCTTCAGGGTCGGTGCAGACAGGCTCATCAGAAACGACGACGGCTGGGCAGTTCGTGGAGTCGAAACCGGATGCGCCGACGCTCCGTACTGCGGTACCGGCCGAGGTATACGTAGCGGTGAGCGTGTTTGTGGACGTGATCTCCCCGTCGACAGTTTGCGCGCCAACGCGCGTTGCGCTCCACTGGTAGCGATTCGAGCCTGCAGTCGCCGTATAGGTGACGCTGTCCCCTGGCGCTATCGTCGTCTCACTCACGCGGCAGGAGAGCTTGGGATTATCTGGAGGCGGTTCTTCCACAACATCCCCGACGGTGATCGCCGTCCACGCGCCGCAGTTGTTGCTTTCGCTCGATTCGGCAATGTCTCCCCCATCGCCTGCCGAGCTCTTGTCGGCGCAGGCGCGGACGTAGTAGGTGCCGGCGGAAGAGAAAGTGT
>CAYOKK010000019.1:0-14928 GCA_964404565.1 uncultured Candidatus Saccharibacteria bacterium
CCGTTATCGACCTTTTTTCACTCCCCCGGCCAAAAATGCGGTAGGGTATAGAACATATGTTCGATTTTCCGTCAAATTCAGGGTATCAAATATGTGTTCAAATATTTTATTCACCGAGCATTTCACGAAGCTTTTGCGCATCTATCGGTTCGGTCGGACAATCATCACCTTCACTAGCGATCAGCGATTCGAGATCGCTTATTTCCTGCCAACGCTTCAGACATTCATATGATCCATGGAATAATTTCCGACGTAATTGTTCCTTGCGAGCGGCATTATGATACGGCTGGCTGTAGTGTTCCCATATGTGTTGGACTTCGGCAATTAGCCGGTCATATTGCATCGTTGCGAATGAATAACTTTCCTTGCTACCATCCGCCATGACGCTAGTCATTCAGGTACTTGATTAAGGCTTCCACGGCATTGTAGACGTAGCTGACAACGCCAGTCCAGACGGTGAACGTTGCGGCACCAACTACCTGATTCTGAACAAGGTACTCGCCAAAGCCTGGCAACGTAAGCAGGCCATACACGAATCCGAGAGCCGCAATAGCGACCTGCAGACCGGTGCGTACCGCTCGACCGGCACGAGTGTCGCTGGTGAGATATTTCGATGTGAATATTCTGACGTAATCCATAAAACCCCCTATTTCACACGAACCTTTTGACCGGGCTTCAGACCGGCATTGAATTTTCGCCAATCAGAGTTTCCGTTCAGCTTAGAAATTGCTTGCCAGCGTGATGATTGACCAGCATCCTTGAATCCTGCGGCCTTTGCTACATGTGACAGACCCCAACCTTTTTTGACCGTGACATATACAGCCTTCTGTTTCACCGGAGCCGGTTTTGCGGCCGGTTTCTGGTCGGATACTTTCGGTCGCAACCAACCCATAGGCAGATAGCTCGCATAGGAAATATATTTTCGATGAGCAGGTTTCTGCAGGAACCCATCTTGCTGGATAACCGTCACGCCGACCTTGGAGGCGGATTCGACCACGGCAATATGACCAAACCAAGCATTGGACGCGCGTCCAGGATAACAAACAATATCACCCTTTTTCGGAATGAGGTTCGGATCCTTAGGGTTGTTCTTGATTTTCGTCCAATATTCGGACGGAGCATTGTCGAACACCTTGCCACCATTACCGGGCTTGATTGATATGTGCCACGGCGTGCCATAAAGGTGTTGCGCATAATCGTCGATAGTGTCTTTACACTGCAGACCAAATGCATGGTCGGGGTTCATACTGCGCCCCACGGCACTCTTGAACCATGAATTGATTTTTGCGGTAGTCGTCTTTGCCATTTGACTATCCTTTCAGTTCCTTAATTGCCGACAGAACGGCGGCATTGCTATCTTTTACGAGCTTCGTATTCTCGTTGACCAATTTTGCGATTTCAATATTTTGCTCGCCGAGGTGACCATTACGCTGTGCTGCTTCCACAGCAGCTTTCTCAGTCGCTTCAGCGACACGCTTGCTGTTATCGGATTGCTCGCCGATATTTCTGGACAGGGTATCCATAGCTTTAACGAATGCCGCTTCGCGCACCTCTTGAGCCTTATCTTTGCCGGTCATATATTTCAGGAATAAATAAACGCAGACAACAGCTGCGCCGGACTGAAAAATCATCGATGCGTCCATGCAAGAAAGGTATCACAAAAATGACGCTTGTGCTATAGACTATGCAACCATGTGGCGATTTCGGATGCTTCTTTCCGATAATCCACCACCTCGTCGAAACGTTCAGCGGCACGCCGACCCATATCCTGCAGGGAATCGGGGTCATACATCATTTGAGTGAGTATTTTTTTCACTTCCTTGCGGCCATATCTATCAAGATCGATAAACGTGCCGGGTATAAGCAACTGCTCGGCCAATTGGCCGCGATAATGCGATGATCGGGTGATAACCGGACGACCAACAGCATACGCATTGTGAATGATGTGGCCGAACCCATCGCCACCGGGCTTCACATGGAATATGAATGCCGCTTCGCGCATTTTGTTTGCCAATTGATGAGCACCAGTCATGTTACCGTCAGGACACTGGCCACCGTATGCCCTGAATGTCCAACCCTCACGCTCCATTTCGCGCTTCAGCTCGGAATAATCAGTCCAGCCGATGCCGGAATTTTGAATGATATTCAGGAAACTATATACGTTCCGCACAGGTTGCACCGGAGTGTCGTGGAACACACGCAAATCAAACTCTTGATGATAAAACATGGCGTTGGCAGCCGTGAATGTCGGTGCGACGCTCGCCAGTATGTTATAACCGGCAAAATTATCCATATTCCAATTATTGCCCATCTGAATGATGAGTTTTGCATTCGGCATATATTCACGAATAAGACGCTCGAAAACTGGAACATGTTGCGGAATCGATGCAATGACGAAATCAAATTGATTATTCTTAAAGTAATCAAGCGTGCAGGCACGGTGATGCGTATGGCCGCCGGGGTCAGCAATCCAAAAAACACCGTCACGGACAACCTCGCCCATATTGAGCGGCGGCGTGAGGTCGTATGGTTGCGATTCTAACTGCAGGAACTGCCGAGCCGTGTCCAATTGGTCGTTTATTGACCAGAACCCCTCATCAAACCATTCCATACCGATAGGACGATACAATTCCATTCCGAGCCGACCCTCGAACAGCAGGTTGAGTGATCGTAGTAGGGAAGAATGGTGGAAATCAGTCAGGACTTTCATTGTGCTATCTCCGCCAGAATATCTTCATGCTTGATTCGAATGATAGATTTGCCGTCATGTTTGAACCCATGAGGATTATTGTCGTCGAACAACACGCGCATACCGACCTGAAGCGGTCCATCATAGCCATCGGGCAAAGCGAACACGATGCCTTGGTTCGGCACTCCTTCGAACGAGTGTTTATTGTCCGGCGGTGGAATAATGATACCGGAACGCTTTTCCACGTCCTCGGCCCATTCAGCACGCTGTAAAACCGGCTCGAGCAGTACGGAGCCACCCACCGGTTTCGGTCGTCGAACTATTTCGTTCTCTTCAGCCATTTCAGACCCTCCGATGCGAACAGTGACACGACTATCCGCCTGCTGAACTGTTTCAATGCGCGCGTCGCAGCCGCCTTTGCCGCGCGACTCGCATAATCCATTTTAACCACCCATCGATAATCAGCATCATCGAGATACTCAAGCCCAATAAATCCATTCACGCCGAGATCTGGGTCGGCTACCGTTCGAGAAATTCCTGCCATTGCTTCTTGATCCTTTCCTTTCCAAATAGTTCTATTGCTCGCGCACGGCCAAATGTCGACATTAAACGTGCTGCAGAATAATCATTTAATAATCGGGTTACGTGGTGACGCAACAATGCAGGGTCGTCATCCACGAGCCCCGATCGACCATCCTCGATAATATCCGCCACCTCATACGTTTCCAAACTTGGGAACATGGAGCCATTGCCGAGTTTCGGACCAACGGCCACGATAGGGATTCCGGTCATCATAGCTTCAATAAATGACAACGTGTAACTGGCAGGGTAGGTGCCAGTATAGATGAATACACGAGAGTCACGGAGAATCTGCAATTGTTGTTCATATGTCACCAAGCCGCCGGACAGCGCACCCAAATCTTCGTTGCCTGGGCCATACACGACTGCCTCGCCTTCAGGACGATCCTCCATGACGTGCTGGATAGTTTTATAACCGGTGAATTCGGCACGAGCCTTCAGGGATTGTGTGAAATTAACAACACGCCGAGTCTGACCGTTCCAGTCCTTATATTCGTCAGGGTCCTTGTAGAAACGAATCACTGCATCGGTACCAATATTGTCGGCAATTCGTTCCTCTGCAGGCGAGTAACGGACGACCTCCAGCCCCTCATTGCGGAATGACTGCAGTTTCTTCTCAAGGCTAGGCACGGATTGTCCGATTGACCGCCAAATGACACGGCCACCCTTCCTGATAAAGTCACGGAACAACGGCCAGTTACCCTCGCCAAGTTCGGGGTTCCAATCGTGCTTTCCGACATAGCCAAGGAACCCTGGAGTGTGCATGACGATTACCACGTCGAATCCGTCGAGCATTTCGGGGTGTAATTTGCGGCGATCATATTGCAAGGCCAGTTCGATAAAATGTGGATCATACGGCAATTCGAGCGGCGGACGTTTACGATGCTCAGTCCCTCCCGGTTGCGTATAGGCTCCGAGAGAATAGACCTCATGACCGAGCTCCGAAAACAGCTTGAGCTCGTCATATTCAAGTATTTCGTGGCACGACATATATAAAATTCTCATGAGTACACCTCCCATTTGAACGGATCATTTTCTAACTTTTTAGCATCTTCGACATTGAACAGCCGGACGATAGATTCCTGGTGCCAGCCGGATGCTATCAATAGATAACAAAATTTCTGCAGTATGTTCGGCAATGTGAGGTCGTCGCTTTTCGATTCGAACACATGGGTTTCCCCATGGTTTTCAATAATTATTTTCATAGAAGCTCCTTTTCGATTTCCGTCAGTCGTGCTTTCATCGCATCGCCGACGGTTTTGAAATTAAATTGCGAAATTACGTTTTTTTGCGCTTTTTTGCCGATTTTTGTGCTCTTTTCGGGATTTTCGTAACAAAAACGCATGTTTTTTATAAATACATCCATGTCCGGTTTCGCCCATTTCTGCTGAGACGTGTACCATTGAGACGAATGATCCATGCCGTGCAGCTGCGTCATCTCATATGGTACGATCAGCATATCCTCGCCGTCATGGAAATATTCATGACAACCGCCATACCCGGTCGATATGACCGGATTGCCAGCCAAGGCAGCCTCCACCTGTGGAACGCCCCAGCCCTCGCCACGGTGCGCGGAGACATAACAATCGCCGGTCGAGTGAACACGCATCACCTGAGTGCGGTCCATGAGATCGAGATACAGGAACACTGGCGGAAAATTCTGCAGACCGGAACGGCGCTTCAGGATGTCAATCTGATGACGGATCATTCGGCGCGTGCCGGTATCGAATCCACGGAAATACGTCTTGATGAGCAAACCGACATTTTCGCCATCCTGAAATGCGTTCCAGTAGGCGTTGAGGAGTCCTGCAGGGTTTTTGCGATCGGTCCATTCGAATATCGAGTAAAACAAATATCCGTCAAAGTCGGTAATGATATATTTCTCTGGCCATTCACGATTCGCTTCGATTGCCTGTGGGAAGATATGCACAGGTTTGTCCACTCCTGTGGATAAGATTGCCTGACGATTCGCTTCGGAACCTGTCCATATTTCATCACATAACCGCAAACCGGTGGCGAAGTCATCGGGAACACGGTCAGTCTCCCAGAAAAAATGCGCTATATGATACTTGCCGTCCTCCATATGGCGTTTGAACACGTTCGGGGTAGTGTGGAGTATCTTGATTTTATAGTCGCTTGTAGACGGCCGACTATAAAGCGATTCAATGCGAGCACCGAGCGTGCCGAAATCACTTGACTCGGCCGTATACGACACCAGCTCGGGAATTACGTTCACGCCTACAGTGTCAAGAGCCGCCACATAGTGCCGATTCGCCTCACCATAGCCAGAGTAATCTTTAAGCGGTCCGAGATACTTTACGTTCATGACTTTGCCGCCCTCTTCGCAGCGGCGTTAAGCGCGCGCCGTTGTTTTCGAGTGAGAGTTTGCGGCATAGGAATTTCAGAGAACCGAGCGACCATCTTTTGAGCGGTTTCGACGTTCCATGCGAATGCGATGCCAACCATTTCATCATTTTCCGGCGGAGTATAGTTGACCGTATATTGTGATTTGCACAATTTTATGGCGATAAATATCAGTAATCGGATTCTCCAGCTTTGCTTGTTCATATCAGTACCTTTCCACCTGCAGGAACTTTGAGTCGCCACGCTTGATGACATCAGTATCCTGCCACTTATCAATTATTTGCTTCAGGCGTTCAGCCGTGTGGTGGTACGTCCATGATTTGACGTATTCGCTTGCAGCACGACCGAGAGCCTTCATTTCAGCTTGATGTTCGTATGCATATCGCATTTGCCGACGCAGGTCGTCGATGTCGCAAATTACCATCTGCCCGACATCCTGCCCCTTAAACTTGTTGTATAGGCCAGGACAATATTCTGCGACACCCACCTCGAGCATGTAATTCGAATTGAAATATTCTGATATGCCATGGGCATTCGGAACGATTGTCGGCAGGCCGGTCGCCATCGCCTCAAGCGGAGTGATACCAAATCCCTCGCCACGAGACGGATAAACCATGCAATGAGCAGATCCGAGCAATTCGCGCAGTTCATCGGCCGAGAAGTGACCCCTTACAACGTCGATTTGCGGATATTCGGATTTTAAGACCGGGAGCGGTGTTTGCTTATGCACAGTTTTTAACACCAGCCGGACATTATCGGTTTTATCGAACTCCTGAGTGAATGCTTCAAATACCTCCCAGAAACCTTTTCGCACATTAAAACTGTCATAGTGAATGAAAGTGAACGCTTCACCGGATTCTTCAGGTATTGCACGGTCGGTATAGTAGAAATTGCTATCATCATAACCAAGCGGTACGACGGTCGTTTGCACGCCGTCCTTGGCAAAAACGTCCGCACACCATTTCGACGGGACCAATACCTCGTCGGCCATTTTGAGCAACTCAGGCCACTCTTCTGGTATTTTGTCGGATTCAAACATAGTAAATACGATGCGAACTTCCGTGCGTAACGTAGGAACAGAATAAGGGTAGTTATACAGCAAGCCAATCTTTTGACCGGCAAACGATTCAGACATCTTCACGTCTAACGACTGCAGTTCGCGCTTCATATGATTGCGGCTCATGCCATAGCCGTCAGGTGTTGCAGCGACAGTCGAATAAAACACACTGTCGGGATTATTCTGGCTGGCTATAGATTCACGATCGGCCAAGTGGCGAGCGACTTCGGCATCGGTAGCCTTGCGCATCCGGCCGGAATCAATCTTCTTATTGGCGAGATTCTCGTCTTCCATGAAAACGACACGTCCGAAATTATTTACGAGATACATTTGTACAACTCCAAATCAGAAACGGTGAGTCGGAGACAAAAGGCGGCTAAACCTGATTGAATCATTGACTCACCGTTACAAATTTCGAATCGTTCACTAGCCGCCTTCATGCAAAAAATCATATCACAAGCGGTTTTGACATACTACCCATAAAACGTAACGGACCCTTGCGAGATGGGTCCGTTACAACGTGGAGATCATGACTGTTTTTATTTTAAACATAAGTGGAATAAAGAGACCGAATTCGTCGTCGTGGATGATCGTCGACTTATCCGGTGGAAAGTACAAGGGAGAGTGAAAACTCACCCTCCCTCGCACTATAGCACTTGTGGTTATTTGCTTTCAAGCACGAAACCTTGGCGCTCGTCATTGACACCGGAACCGAATACGGTATCAAGGTGAACGTAGACACCAACATCCTGATCGCTCCAGCCACGGACGTATCGAAGTGCCAACCCTGCGTCAGACGAAAGAGTTGTAGATTCGACACCGAATCGGCTGCCTGGATCAAGCAATGGACGGCTCGCAAGAACCAAAGCCCACTTCGTATAGAAGAAGTTTTGATCCCAGCCGGGAGAACCGGCACGAGGAACGAGCTGACCTTCGAAGATATCGTATCCCTTGGCACGACCCACGGCACCTTCGATTAGCGCGCGGCTAGTCGGTATGAGTTTCGGATCGATGAAAGCGTTATCTTCACCAAGCAAACGAACGAACTCAGGTGAACAATAGCCATATTTCTCCTGAAGTTTCGGTATCCTCAGTTTGACTTGTTGTTCACGAACACGACCGAGTGCTTTCACCGCAGAGTCTGTGTTGACGGCAGAATCGAAGTCGATATTATCAAATTCGCTGAAATGTTCAGTCAAGCTCGATTCGATTTGCTCAGCAAGGACTTTCAGGCCGTCCTCGAGATAGCCAGGCAAAACGCTACCCGGTTGGACAGAACGTGTGAAGTCCTCTTCCAACAGACGGATATACCAATGCTGATCGACAGTCACTTGGATGTCGTCGGCAGCAGGACGTTGAGTCGTGACAGGGCTACCCTGTGCTTTTTGCTGTGCCACGACAGCGCCTCGCCTTGGGATGTTAATTGTTTGACCGACCTGAACAGCGCCAAGTTCAGTATCTTTCGATACCGTCTTGCCCAGATCGAGATATGCGCCAAGATGCCCGAGGGCTTCGTTGACGATGACCTCAGGAATGAACGGTTCATTCTGAGTTGTAGTCATTGGACCAGTTTGCATAGTGACGATTCCTTTCTTGTAGAATCATGAAATTGCTATTGAGGGGTGACATCATCCTCAATCAGGCCGTTCTTTTGCGCTTCGAGAATTTCTGCCCGATGCTCAGCATAAAACGCCGAATCACGGAGCTGACTGCGTTTGAATTTCGCAGGACCGCCCTGTTGTGTTCCGTTGCCTGGATTCGTTGGCGAACCAACCGATGTCGAAGTACCGCCGAACAAATAACTTTTTCCTGTCTTGAGAGCCTCTACAGCTTCATCCAATCCTGTAACGGCATTGTTGTCATCGAGACTGATACCTGATCGGTCAATGAGTGCCAACGCTGCATCGAGATCCACGACTCCCTCAGGTGCCAATTTTGCAATTAGCGCGCGGTTGATCGTTTCGTTCTTCAGTTGAGTCCGTAGCTGTTCGACTTCCGCCTTTTGCTTTTCAGACAGTTCTTTGAACTTGCCCTCCTCGGCCAGTTTGTCCTGTTCGGCTTGTTGCCGAGCAGTTTCCGCATCGTCGTATTTCTTCGCTTTTTCACGAAGTTCGGCGATTCGGTCCGCCTGCCACATGTGAGGGTTTTTCTCGAGAATCTGGTTAATCTGATCCTTGGTCAATGCCGATGGGTCAAATTCACCGCCAGTGGCTGCCGGTGGGGTCGCTGGTGGGGTTGCACCGCCCTGACCGCCGTCACCTGCCCCAGATTGTGTGCCGTTTCCATTAGGTGCTGCTGTCATATCGCTCTCCTTGCCGTTTGTTTATCCCAGTTCGTCTCTGGTATTAGGAATTATTTGTTGACAATGCCAATTATTGTCCACAGGCTATCCCCAAGTCAATAGCATTAGCGTAAAGAATAACCGTCGAGCGTGGTTATCACCAAACACGCCAGACGGATTAAATATCATATTAGACCATATATTTTTTAATGACCGACAAACAAAGATATGACCCCAAATAGCGAAAACCAAGAAAATATTGCCTAGCGATAATTATATGGGTTGTCGTATGCTTTGGTTTTTGCGGCGAGTTCAGGAACCAACACGTTGATTGCGTGTTTGCAGTTCGGGTGAAATAGACCCTGTTCCTTAGCTTCCTCGAGCGTTCCGGCGACAACGTATCCGCCCGGCAGTTGCGTTCCGGTTTTCGTGTTACCTGTAAGTGACAACACCTTTCCCTCCCATTTCGCGCACTCAGGATGGTCGGTCGCATGATTTGTCACTTGGACTAGATCGTAACCGGACGTGAGCATTCGATTGGTCAATCCTTGATTACGAGCCTCGACCGCTTTTGTCCGTGCAAGCATTCGAGTGTAATTTTCAAATGACCATTCACGGCCAGCACGATCAGTGATGGAGTTGATACCATCCCGGCGGATTCTAGTTTCAAGAGCCTCGCTGATTGTTTTGCGAGTTTCGCCGGTCAATTTCGCACCGGCAATGATGAAGTTCAATTGTTGCTTCAGCGTGTCCGAGAGCATGCGCTCTGCGTTCCGAGACACCGAGTTGATACCATTGGCGAAATTCAATGCAGTTTCGTCCGTAAGTGCTTTTATGGCCTCCTGATTGATAACGGCATATTGGCTGGTTTTCGAAACGTCCACGCCAAGGGACCGCAAGTCCTGCGTTGCCACGTTCGCACCGTCCAAATAGTATTGAGGGATTTCACGCTTCACCCACTCGTTGACATTCACGCCGAGCGCGCGCAACTCGGCATTGATTCGAGCCATGACACGAGCTTTGCGGATTTTACCGGCATCGCTGGAATTGACCATTTCACGAGTTATCCGCTTATACGTGAGCAAATATAGTTTGACCAAATCGTCAATACTACCCTCCCGAATCTTTACCGGACCATGGTCAGCCACTACTCCCTCCCATCGGCTGCATTATGAACGACAACCGGCAAGGCACCGAGATATTGCGAAATTTTAGGCTGGCACCAACATTCATCGCCAAGAAAATGTTCATACTCATCAAACAGTGGCACGACATCGACGAATGCGTCATGGAAACGAACATTCTCCCACCCGGCAGTTTTGTCGTGCAAAATATTCTGTTGCGGTTTCATGAGACTACTCCTCCGCTGGTGGTTGAGGGTTGCCATTATCGGCATTGAGGTTGTTCTCGACGACCGGAACAGGCTGCGTTTCTTCCTCGTCGATTTCCTTAACCTTTTTCTTCGCATCATCAGGCGATATATTGTCCAGGCGAGCAATGGCATCGGTGCGAGACAATGTACCGTTGTCGATACGTTGAGTGGTGATTTCGACCGCTTCGATTTCATCATTGATAATACGATCATTCCATTTGATAGACGGTTTTTCAGGCGAACCCGGTGCCGATCCTTCAATTCGAACGCTATGAACCAATGCCAGCTCCTGAGCACGCAAGAGCATGTATTTGAGAGCCATGTCGTAATAGCGCATTTTGCGATTCTTCTTGCGAATCGTAGCGATCATGCGGAACTTCAATGCGCGGCCGGATTCAGCAACGCCGTTTTTGTCCATGCCCATGCTCGCAGGTGCGACCTCGGAGAACATATAGAGCATATCAATCAATTTATCGATTTCAGCTTCTGCAGAATCAAGGTTCGCATTCCAAACGATATATTCCGGCTTATTGAATCCCGGCGTTTCATTATCCACCTCGAACATGCCGAGAGCCTCCTTTTTGATGCGCCCATTTTCGTCAATGACGCCTGGAGGAACCGCCAAAATTGGATCCGAATGCTTATCGAGAATGTTGTCAATTTTCGTCATGCGGTTATTAAGCGCGAAGAACAACGATTCGAGGTCGACATAATCACTAGTGCCCCAGAATCCATTTCCGTCACGAACATTCGGGATGTGGAAAATGAGTGACGATTTCACGCCGGTCTTTTCTTCAGTTTTGAAACCGAATCGTTCAGGTGCCTCCTGAGAGATAATAATCTGCCTGCTCGGATCGTATTTATACACCTCATTGAATATATAGCCAGGCTCGTGGATTTCCTTGCGGAGATATGTCACATCATTGTCTTTGAACGTGACGGCAATCACATCCTGCCTTGGCACGTTTCGGGTCATGGACTCTTCGAGAGCAGGAAAATAGATTGCAGGCGTAAATTCCTCGATTATAAGCGACATGTTTTCGTCACGAGGGTGCCGCTTGCCGACACGAACCTTGAAACATGAATCACCTCGCCGTGAATTTCCGACGGCAGATTCCCATAATTGCGAGAACAAATCATTTTGCTCGATCATCGCATCGACGAACTTTTGTTGCTTATCGTCAGCAACGTCTATAGTCACATTTTCGCCGAATAACATGTCAGCTGGCACGTTCGACACTATTTTGCTGAAGTTGCCGACAACATAACGGAGACGCTTATATCGTTCCGTAAATTCCTTATCCCCCTTGATAGCGAATGCCGAATAGTGGTCCCCTCGGTATAGCTTGTCAGAGTAATCATAGCGTTGGAGCCGAGCTTTGTCTTCTTTCGTTGGCCATGCCAGTGGGTTTTCATTCGACTGCTGCATGATACAAATATAGCACTAAAACATCGTTATCGTTATACACTAAATATGAGACACCCCACGTTCCTGAACAGGTCAGTGGGGCTTTTAATTTACACGAATTCGAGTGAATTAGAATTTTCCAGGCTTTCCACGAGGACGGTTTTTCCACCAACCAAGAGCAGACAGTTCAGTTTTTAGAGTCTTATATAAATTACTTCTCACGGACATAGTGCGTATTTGCCGTGCTAAATCGTCAGTCGACACGGATTCTTTTGCTTTTTCGACCGCATATTCCCGAACCATGCGTCGAAGCGATGATTCCTTTTCATCCCTGCCATCCAATATCCGTTGAGCCATTTCATTATGAACATCGGTGATGTGTATGCCGTACGTTTGCTCGACCCAATCACGGAACTCAATCATATTAGCCGCCTTTCGTTTTGTTATGCTTACATTTTACCGCACTAAAATGCATCTATCAATAACGGCATTATAAAAAGGGCTACATTTTATAACGCTAAATTGTAACAAAATATAAGAAACATAAAGTTATCTAGAACCCAGATGGCTTATTGCGGAACGTGCGGACCGTAGCCTTCTGAACGAGATCCTCGGCGGCATGCATATATGCGTCAAACATGTCATCGTGGTCGCCGACAGGGAAATCGAGTATTTGCTTCACCAGAGCGTCGAATAATGGGTGATCGGTACGAAGATGCACGAGGCCACCGGCGAAGTTCGCCGAGTGAATGACCGCACGGCGGAATTTATCCTTGTCCGGCTTGACCTCGAATACCGGCAGATGCTTGCCTGCGGCGGCGGCGGAACGGCGAATCGCACGAGCCAAACCTGCCTGATATGCCACGGATTCCACCTTGATGCGATCGGGCTTCCATTGTTTTGCGTATTCGATAACTTTGTTTACTTGAACGTCGATATCACCGATACGATCCTGAAATACGTCCAGTTCCCAGATTTCGCCTGCAGCGTCGACGCCGAGCACGAATATGGCGAAGTAGTCGGCAGTAGTTTTCTCGGATATTGCCGGATCCACTGCCATGATAATCTGTCGCATTTCGGATTCAACCCATGATTTCGACCCTGGCGGATGAGATGCGGCCCATGCTTGCTCCTTGGCGGTGAGAGAGTATGGCAATGGTTTTTCATCGGTACCGAATATCCAATGACGCTTAATAACACGAGAACTATCATCGACGGCTTCGTTTTGCATTTCCTGTGCAAACGTGAGAGGTCCGATATATCGATCATACGTTGGATCGTCACGCATGCGCTTCAGGTTTTCGACCGGAAATCGAGACGGCCAGAACGAGTATTCATGACCATCGTTATTTTGCATGAGAGCCTTGAAACGATGTCGGACCCAACCGCCGAATATCTTTTTACCCTCCAAAGCATTATTCAGCAGAGAATCCGTGTGCATGACCGTTCCCACAATCGACACTTTGCCTTTCGGAGCCATCGCAGGTAACACGGCACGCATAAACCAGTTGAGCAACTTTTCACGACGTTCCTGTTTCATAACGGCTTCGTCGTTTTCAAGATCGTCGATGTGAACATAATCCGGCCTCCAATGACGGTACTTCAGACCACGGACCTTCATGCCTGCGCCACGAGCTACCACACGGACGTGATTGTTCGTGGTGAACGCACCACTCGTCCAATGCCAGTCGGTCGAGAGATCGCCATATACCCACCTGAGCAGACCATTACCCTCAAGCTCCTGCTTGATATTGTCCACGATGTCTTTGGCCTGCGTGTATGTATCCGAGATGACCAGAATATAATGATTGCCGATATATTCGACGTTCACGATGCGATAAATGTCCTCGATTGAGCCTATGGTTGTTTTCGCACCACCACGAGGGGCTCCGTCGGCATTGTTCTTCGGATTGGCCATGTCGACGAACAATTGATAATGGAAATCAGGCGACTCGTTCTCGAGTTGCGCATGAAAAAAGAATTGAGCGAATTCAAGTCGTCGGACGGCCGGATCGGTGGGGTTTATCTTGTTGGCAAAATACAACCGAAGAAATTTCTTGGTAGCCTTATTCCCCAGGCGTTGCCGGATTCGCCTCGCCCACTGGTGGTTCATCCAGTTCTGCCGGTCCATCGTCACCCCCTGTGTTTTCGCCGGAGTTTTCCGACTCCTTGACGGCATTCGCCGCATCTATCAGTTCTTCAGGCAGATCGGTTTCCGCTTCAGGAGCGTCCAAGACCAACTGTTTGTCCGGAATGTACTTATTAAGTAGCAGTTGCGACGCGCGCAATGAAATCGTTTCGTCAGAGCTGTTGATTTTCGAAATCATGTTGATTGCGGCGACCTTCTGAGCCTTGCGAATGAGTTGGCGCGCTTCCTTAAGATTGATGACCGCCTGCGCCTCGTTATATTCGGAATGAGCCTGCTCGAGACGACCACCAGCATTAAACCACTCACGGACAGTACGTTCGGAGTAATGCATGCCGTAGTTCGCATTGATATGGTTTGCGATGACCTGATATTGTTTGCCTTCGCTGCGCATAATGACAGCGCGTCGTTCGAATTCGTTCAGTTGTTTAAACGACGGAAATTCGGCATTTTCCGGTTTATCCTTTTTATCTGGCATCATTCACCTCCCACATTCTTGATAAGTTTTGCCTTTTTGCCGGTGAGTTGTTCCCAGCGACGAATAATCACGTCAATATAAATCGGCTCGAGTTCCATAGCATAACATCTGCGCTGTAGCTGTTCTGAAGCAATCAGGGTGCTTCCTGAGCCGCAAAATGGCTCCAATACCACGTCGTCACGTTTCGAGCTGTTACGGATTGCCCTGGCGCATAACGATATAGGCTTCTCGGTCGGGTGATGCGGTGACTTGGCAGGTTTTTCAATTAGCCATGCATTCCCTTGCTTGCGACCACCGTACCATGAATGATGCTCGTTCCATCCATACAAGATTGGAAGTGCATCAGGATTCTTCTCAGGGTCGGTGTCGAATGCCTCAGCTTCCTCTTCAGACAGGCCATATAGAATCGGTTCATATTGGTGATGATAGTCGGTACGAGATAGAGTAAATTGATCCTTTACCCAGATGATATACGTTTGCCAGTGGCCACCATTCTCGGTAAATGCACGGAACAATGAATGCAGTTCGTTCGATGACATAGCGATATAAAACGC
>CAYOKK010000020.1:0-14450 GCA_964404565.1 uncultured Candidatus Saccharibacteria bacterium
CGCCGCCGCGCGGCGCGCGCCCTATCCGCATTACGACGACCTGCTTGCCGACGGGACGCTCGCAACGATGCTCAATTTCATGAAGGAGAAGGGCTGCGACGGAGTGGGCGTGCACCACTCAGTAAAATTCAACGGCACTGATGTCTCCAACGTAGAGGTGACCCATACATTTGCGCGCGCAGGAGAACGCATACTCCTTAACGATCTCCTTGAACGCGACGGCTTATGTTCACTGTATTCCACGTTCCTCTTCAGCAAGGAAGCGTTCGTGCGCGCGGGAGGGTACCCCACCGAGCACGGCTTCGATACGCAAGGGTTCGCATGGCGTTTCCTGACGTCAGGCGCAAAGGCATATACCTGCCCCGACACCACATACCTGCATCGGGTGAACTTCCATGAGTCATATTATCTGCGCGAAGCTGCGGCAGGGCGCGTGAATTATAACTGGTTCGAGATATTCGACGAGCATTTCCATCTCTTCTCAGCACCTCTCCAAGAAGTACTTCTATACTTCAACTACCGTGATATAACATCGAATATATTTGAGGTCGTACGGAAACAGCCAGATGGACTCGTAGCAAGGAATGCTTTGGATTGGTTCGTTGAACTCACTGGAAAGGAGCCGTCGATGCTGACCGCTGCCGAGGAATACTGGCTTGGCACGCGCTACGCCCATGAAGGCAGCTATGAGAAAGCAAGAGAATTCTTCCTGCTCGCAAACCGCCATAAGCCATCAATGATAGTTCACGAGAAATTGCGCGCCATTGAATTGCATGAACAAAAACATGACGAAGCTTCAATTAGAGCGATCATATCCAGTGAGCGCGCCTATATAAGGAGGAACAGTCTTGCGGGCGTCTGGATCCGCGCGAAGAAGAAGTTCTTGCGTCCCTGCCTCTCCCAAGCGCTCGTGCGAACGATCCTCCGGAATCTATACCTGCTGTACCAAGACATGCGCTCGCGGATAGGGGCTCGCCATTCTGCTTCATTGGTCCTGAGCTTGGCGTGGCTCGCATGCCAGAAGCTGTTCCTGTACAAGTTTCCCCGGAGCTGCTCCGACAGCCAGCAGGAAGCGGTCGATATTGTCATACTTACCCTTCCGAAGGATCGCGTGCTGCTTACCACGTACATCGACTGCCTGAAGCGCTCCCTATGCCATCCGATCGGCGATATATACCTGGTCGCCCCGAAGGACCCTTCGCTTGAGGAGTTCTGCACCGAACGCAGCATCGCGTTCATAGACGAGCGGACAGTGCTCGGGTACGGGAAGGAGCGCATTGACTATTCAGTGAACGGCCAGAACAGGGCGGGATGGCTCTTCCAGCAGCTTTTGAAACTGTCGGGAGATTCATTCGTAAAAAATGAGCAGTATATCATCGTCGATTCAGACACATTGCTGGTGCAACCGCATTCATTCAAGGCAAAAAGCCGCTATGTCTTCTTCGAGAATACCGAATGGCAAGAGGCGTACTTCCGGGCTTTCGAACGCCTCTTCGGGTACGAGGCGCCGACCCGGCGTTCCTTCACGTCGCACATGATGATATTCAATGTCCAGCGCCTGAAACAGATGAAGGCAGAGATCGAACGGAAGCACGGGGTCCGATGGGATTCGGCGTATATCGAATCCGCGGACAAGACCAAGAGCTCGGCCATATCCGATTACGAGACGTACGGGAATTGGCTTCTGTACAACCACCCAGAGGAAGTGAGCACCGTCCCGTTCTATAACATTTCCTTCTCACGCAAGCGGCTTTCAGACCTTGATGCACTCATCCGCCAGTATTCAGGGCGATATGCGTCATTCTCCTTTCATAGCTATAATGCATAGGACACCTGTATGTCGACCCTATCTATAACCACCCCCCCGAAACGCCGGGAATGGCTTGCGCGAAAGTTAGGCAGGCTCATCGCGCGGCTTGATAACTCCGGCAACGCCAATATCTCCAAGAACGGCGAGGAGTCCTTCATCCGATCCCTGCTTCAGGAATACAGAGGAAAGGAATTCACCTTCCTCGATGTAGGCGCCAACATAGGAGAATACACTGACCTGATCCTCGAGCACGCCGGCAGCCAACCAGTGCGGGGCTTCCTTTTTGAGCCGCAGAAAAAATGCTTGGAAATACTATCCCGCAAGTTCGGGACTGATCCGCGCTTGGCACTATGCGGCTTCGGACTTTCTGAATCAGAGAGAAGCGCGGACCTATTCAAGGATGCTGATGCGAGCGGGTTAGCGTCAGTCTACAAACGGGATGTCGAGCATTACAATATCGCGTTCACTGAAGTCGAACCGATCTCCCTCAAGACCGGAGCAAGCGTCATGGCAACGAGCAGAATCTCGCACATTGACCTTATGAAGATCGATATCGAAGGTCACGAACTGATGGCGCTCCGCGGCTTCGGAGAAATACTCCATGCAGACAAGTTCGATTTCATACAGTTTGAATATGGTGGCGCTAACCTCGATTCCCGTACCAGCCTTATGGATCTCTTTCGCTTCTTTACCGAGCGCGGTTTCAGCGTATGCAAGCTCATGAGAGACGGCTTGGAAAGCCGACCGTACGACCCTCGATTTGAGAACGGTATGTACCAAAATTATGTCGCGGTCAGCTCTCGGATAGTACGCCGGTATGAAAGACCATAGTGCTCCTCCGGTATTATTGATCATCTTCAACCGCCCTGATCCGGTACGGAAACTGATCGGTTCCCTTTCAGGGATTGCTCCGTCCCGCTTGTACATCGCGGCAGATGGTCCGCGACCAGGCGTACTGAAGGATGAGGGGCTCTGCGCGGAAGCGCGGGCCATTGCGCTCGACATTTCCTGGCCCTGCGAAGTCCGCACCCTATTCTCTGACACGAATCTCGGCGTCGATCCGGCCGTAGAGCGCGCTATAAAGTGGTTCTTTGAATCGGAGACCGAGGGCATCATTCTCGAAGACGACTGCATTCCCCACCATGATTTCTTCCGATTTGTTGCTGAGATGCTCGAGAAGTTCCGAGAGAATGAACGCGTCATGATAATATCCGGCGATAATTTTCAGGACGGGGCCCTGCACGGCGATGGCAGCTACTATTTCTCGCGGTACGCGAGTACTTGGGGCTGGGCGACATGGAAGCGCGCATGGGATCTGTACGATTCCCGATTGAGTTCATTCCCCGAGTTCGTACGCGCAGGGAAAATAGGGCGTATCCTTGGTTCTCGAAAGGAACGCCATTTTTGGCGCAAGTATTTCCGGAAGCTCCATGCCGGGATATACCATGCATGGGACGCGAAGTGGATGTTCGCAATCTGGGACCATGATGGCGTATGCATAGTCCCGAATAAAAACCTAGTCTCTAACGTAGGGACCGGGCCCGATGCTACGCACACGAGAGAGGAACGCATTACCCTTCCTGTCCAGCCATTGGCTTGGCCACTCGTTCATCCTGATGCAGTGAAGCTATCGCCCGATGCGGATTCGTACCTGTTCAAGCGCAATTATTTCGTGCCTTTGCATACACGTATCGCCGCTCGATTTACCCGCGTATGAATATCCTCATGATAAATACCACCGATGCCGGGGGAGGCGCAGCAACGATTGCGCAGCAGATCAAGGCAGGCATGGAGGCGAGAGGGCACGCAGTATCGTTCTTCGCGGCAGATATCCGGGGCGAGGACTCGGATGCGCGAATCATTCCGCGCTCGTTCTTACGGAAACTTTTTGGGTTCGTCATAGGCTCGGAGCGCCATGTCTCCACTGACTGGATCATGGGAACCAAGGAATTCGCGGACGCCGATATCATCCACTGTCATAACCTGCATGGGAGGTTCTTCAACCTTGAGACGATGCAGAAGATGTCGCGCATCAAGCCTCTCGTGTGGACCCTTCATGACGAATGGGCGATTACTCCGCACTGCGCCAATACGATGCAGTCCTCGGTCATGCGCGGTGGACTTTTCGCATGTCCGAGCATAGATACGCCGCCGCGCTTGCTTTGGGACAACTCGCGGCATCTCGCGCGCTGGAAGGTCAGCGTATATAAGAAATCTAAGTTTGCGATCACAATCCCCTCCCGATGGCTCATGCAGAGGGTTGAACGAACGGTACTGGGCAAACAGGAGCTCCACCACATCCCAAACGGCGTTGATACCGCTGTCTTCACAAAGACGGACATCGCTGCCGCGCGGGCAAAGTTCGATCTCCCGTTGAATAAAAAGATAGTGCTCTTTCTCGCGGACGATGCCGTCCGCAACCCATGGAAGGGATGGGCGCATACGGAAGCGCTCATCGATGCATACCGCGGCTGCGATGATGTGGTGTTCCTTTCGGTCGGAAATCGCACTCCACACCAGGACGGCCCGAATGTCCTCTATCGAGGGTACGAGGCGGACCCGGCGAACGTTGCCTTGTACTACAGCGCGGCGGACGTATTCCTCTTTACCTCGCTCGCGGAGAATTTCCCGCTTTCATTGCTCGAAGCTGCGAGCTGCGGACTTCCGGTCGTGACCTTCGACGTCGGCGGCGCATCGGAGATCATCATCCATAAGAAGAACGGGTATGTAGCGCGCTATCGCGACCAAGAGGACCTGGCGAGCGGCCTTTCATGGGCGCTCGCCATCGAGCGCACGGAGCGCGCTCGATCAGAAGAGTACTCAGCGCAAGAAATTCGCGAGAAATACACGTTGGGGCGAATGCTCGACACGTACGGGGAGCTGTACGCCTCTCTCATATCCACACCATGATCATCACCGCACTTAAAGGAGGCCTCGGCAACCAAATGTTCCAGTACGCGCTGGGACGGAAGCTTGCGCATACGGATGGCACAACTCTCAAGCTCGATATTGAAGGGCTTGACCGCGCGAACAAGGGCGGCGACATCTATCGCCCGTTCGCGCTCCATTCATTCGCTATCCAAGCAGACATTGCCGCTCCTGCCGAAATACAGCGGCTCAAATATCCATACGGGATTCTCTCGAAGCTCGCGCGGCGATTCCGTTTCAAAGTACTTCGCCAGATGCATGTCGGCTGGGAACCGGAAGCGCTCGCTATGGGTGAGGGTGCATACGTAGATGGATATTGGCAGTCATACAAGTATTTCGAGGATATCCGAGAAGTACTGCTTGCCAATTTCACACTTAAGGAGTCGTCTCCGGCAGCGCGTGCGGTGCGCGCGCGCATGCAGGATGCGTCTGCCGTCTTCGTACACGTGCGCCGCGGGGATTATGTCTCCAACCCGAACGCAACGGCGACCCATGGCATTTGTTCGGTTTCCTATTATGAACGAGCGATCGCGGCGATGCGCGAGCAGGTTCCTGACGCCGCATGGTTCCTGTTCTCGGATGATCCAGCCTGGGCCGCAGAGCACCTTCCCTTTCCGTCCGAGCCGGTCATCGTATCCGGAACGGGGCTATCCGACGCAGAGGAGATGATGCTCATGACTTCGGCCTCCCACGCGATAATCGCAAACAGTACGTTCAGCTGGTGGGGCGCATGGCTTATCCGGAACCGCGATAAGATAATAGTAGCGCCTAGCCCTTGGTCCGAATCCCGCAAGGATCTTACTCGCGATATAATCCCTCCGACATGGACACTGATTCCCAAAAACTAGGCCCGCCGCGCGTAAGCGTGATCATGCCTGCCTATAACCGCGCGGGAACAATACTCGCCGCTATAGAGAGCGTGCGCAGCCAGACGTTCACGAACTGGGAGTGCATCGTCGTCGATGATGGGTCAACGGACACTACGAAAGAGACACTGTCGCAGATAACGGACGGTCGTATCCGCTACATCCGGCATGAGGAGAATGCGGGCGTGATCGCCCGCAGGAATGAAGCAGTCGCGGAAACGCGCGGGGAATACATCGCCGTACTCGACAGCGACGACCGGTGGGTCGACCCGGGAAAGCTCGAAAAGCAGGTCTCCTTCATGGAAGCGCACTCCGAACACGTGCTCCTGGGTACGCAGGCGATCCTCACCGAGGGCGCATCGCGGGTCGAGACGGAGTACCCGTCTTCAGACGAGGCGATACGGGACGGCCTCCTCGCAAAGAACCTTTTCATACACTCGAGCTGCCTTATGCGGAAAAGCGCCCTCCCCCGCGAACCGTACCGTCCCGAACACTACCTCGTGGAAGACTACGGCCTGTGGCTCTCGCTCGGCTGTACCGGAAAGATTGCGAATCTTCCTGAAGCGGCTATCGAATATGCGGTGCATTCCGGCAGCCAAATGGCGCAGAACCGTCTTGAGGCGACCAAACGGAGCCTGGAACTAGTACGAGAGTACCGAGGCGCATATCCCCACTATTGGCGCTCGGTCCTTATGTGGAAGCTGAAGATAGTATTGAGAATCATTCGAGGATGATCAGAGCTTCTCATTGAAAATAGATCGGAGCGTATCTTCGGGCACCTCGAACGGCCGCTTCTGATCCTGCTTCGGTGTCGGTTCGGACTGGGTTTTTGGCGCTGGCGGCTTCGCTTCGCTCACTGCGGACTGCGCAGGCTTCATATCGCTGCGACTAAGCACATCGGCCAGCGCGCTCTTAACTTCGCTCTTGTCCTCGTTCTTCTTGCTGCCATCCCGTTCACCGCCATTCTTTCTTTCAGTGCCTTGCGCTTCCTTTTTCTTCTTCCCTTCCTTCTTCCCGCCCGTCATGTTCCGCAGAATATTCTTCAGGTCTTCGGCGGTCTTCACATTCTGACCTGGGTCGGGGCGTTCGCGCTGGGTACGTTCGCGCGGCTGTTCGCGCTCAGGTGCCCGCCCTTTCTGTCCGCGTTCTGGGTTCCCTGCGCGCAGAGACCCTTGTCCTGCAGCGCTGCGCTCGCCTGCTGCTCGGCTGTCGCTGCGCGGGCTGTCACGCCTAGGCTCGCGTACCGCCCCCTTCCCCGCGCTTCTCTTCGGCGGCTCCGCCGGTCCGCTTTGTCCGGCGGTTTCCGCAAGTTCGCTGAAGATGGCTTCCTCGATCTTCGTGCGCGGCGCGCCGTAGTGCTGGCGCGAGTGCTCGATCGCGTCCTTAGCGAAGGATACAGGAGGCGGCTCGATAGGCGGGAGCCCGACTGCCGAGAACGGCCGCGATCCGACGCCGTCTATCATAAGCGTGAGGTACATCTGGTATGCGCCGAGATTTACCAGGTCTTCCTTCGTGAATTCGGGCGTAAATATCGTCTCGAGCGTTTCCGCATCGAACGGCCCGACGCGGTACGAGACGGAGGTGCCTACGTTCCCGAAGACGGCAGCGCGCACCTGTTCCTCCATCTGCTCCACGTACTGGTGCGCGATGATGAGATTGAGCGCGTATTTGCGAGCCTCAGAAAGTATCTCTGCGAAGGTATCGTTCGCGAAGTTCTGGAACTCGTCGACGTAGAAATAGAAGTTCTCCGCCCTCTTGAGCTGATCGGGCGGCAGATCGGCGCGGCTCATCGCGGCAAGGAAAATACGGGTCGTGAGCATGGAGCCGAGGAGCCGCATGTTCGTGTCGCCCACCAACCCCTTCGAAAGATTGATGAGCAGGATCTTGTTGGTGTCCATCAGCTCGCGGATGTCGAAGGAAGACTTCGGCTGACCGATGATGTTGCGGATGAGCGGGTTTCCGGTGAACTGGCCGATCTTGTTCTGAATGGCCGGCGTCGCCTCCTGCGTGAAGCGGTCGGTGTAGCCGGCGAACTCTTTCGTCCAGAAATCCTTCACGACGGGATCCTTGATATTGTCGACGACTTTCGCGCGGTACGCCTTGTCGGTGTACATGCGGTTCACGCCCAGCAGGGTCGCATCGGGATACTCAAGGAGCGCGAGGAGCGTATTGGTAAGGATATACTCCATGCGGGCGCTCCAGGCGTCTTCCCAGATCTTCTTGAAGGTCGCCATGAGGCCGGAAACCACGAGGTGGCGCTTGTCATAGCCGACGTCCTCCATGACGTTGAAGGCGACCGGCTGCTCCATGTCGAACGGCGCGAAGTACACGACGTCGTCGATGCGGTCTTCGGGAATATAGTTGAGAAGCGACTCCACGGCGCTGCCGTGCGGGTCGATGAAGGCGAGCCCCTCCCCGTTCTGGATGTCCTGGATCGCCATGTTTTCCAGGAGCGTGGACTTCCCCATGCCCGTCTTGCCGATGACGTACATGTGGCGCTGGCGGTCCTTGGCCTTGAGGCCGAACGGCATGCGCTTGCCGCGCGAGTCGGTCGCCCCGAAATACGTGACGCGGTCAGGATTGAACATATCAGCTTTAGTATACCGCACCTATATAAAAGAAGAGTGACGCTCCCTCGTGCGAGTGCCTTCCCTTTTTGAGACTTCTACGAGAACGCGATATGCGAGCCGCGCGGTTCTGGCTGCTGGCGAAGCTGGCGCGCAGGCGGCGAGGAGTGCCGTGAAGGATCTGAAGGCGGCGCAGGAGGCAGGGGCGGCTCGTTGGAAGGCGTGCGGCGGCGCAGCGTCGCTGCAAGACCGATGACCAGGAGGCCGATGATCGGGAGCGCCCATTCGAGCCAGGAAAGCGGGAGGCCGCTCCATGGCGCGATGAACACCAGTGCGCCCAGGACCATGATGATGTGTTCGCGGGTCATGGCAGGAAGTATAGCACGCAGGAGTTCTGGACAAACTCACCACATCTATATGCAAAAGCCGCCTTGCGGCGGCTTTTGCATTCACTCCCGTTTGGAACGGTGATCTAGTCATTTACAACAATATGCGAATCTCTAAGCGATGTCAATAATGGATGTTCAAATTAAATGCGTGTACGTAGCCGACGGAGGGAATCGAACCCTCGAGATGAGGTCAACCATTGCCACCGTGCAACATCACTACGGAGAAACGATGACGACGAACTCGCCCCGCACCTCTTTTTCATGTGTCGCGAAATGCTCCCCCACCTCTTGGGCGGAGCCGGCGACTACCGACTCATAGAGCTTCGTGAGTTCCCGCATGACGGTGACGGTGCGTGTTTCAGGCAATGCGCTCGAAAGCTCGCCGAGCGCCTTCTGGATGCGGTGCGGCGATTCATAGAATACGGCGGTACGCTGCATTTCGGCGATCTCTTTCATGATCGTCTGCCGCCCCTTCTTGTGCGGGAGGAAACCGAAAAAGGTGAACTCGTTCGTCGGCACGCCCGCTATCGAAAGCGCGGCCGTGAGCGCGGAAGGCCCGGGAATAGTTTCGATGCGCACTGCTGCGCCGAGCCGCTCCCGCACCTCGGCAACAAGCGCGGTACCCGGGTCAGAGATTCCCGGCGTGCCGGCATCGGTCACGAGCGCGATGCGCTTCCCCTCTCCAAGCTGAGAGAGCACGCGCGTGGTCGCCAGCTTCCCGCTCTGCGCGTGGTATACCAGGAGCGGCTTCTGTATGCCGTAGCGCGCGAGAAGCTTGGCGGTAACGCGGGTATCTTCGCAGGCGATAGCGTCGGCCTGCTTCAAGGTCTCTAGTGCGCGCAGCGTGATATCGGCCAGGTTGCCGATAGGCGTCGCGACGACGGAGAGCGTTCCGGTGGTGTTCTCATGGGCGGCCATATCCCTCTACCCTGCCGCATTTCGTCCAAAAAGGAAAGCGCGTTGACACGCACCTACATTGGCGTATCGTGGGAAACGGGATGTTGTTTACACAAAGGAGGGCGCGATGCCTGATACTCTCGTAAAGAATACCGTGCGGCACAGCGTGCTCTCGTTCAGTACGCCGGATACCGATCCGGTGCAGTATACGGTCCGGTGCGAGGCGCCGAAAGACTTCAACTGGTCGTTCAACGGGCTCTATGAGACCGACGCTCGCGCGAAAAGGATCTTCACGCAGAGGCTCGGCAGCGAGCTTGCGCGCCAGGGAATCCGCTCGGCGTACGCGCCGACCGTGAGGCGCATGAGCGGCAGTATCCTGATGCCGAGCCAGTTCCGAACCATGGTTCCGCTTCCCAACGGCGTCCTTATGCTTCGGCCGATGCTTTCCTGCGACGGGACATTCATCGGGTCCGGCGAGGCGTTTTCCATGGCTGCGGCCGGGTGCATTCTCGCTGCGCTCACGTTCCGCAACCGAAAAGGCGAGCCGGCCTGCATTGTCGCCCACGGCGGCAAGGCATCGCTGGTCGACCTCGACCTCGTGTTCACGGGAACCGTGTCGCGTCCGTACTTCGGCGTCATCGATGCCATGGTCGCTGCAGGCATCGAGCACGGCGGGAACCCTGCGGACATGACGTTCCGCTCGTTCTTCGCCAAGCCGTGGGAAGACTACCGCCACTCGACGGACGATCCTGTATACGGAGAGAAGAACTTCATGCTGGTATCTGCGCTCGAGAGCCGGTACGGCTGCGAGGCAGGCGTCATCACGTACGATCCGTACGGCGACGAATACCTCTCTATGGAGAATCTCGCTGCCGCGCAGGCGCGTCACGCAGGCATCGGAAACGTCTATACGGAAGGCTACAGCCTCCCGCATAACGGTCCGTTCGCCTATACGACGCATCAGGATCCGGCGCTCGCCGACCCGATGCGCAACCTGGTGACGCTCGTGCGTTCCTGACCTATGCCGCTACGGCACGGCCGGTCCCTTCGGGACCGGCCTTTTTCTTTACGCCACCAGCGCGTCTGCCACCTTATATATGTCTCCGGCGCCCATGGTGATGACGGTATCCCCTGCCTGCGCCATGCTGCGAACAAGATGCTCTACATCGTCGAGCGATTGCGCTGCGCGTGCGGAAACGCCTTCCTTGCGTATGCGCTCCGCCAAGATCTCGCTTGAAACCGTGCCCTCGTCAGGCTCGCGCGCGGCGTATATCGGCGCGATGACGACTTCGTCAGCATCGCCGAAGGCCCGGGCGAAGCCGTCGAGCAGGTCGTGCGTACGGCTGTAAAGGTGCGGGTGGAAGGCGGCGATGATACGCCCGGCGTTCTCTCCTCCGCCCTTCTCCCTCTCATTCTTCTCCTTCAGCGCGCGCAAGGTTTCGGCGACTGCCGTCGGATGGTGGGCGTAGTCGTCATACACCCTGACTTCGCCGTCACCTTCTGCCTGGAACGTTCCCTTGTATTGAAAGCGCCGCCATGTGCCGTGAAAATCTGCAAGCGCATCAGCGATCGTATGCTCGGGGATGCCTGGCATGAGGATGCGCGCGGCGGCGGCGGCGGCGCGCGCATTGTCTTGGTTGAATCCGCCAGGGAGCCGGAGCTCGTATGCCCGCTCGTGCGTATAGTCGACGACCTTTGCGCCGGCTCCTGCCAGGAGCGGTTGGATATTCGGATTTTCGGGATCGGTGATGATGGTGCCGCGCTTCGGCACCTTCTTGATCGCTTTCTTAAAGGTCGCTTGGAGCGCTTCGAGCGAATCGAAGTAATCGGTATGGTCCCACTCCAAGTTCGTGATGACGAGCAGTTCCGGAGAAAGCTCCAGCAAGTGATCGCGGTATTCGCAGGCTTCGACCACGAAAAGGTCGGAACTGCCCGGCAGATAGTTGCTGCCGAAATCCTGCACTATGGAGCCGACGATTGCCGATGCGCCCGCATCTGCCGCGTGCAGTATTTTTGCGAGCATGCCGGTCGTCGTGGTCTTGCCGTGCGTGCCGGCAATAGCTACCGTACGCTTCCCTTCCGACACATGGCCGAGCATCTGGAAGTACGAGAGCTGCGGTACGCCGCGCCGCGCCGCCTCGGCCCGCTCGGGATTGTCTTCCGGCACGGCATCGCTATATACGAGCGTATCGAGCGCTTCCGGCAGGTTCTCTGCGCGCTGGCCGATGAAGACGCGAACGCCTTTCCCCTCGAGCATGCGCGTGACCGGGCTTTCCTCGCGGTCCGAGCCGCTGACGGTGTCGCCCCGCGCAGAGAGCAGCTGCGCGAGCGCGGACATGCCGACGCCGCCGATGCCTGTAAAGAAATACGAATGCGGGGGACGGTCAGTCATAGGGCTAGAGAGAGCGTACGAGCTCGTTAAACTGATCGCCTCGGTCGAACTCGTTGGTGAACATGCCGAAGGAAGCGAAGGCCGGGCTGAAGAGGATGACGTCGCCCGGCTCGGCATTGCGGCGCGCATTCCCGACCGCCGCGACCAGGTTATCAAACACGTCTGCGTCGGGCAGCTCGCCGCGGATGCGCTCGGTGCCGGTACCTGCGAGAAGCTCGACCCGCTTCGTATACTCAGGAATCGCCGATAGCAGCGTGTTCATATCGAGTCCCTTGTCTGCCCCGCCCATGATGAGGATGGTGCGGCGCGCATGCGCGCCGCCTTCCTCAGCAAGCGCCCGCAGGGCGGCGAGCGTAGCGTCCGGCGTGGTGGCGGTAGTATCGTTGTAGTACGGGACCTCGTCTACGGTGCGCACCAGCTCAAGACGGCCGGGTACGCCCCCGAATTCCGCGAGCGCGCCGCGGATGTCTTCTTCCCCTACGCCGAGCGCCTCGGAGGCCCGCTTGGCGAGCGCCGCGTCATAGCGGTTGTGCTCGCCGGGAATCTTCAGTACCCAGTTTTCCGGCAGATCACCCGCGCCCGCGATGCTTACCCATCCCTGCATCAGTCCCGCGTACTTTTTCTGTATGAGTTCCGCTGCCTGGGCGCCGAGCACGAGCGTGTCGCCAGGCTTCTGAAAGAGGAAGATGTTCGCCTTGTCTGCAAGGTACGCGTCCAGATCGTCTTTGTAGTAATTGAGGTGGTCCGGGAAGAAGGTCGTGAACACGGCGACGTGCGGCGAGAGCTTGGCCGCGCCGAATCCTTGCAGCTGCCACGAGTCGAGCTCCATGAGCGCGACCGAATCTTCTTCCACCTGCGGCAGGAGCGCGAGCGTCGAGACGCCGCGTACGTTCCCGCCGAGCAGCACCTTCTTTCCTGCGCGCTCGAGAATGGCATGGATCATGTGCGTGGTCGTCGATTTGCCGCGCGTGCCGGTGATGCCGACGACGGGAATCTGCGCGATCTCCGCAAACAGCGCCGAGCTCATCTTCACCGGAATACGGTTCTTGTGCGCCTCCTCTATATACGGAGAATCGAGCGGCACGCCTGCAGCCTTGAGCACGAGGTCGCGCTCGCGGAAATCCTCGAGCCGGTGTTCGCCGAGCACGAAGGTGATGTTCGGATAGCCCTTCAGAGCCTCTACCGAGGTTGCGAGCTGCTCCTCAGACTTCAGATCGGTCACTGTCAGGTGCGCGCCCTGCTCGGCCAGGTAGCGGACATCGCCCAACCCGCGCCCCAGGAGCCCCAAACCCATTACGGTTATCTTCTTTCCGTCGAAATACGGCCGCGCATCCATATATCTCCCTATTTTACCGTACTTGCAGAGACATTGAAAAAGGGCGCACGCGAAGCGTGCGCCCTTCGAGCCATCGGCTCGATATCCTCATCGAGCTGCAGGATCGATATTGGAGTAGTAGGCAGAGATCTCCTCGCCTGTCTCCGCAGACATGAGCTTCGCCCACATCTGGTCGCCGAGCGAGTAGTGCCACCACTCCGTCGGATTGTTCGCGAAGCCGGCTCCCTTCATCAGCCAGTACAGCAGGCGTCGGTTCATCCGAGCCTCCTCATCCGAGAACGAGAGCTCCGACCCTGGATCGGAATGCTCGAGCGCATCAGTATGCGCCCGTGCGGTCACATCGTCGAAGATAGTGCCCATCCAGAGCGGCTCGCGCGAGATCCAGCGGATCGTGAGATCGAGCGCGCCGCCGGTTGCGTGCGGCGGGGGCGATTCGGGATCAATATCCTCCTCGCCCCGTACGGCAAGCGCCCAGTAGTTGCTTACCTCTTCCTCGACACGCGCATCGTCCCACTCAGGATGCCGTGCACGCAGTACGTCCGCGAACCAGACGTTGCGCATCTGGTATTGGAGCACCGCCGGCCTCCACGCATCATGGACGAAGAGTTCCAGCCCAGAAGGCAGGAGCTCCTTGTTCACCTCGATAAGCTTCGCCGCGACCGATTTGCGGAGGTGCAGCTCTTCAATGGAGCCAGGGATGCTCTGGTAATACGGCGGATTGTCGGCGCGGTGGTAGTGATTCTTTCCGGCAATCCCTTGCGTACGTATGTCTTCCCATGGCTCCTGTGCCTGCGGGAGGGCAGTATTGAGCGGGTGCTGACGGTATCCTTTCTTCGCCGCACGCACAGTATCAAGATTCGGAATCGGCTGTTCACGATAGTTCTGAAGCGCGCCAAACGTGTTCTTGTCCATGTGTACCTTCCTTTTTTAAAGACCAATTTTCATCGTGTATTTTATACCATGAAAATGGTAAAAGAGCAATACTTACCGGCACCTCTGAGCCTCGGTCGTGTCCGTATGGGAGAGCGGGAGCGGCGACTTTCCTACCTGCACCAGCACGAAGGGACTCGTCGTCCTGGTAGAGACGGCGCACCCCTCTCCTGGCGTGAGGTGCGATATGGAAAGATTCCGCATAGTGCCCGTATCCTTGATGCTGTCGACGCGCACGGCATAGCCGGTCGTCGAATGGCTGCCGTCGAATACGGCGAGCACGTCGTACGTAGCGAAGTCGATCTGCGGAAGCTGGGGCGCCTCTGCGCCGTATA
>CAYOKK010000021.1:0-14356 GCA_964404565.1 uncultured Candidatus Saccharibacteria bacterium
TCGGAGGTGTACTTACCACGCTCATACCGCGCATACCGCGCGTGAGGAAGACACCGGATCACTAGGCCTGCGCGGGCAGTAACGCGGACGGAGGCGCCGGCTTTGCCGGCGCCCCCGTGCTATACTCGCTTCATGAATACCACGGCACACCACACTTCTGCTCCCCGCAAGGCGCATACGACGCCGAAGGATTTCTTTCTCTGGCTCGGCACCATCATTGCCCTATACGGCACCATAACGTCCTTCCTCGTTCTCATATTCGACTACATCAACTTTGCGTTTCCTGATTCGCTCGAATATTTCTATGATCCGTACCGCACAGGCATACGAGTGGCTATGGCCAGCCTTATCGTGCTCGTTCCTACCATGCTGGGCCTCTTGCTCACTATCCGCCGCGACATCGTCGCGACGCCGGGGAAGGCAGATATCTGGGTTCGCAAGTGGGCGCTCGTGCTCACCATCTTCCTTGCGGCAAGTACCGCGCTCATAGACCTCATCACCCTCCTGACCTCGTTCTTCGGCGGGGAGCTCACCACGCGCTTTGCGCTCAAGGCCATCGTCGTGCTCCTCGTCGCCGTACTCGCGACCCTGCACTTCCTTGCTGACTTGCGCGGATACTGGACGCTGCATCGTCGCAAGGTAAATATGGTCGGCGCTGCCGTAGGCGCGCTCGCCATCATGACCGTGGTCGGCGGGTTCCTGCTCATCGGTTCGCCGTCCCATATTCGCGCGCTCCGCGAGGACGATCAGCGCGTGCGCGACCTTCAGAATATTCAAAGCCAGCTCGTGAACTACTGGCAGCAGAAACAGGAGCTTCCTGAGACGCTAGCCGACCTCGACGATCCACTGAGCGGCTTCTCCGTACCGACCCCGCCTGAAGGCCCGGCATACGAATATGACGTGACGGGCCCGCTCTCCTTCACGCTATGTACGACCTTTGAAGCCGAGTCGCCCGAAGGGCAAGCCGAGCGCAGCTATGCGTACCCGAGCATCGACGGCGATTGGAGCCATGAAGCCGGGCATGCATGCTTCACCCGCACGATCGACCCAGAACTTTATCCGCCGCATGAGGCACTACTGCTGAGGCAGTAGCATGACCGGTGCACGCATACATGGCACGAAAGACCTACGACCACACCAAGATTGAGCGTGAATCCCAGGAGCGCTGGGAGGAAGAAGGCACATACCGTACTGACCTTGCGGACAGCTCGAAGGATCCGTACTACCTTCTCATCGAGTTTCCGTATCCTTCCGGCGACCTGCACGTGGGGCACTGGTACGCATTTTCCGTCACCGACATCTTCGCGCGGTTCAAGCGCATGGCAGGGAAGAACGTGCTGTTCCCGTTCGGCTTCGACGCGTTTGGCCTTCCGGCAGAGAATGCGGCCATCAAGCGCGGCCTCGATCCGAAGAAATGGACGTACGAGAACATGGAGAGCATGCGCAGCCAGGTGCGCTCCATGGGAACGTCGTTCGACTGGAGCAAAGAGGTGGTGACCTGCGCTCCCGAGTACTACCACTGGACGCAGTGGCTCTTTTCGCGCCTCTACGAGCATGACTTGGCCGAGCGCAAAGAAGCGCCGGTAAAGTGGTGCCCGCACGACCAGACCGTGCTCGCAAACGAGCAGGTCATCGACGGCAAGTGCGAGCGCTGCGGCCACGTAGTAGAGGAGCGCCTGCTCACCCAGTGGTTCCTTGCCATCACGAAGTATGCAGAGCGGCTACTTTCAGACCTTGATACGCTTCCGTGGCGGGAAGATATAAAGGATGCGCAGCGCGCGTGGATAGGGAAGTCAGAGGGCGCGAAGATCCCGTTCGCGCTTACCTTCAGCAAGCATCCTGAAGATACCGGCTGGCATGACGCGGACGGGAATCCTGCACAGCTCATCGCGTTTACGACGCGCCCGGACACTCTGTACGGCGTTGCCTATCTGGTGCTCGCGCCCGAGCATCCGTGGGTGCAGGCTGCGCTCGACGGAGGGCACGATGTTCTCACGAATGAAGGCGAAGTGCGCGCGTATGTTCAGATGACCAAGGCGAAGACTGAGCGCGAGCGCATGGAAAATAAGGAAAAGACCGGCGTCGAACTGAAAGGAATCAAGGCAGTGAACCCGCTCTCTAAGGAAGAAGTGCCGGTCTTCGTCGCCGACTACGTGCTTGCGGGGTACGGTACCGGTGCGGTCATGGCCGTACCTGCGCATGACGAGCGCGACTTTGAGTTCGCTAAAAAGTTCGACCTGCCGATAAAGGACGTCATCATACCGCGCCTTCCGGATGCGAGCAATCCGCACCAAGAGGGGAAGGAAATAGTATTCCGTACCGCGACTATCAACGTCGTATACGACCCGAAAACCGACCGCTACCTTACGCTGCGCTGGAAGAAGCAGCCCTGGACGACCTTCGTGACCGGCGGGGTCGAGGAGGGAGAGGATGTCGTCGAGGCCGCGCTGCGCGAGATCGTCGAGGAGACCGGCTATACGCAGGTACGCTTCGTACGAAAGCTGGGCGGTGATGCGCAGGCTGAATTCTATGCCGCGCACAAGGGCGTGAACCGTATCGCGCGGAACTCGCTTCTTCTTTTCGAGCTGACCGGAGACGCGCGAGAACCAGTTGCCGATGAGGAAGCGGCGCAGCATGAGCCGGTATGGATTCCTGCGAACGAGCTCGCCTCTACGAAGTTCCAGCATTCTGAGTCAGACCTCATCAAGAGCAGGCTTTCGACCGGAATGGATGCGTACGCTGGCGACGGCATCCTGATAGATTCCGGCGAATTCTCCGGACGAAATAATGAAGAGGCGAAGTGGGAGATGACGGAAGCAGCGGGCGGAGAGCGCACGACGACCTATCGCCTGCGCGACTGGCTCGTCTCGCGCCAGCGGTACTGGGGCTGCCCCATTCCGGTAGTCTATGACCCTGAAGGCACGCCGCATCTCGTGCCGAACGAGCATCTTCCGTGGCTTCTGCCAGAGGACGTCGATTTCCAGGCGCCGTCAGGAACCTCGCCGCTTGCGACGAGTGCCGAGCTGAAGGAACGTGTCGAGCGCATCTTCGGAAAGGGCTGGACGCCAGAATACGACACCCTCGACACGTTCGTTGATTCCTCATGGTACTACCTGCGCTATCTTGATCCTAAAGATGATGCGCGCTTCTCGAGCGCCGATCTCATGAAGAAATGGCTGCCGGTCGACCGCTATTCGGGCGGGAGCGAACATACGACGATGCATCTCTTATATGCGCGCTTCTTCTATAAGGCGCTCTACGACCTCGCGCTCGTACCGACCAGCGAACCGTTCTCTGCGCGATACAATCGCGGACTCATCATGGGGCCGGACGGACAGAAGATGTCTAAGTCGAAAGGGAATGTCATCAATCCGGATGAGTACGTAGCGAAGTACGGCGCCGACGCCGTGCGCGTCTACCTCGCCTTCATCGGGCCGTATAACGAACCGGGCAACTACCCCTGGAAGCCTGAAGGCGTAGAGAGCATGCGCCGCTTCCTCGACCGCGTGTATGCGCTGCGGGAAAAGGCGGGCGATGCCGAGCTGCCGGCAGGCGGAAAGCTCGCGCAAGAGAAGGTGCTGGCGCGCGCTGCCGCGAAGCTTTCCGAGGACATCGAGCGATTCAAGCTGAACACTGCCGTTTCGGCGCTCATGATCGCGCTCAACGACTTTGAGGCTATGGATCAGCTTTCTTCCGAAAGCTACCAGACCTACCTGCGGCTGCTGGCCCCGTTCGCACCGCACTTGGCCGAGCATCTCTATGAGGCAGAAGGAACCAATGGCGGGAGCATCCACCAACAGCCGTGGCCGCAGTTTGACCCGGCGCTGCTTGCCGAAGACGCGGTTGTCATCGGCGTACAGGTGGCAGGAAAGCGCCGCGGCGAGGTGTCGCTTTCGCCCTCTGCTACGGAAGAAGAGGCCGTTTCTGCCGCCTTGGAAGTGCCTGCCGTGGCGCGCGCGCTCGAAGACGCGAAACCACGCAGGGTCATTTACCGGGCAGGGAAGATACTGAACCTCATACCGTAGCGCGACCGCACGGACATTTGACAAGATACGCAAAATTGTTGCATTGTAGTATCGAAAATATGGCTTAGATAAGCCATATTTTTGCTACAAGGCGGCAGAGCGAGGTGGAAAAAGTATTGACTTCAGGAAACGCTCATGCTATCTTGCGTAGGCAAGAACGGCGCAAGCCGTTTTTGCATTTATGCAATTCCTGATACCCGTTCTGGTGGGCCTTATGGCTTTGCCGGTAAGTGCTACTGCTCCCGTCGCTACGGTAAAAGCCTCGACGCCAGCAGCAGTCGCAAGCTCGACGGAAGTCGCGCACCTTGCCGCTCCGAAGATCGCTCTCGCCCCTGTGGCACTGGCGCCCTTCACAGCCAAACTCACCGCATATAATGCCGTTCCGTCACAAACGGATAACAACCCTCTTGTGACTGCGAGCGGCGCGTTCTCGAACCCTGAGGTTGTTGCAGCTCGCTCCGGCGATCTCGCATACAAGCTTCCGTACGGCACCGTCATCGCCATCGAGCGTGCAGGGGCGGATACCCCGTCTTGCGGCTATGGCAAGGTGGAATCCCAGATCGGCTACCGCGTTATCGCGGACGCCATGAACCCTCGCATCTCGAACACGGTCGACGTGCTTCTGGACCAAAACAATACGGTCCCGTATGCCGGAAGAATGATCAATCCAGGGCGTGCGCTCGGCAGGTGCGGAGCCGTCACTATCCGCGTCGTCGGCAAGATCAGCGTGAAGGACATTCCTTCGACGCAGCTTGAGCTGGCGCAGATGGTAGAAGGCTCGGCGCAGCTTGCCGTCCGCTAACTCTGTACGAAGACAAATGAGCCTGCACGTCGTGCGGGCTCATTTGCGTTCCGTAAGAAGGGCTGGCCATAGCCGTCAACGAGAGTATACTCATACGTATGAATCATCCTATGAAGCTCTTTTCCTATCACTCTTCTCTTCGCTTTGCTGCCGCCTTCCTCGCCGCGGCGATCCTCGTCGGTATCGCTGCGCCTGCCGTACAGGCGAAAACCGTCTCAAAAAGCGATCCTGAGCCGACCAAGAAGCTCGAGTACGCAGGCTGGATCCCGTACTGGTCAGGCGAGCGCGGTATCAATGACGCGCACGCGCACCTTTCTCAGTTCACAGAGATAAACCCTTTCGGCTACACCGTGAAAAGCGACGGTACGCTGTACGACGCCATGAACGTCCAGTCTCCTGCATGGCAGAGGCTTTTCAAGGACGCGCGCAAGCAGGATGTGAAGGTCATTCCCACCATCATGTGGAGCGACGGCGCGCATATCAACACTATTCTGAGTAATCCGAAAACGCGTGCCGCCCATATCAAGGCCATCGTACGCACGGTCGACCAGAACGACTATGACGGCGTCGACATCGACTACGAAGGGAAGTATGCGGAAACGAAAGACGCATATGCTTCCTTCCTCAAGGAACTCTCGATAGCGCTCAAGAAGGAGAATAAGCATGCCCAGCTGGACTGCACCATCGAGGCGCGCATGCCGCTTTCTGCACGCTACTCAGGCACGCCTCCGGCAAACATCGAATACGCGAACGATCTTCCGAAGATAAACAGGTACTGCGACCGCGTACGCCTCATGACCTACGACCAGACTACGGCAGATATCCAGCTCAATGCAGCGCACTCAGGCGAGCTGTATGATCCGATCGCTGATCCGAAGTGGGTAGAGAAGGTCGTGAACTACATGGCGCAGGACATCGACCGTTCCAAGCTCTCTGTCGGCGTGGCTACGTACGGCTATATCTACCAAGCCATGACCAAGCCCGGCGGAAACGGCTTCACATACATGACCATCGAAGCGTTCAATCCGCAGTACGGCATCGACACGGCGAAGCAGTACGGCTTGACGCCGAAGCGCAGCCCGGCCGGCGAGCTCTCTTTCAGCTACGTTCCGAAAGAGCAGACGAACGCACTCCCGACTAACAGCTTCCTTTCGGCGTTTGCGCCGCGCGGCACTGCATCAGCATTCCTCGCTGCGCTCGGAGCGCTCAAGTATACGAAGCAGCAGTCGCGCCAAGCGCCCGTACAGTACCTCACCTGGAATGATGCGGGTTCCATTAAGCAGAAAGTCGACCTCGCCAAGAAGCTCGGCGTGCGAGGCGTCGCTATCTTCAAGATCGACGGCGGGGAGGATCCGCAGATGTGGAGCGTGCTGAAGTAAGAGCCGCATCGTTGAACTACATGCCACGCCGCACCTATTCGCCCGGAAACTTTGCACTGCGCATACAGCGGTCGCCGACTGGCCTCGGCATGTTCGCCGGAGAGAAGATTCCGAAAGATGCCTGCATCATCGAATATGTAGGGCGGGAGATATCAGAAGATGAGGCGTATACCAGCAAGAGCAAGTATCTCTTCGAGATAACCAAGAAGAAGACCATCGATGGAAAGCCGCGCGATAACAAGGCAGGATATATAAACCACTCGTGTCGTCCGAACGCGGAACCGGTAATCCACACGCAGCGGGTCTTCATCTTCGCAACCCGTACTATCCTTCCAGGAGAGGAGATAACGTACGACTATGGCAAAGAGTACGTTGCGGAACACTGTACTCCCTGCAAATGCCCGAAGTGCGCGCCTGAGCTGCATCAGGAATTCGCACGGAAACGTGCCCGTTCAGGACGATTATCCGCTACTATGTAATCCGGTATGAAAAAACGACGTCCGAAGCATTACCGTCAGCAGATATACGATTACGTCGAGGAACTTCTTGGCCGCCCGCTCACCTTCGAAGAGCACGATGCGCTGCGCGACATGATCGGCGAATACGTGTTCAGCGTTGCCAATATGCGGGCAATACTGAGCCGTACATTCTGCAGCCACGACTGGAAAGTAGACAAGAAGATAGAGGCAGGAGAAACGCCGCGCATGTATGTGAAGTGCACGAAGTGCGATAAGCGCACGACGAAGAAGCTTCCCGTGCACGCGGTACGCGTGTAGCTGCGCCCTCATACAGCCTTTACAGGAACCTGCTACCATTAGCAGTACATGAAAGCCCGGCTTCTTCACTACCGGACCATTATCTTCATAGGTGCCGTTATCGCTCTGTGGAGCGCGTTCTTCTACTTCATCCCCGCTGATGCAGTTATCGCGAAGGTAGGGGTCGAGAACACGTATCTGGTCGCCTTCGGCGTGGCGCTGCTGGCAGGCTTCTCTTCCTTGAGCGGCGCGGCGGCCTACGCGACGCTCATTCAGTTTTCGCTCGCTGGCGCGAACCCGCTCTATCTCGGCCTTTCGAGCGGCGTAGGCATCTTTCTTTCTGATTCCGCTTTCTACTTCTTGCTAATGCGCGGCCGCTCCTCGATATCGCCGCACTTTCCTGAGCTGTTCGAGCGGATTCGCCGCTTCTTTATCCGTATTCCAGATCTTCTCGTATACGTAAGCGTCTTCGTTTTCAGCGCCTTCACGCCGATACCGAACGACCTGGTACTGGCCGCGCTGGCATTCGCCGGATACCGGTATCGGAATTTCTGGCCCGCACTCCTGCTCGGCGACATCACCCTTACGCTCCTCTTGAGCTATATGTTCCGCATGGGGTAGCGAGAGCGCTCCTTCATGCGCTGTTCAGGCGGCGCGCGCCATACTACGCATGTACATTACTATCTAACACCCATATCGCATGGCTACTTATACTTATAATTCCGGCACGCGGCCGCTGTATCGCGGTACGCAGGTCGTGTGGTACATACTTGGCATAATAGAGATCATCCTCGCCTTCCGCTTCCTTCTACGGCTCTTTTCGGCTAACGCGGGCGCAGGCTTCACTGATTTCATCTATACGATCTCGTACCCGTTCGTAGCTCCGTTCCAGGCAGTCTTCAGCACTACGACTGTCTCAGGAAGCGCATTCGAGTGGACGACCCTTCTGGCAATGGTCGTGTACTGGATCATCGCGCGCGGCATCATTCAGCTCCTTCGCATGGGGAAGCCGGTCACCAATACGGAAGCGGCATACAAGCTTGACCAGCAGCCGTAAGAAACCATATGAGCAAAAGTTCTGAGCGAACGGGAGAGCAGCCGCATATCGTCGAACCGCACGTCAAGGACGAGCAGCGGCAGATGGAAAAGCGGGAAGGCCCTGAGGGAAAGCCTGGGAAAGCAGGCAAAGTGGAGCACAAGGGCGGCGCAGGAACATCGCACAAAGAAAGCGGAGGAAAGATGGCACGCTAGCGCGTGCCATCTTTCCTTCAGTATGCGTGCTCTTCGCGGTCATCTTGCCGTTCTTCGCGGAATACCCGGTAGAGATAGATGTTATAGGCGAAGATAATCGGAATAAGGGGACCTATGCCGTACAGCATGAAAAGAAGCGTCTTGTGAGACGCCGCCGCCTCATAGATCGTGACGCTCGGCGGCACCATATAGGGGAGGAGGATGAGCGTAACGATGGCGAACGCCGCCGCAAGAAGCGCGAGGGCGGCAGGGTATACAATACGCTTCGCAGCGGCGGGTAGGGCTGCTGTATGAGGCGTACGGCGACGCAAGAGGTACGCCCAGCCCGTGCACAGATAGGCGACGATAACGCCGAAGGTAAGCGCAAAGGTAACCGGAGTCGCCCAGTCGAACGCGCCGCCGGCAAAGTATCCGTTTGCTACGGCGATGCCCGAAACCAGCCCGCCAGCCAGGAGCCCCTGCCCGATAGCGGCAATGAGGCTTCCGAGGCCGAAGAGGCGGCCCCAAACGCGCTTACGCACGGCAAAGCCGTAGAACTCAAAAGACGCGGCGCGCAGGATGAGCCCGAAGATGAGAATCATTACCGGCACATAGAGAGCGCTCAGGATTATGCCGTACGCGTGCGGAAAGGCGCCGAAGAGCGTTCCGCCAGCAACCACGAGCCACGTCTCGTTCGCGTCCCATATAGGGCCGATGACGTGCATCATGAGCCCGCGTGATTTTTCCGTACGAGTGAACAAGGAGAGGATGCCGATGCCCAGGTCAGCGCCGTCGAGCATGAGATAGAGGCCGATCTCGAGGGCGATCGTAAAGAACCAGAGCGCCGGAAGCCAGTCCATCTGCCAGTACGTGCTGATAAGTTCAAGGATCATAGGCGAGGGTCCTTAGCGGCGACAAGAGCGGATTCAGGCTGCGGCGTATAGCCCACTACAGGGCCGGTGAGGTCCGGGCCTTTCCGCACGATGCGGTAGGTGAAGTAGGCAAAGGCGATAATGAATACCGTGTAAAAGAGGCCGAAGAGTACCGTACTCGTAGCGACCGGCGAAAGCGAGAGGTTCGGCGAGAGGCCGTCTTTCGTGCGCAGCAGGTGATAGACCACCCACGGCTGCCGGCCGATCTCGCGTACCATCCAGCCCGCTTCAGTCGCGATGATGCCGAGCGGAAGCGCGAGAACGAACAATCGGAAGAACGTCCGGCGGCGCGGAAGATTCTCAAAGCGCAGGCGGCCTGTCCATAGGTACCAGGTCCCCGCAAGCGCAAGGAAGAACATGGCCATGCCGCAGAGAATCATGAGGCGGAAGCTGTAGAACGTGATGAGGCTCTCCGTCACGGTGGGCCGGCTGTCTGCAGGGAAGTCGTTAAGGCCCCGCACCTGGCCGTCGAGCGTGTGCGTGGTGATGAGCGAGAGTCCGTAGGGGAGCTGCAGGCTGAATACGTTATAGCCTCCTTCCTGCGCGGGCCATGCAAGAAGCGACCAGCCGGCGCCTGTGCCAGGCGGGTTCGTCTCCCAGTGAAGCTCGAGCGCGGCGAGCTTTTCCGGCTGATGGGTGCTCACTACCTGCCCGGAAACGTCGCCCAGGAAGATCTGGAGCGGCGCTACGATCACCGCGATGATAAGCGCGATACGGAAGGAGCTCAGGAAGAAGCGGCGGCGCGCAATACTGCCTTCTCTGTCCTCACCCTCTGTATTCTTGAGCGTCCATAGTATGGCAAGCGCGGCAATGCCCATTATGAAAAAGAGCGTTGCCTCGATGCAGGCGACCCACATATGCAGGAAGCTGACGAGCGCGGCAGGGTTGAAGATAGCTTCCCAGTAGTCCGTTACGACGATGCGGCCGTTCTCTACCGTGACGCCCGCAGGAGTCTGCATCCACGCATTGGCGATCATGATCCAGAATGCAGAAAGCGTCGCGCCGAAGGCGACCATGCCGTTGGCGAAGAGGTGCACGCCGGGGCGTACACGCTTCCACCCGAAGGCGAATATGCCGAGGAACGCAGCCTCGAGAGCGAAGGCAACCGTGGATTCGAATCCGAGAATATTGCCGAAGAAGTCTCCTGCCGCGCTCGAGAAGGCGGCCCAGTTGGTGCCGAACTCGAATTCGAGCGGTATGCCCGAGGCAGTCCCCATGACGAACGTAAGCACGAATATCTTCAGCCAGAAGCGGAGCTGGCGGTAGTAGCCGTCATTCTTCGTCTTGAGCCAGAGCGCTTCGAGTACGAAAAGATAGAGGCCGAGGCCTATAGAGAGGAGCGGCCAGATGATGTGAAAAGCTGCGGTGCCGCCGAACTGGATGCGCGAGAGCGTCAGTATATCCATATCCCTATCATACTACGGGAGCCATGCGGCCCGCCGGATGCCAGCTGCGGCGGATGAGAATCGCTCCAGAAATCGCCATGCCGGCGAGTAGCGCGTATGCGACCGGCAGCAGCCAGGCTGGCGAATGATGTGCGGCGTGAGAAAAGGAAATAAGGGCAAGTAGTACAAGAATAAAGCCGATGGCACAGGCTAGGTGCACGACAAAGAGCAGCCCGCGCCGGCTGCGGTATCCCATCCGGACGCGGGTTTCCATGCAGGCTACGACAGCTGCAAGCGGCACGAGCGCAAGCAAGTAGGCTCCCGTGAAGAGGAAGTACCCGACAAGCAAGAGGAAGGGCGCCACGAAGGAGATACAAAGAAGGTTAACGCGCTCTTTTGAGACCATGTGTTTTTAGTGTATAGTCTGCCCGGATATTACGAAAGCATTCAGAAGGGGTCTGGCAATGACCGACATACTCGTCTTCATAGCACAACTCTCTTTGAAGGGTATCGGTTGGGTTCTGTTGTTCTTGATCGTATGCCAAGTATGGTGGACCTTCCACACCGGAAGGCTCGCCGCATCGCTGCAAGATTCACAGCTACGCTTCGAGCACCGCGCTGCCCGCCGGAGGCTTTTTCAGCTCTTCGTCGCGGAAGTGATCGTCGCCGAGATCCTGAGCCGCTGGACCGGGTTAGGAGAGTCGGCAGAATCGGCTTTTCCGCAGTCATTGCTGCATGTGCACCTGGCGCTCGATGCATGCTTCGCTCTCGTCGTGCTCAGTATCGTACTGCGATTCAACGGCACGCGATCGCCGCAGATGCACGCGCGCTGGGTATACCGCGGATTTCTTCCGCTTTCCGTTGCGGTGATAGGTACTGGCGGCGCGTTGCTGTATTTGCTGATGTGATCTGCAGAACAAAAGGGCCGGATGCGCGAAGCGCATCCGGCCCTTTTACTACATATAGTATTCCTGCCCTTCATCCCACGTTAACCCTTCTGCAGACAGAATCATGGTACGTATGCACTTTCGCATCACGCCTCGCGAGAAGCGGTTCATCCGCTACAGCAGCGTCGGGTTTCTCACATTCTGTATTGACCTGCTCCTGCTTCTTTTCCTGACGGCAGTCTTAGGGGTGCCGTATCTGCCCGCAACTGCAGGCTCATTTCTCATTGCCGTCTCTGGAAACTACCTCATCAGCCGAAAATACGTATTCCGCCATACTAAGCGCGGCATGCACGCAGGATACGTATATTTCATCCAGTTCGCGCTCCTGGGAATGGCCGTAACTACCGGGCTGATGTGGCTCTTGCTCTCTATCGCGCCCATGCCCGTCCTCTACGCGCGCATCACGATCGCCACCTTCGTGGGCATCGGAAATTACCTTGCGAACCTCCACCTGACCTTCAAGGTGGCAGGGAAGCACGGGCCGCACTAATGATATAGTTGTATATATGAACAAATTCGCACTACCGATCGCATTACTCGTCGTTCTTATCCTCGGCGCTGGCGCATATTTCTACTTCGCGCCTGACTCAGCAGAGCCAGATTCTGCCGCTTCCGAGCAGAATGCGAACGCCGCTGCTGCCGGCTCACGCACGTTCCTTACTACCGTGACGTACTCCTGCGACGAGGGCCGTACCATAACCGCCTCCTACTACAAGGGCGAAGAGGCTCCGCAGCCGGCAGAAGGCGAGATGCCGATGCCGACCGGCAGCGTCGACGTCGCTATCGGCGAAGAAGCGACCACGACCCTTTCTCAGACGATATCTGCAGACGGCGCTCGGTACGCGAACGCAGATGAATCGCTCGTCTTCTGGAGCAAAGGGGATTCGGCGCTTGTCATGCGCAATAACAGCATGGATCTCGACTACACCAACTGCATGGCAGCAACGGGAGTCGGCGAGAAGCTGAAGGGATAGGCGGTGCAACTGGTGCATTCGCTCTTCACCACGCATTCAGCGAATGTCATACACAATGGCCGTATGCCAGCAAAATCTAAAAAACAGCAGATGGCTGCGGGAGCGGCCCTTTCTGCAAAAGAAGGTGAGAGTAAAAAGTCATCGCTCCGCGGCGCGTCTAAGAGCATGTATGAGTCTATGAGCAAGAAGGAACTCGAAGACCTTGCTCATACGAAGCGGAAGAATCTACCAAAAAGCGCTAGTTCTAAGAAAGGAAAGAAATAGTACTTCTTGACCTTGCCTACTAGCTAGAAAGCACACCTTTTTGAGGTGTGCTTTCTTTACTCTTTTGCTCCCGGAGCATTATGTAAATATACCGCTTCTATTCAATCGGGAGCTGATGCAAGGAATGGCTCAAAGGCTCTATTTCATACGACTCATGGAACGCACAGAATCCGACTAGAACTAGGACAGCGGACAAAAAACTTGTAGTACCTAACGCTGTATATTGCTTTTGCCCTTTATATAAAGGATTATTTTCTTGCGTATTACGGGCAAGGCCTACAGTGTCTTGACCGCTCTTCCCATGGGCGTAAAATAATGGCATGGAAAACGAAAAAGCACTTGCGAGTATAAACGCGAAGCTCTCAGCCATTCTTGGACTGCTCATGAGACAGCACGCCGCAACCGTTTTTGAAGACAACAAGACCCTGCAGATGGGGTTCTTGGCTAGCTGCGGCCTGTCCGATGAGGAGATAGCCGTATTGCTCGGCACCAATAAGAACAGCGTTCGTGTGGGACGCCAGTATTACAAGAAGATTACGACTAAGAAATAGTTATGCCTGAAGAAGCTCTCAAAACCCTAGAGGATATAAAGAAGCTCATAATCCTGCAGCTCTCGCAGCAGGGAGCCTCAAACGCACAAATCGGCGAAGTGCTGGGCGTCTCTTATAAGACCATCGAGCGCATGCTTCCTAAAAAGGGCACGCCGAAGAAGACTAAGGACTAGACGAGTATGGATGACAACACCCTACGCCTTAAGCAAATTGCTTTCTTGCTAGCGGCTCAAGCTATTCAGGGTCCGTTGGCCAGCACCACGCAGACGGAGAAAATTGTCTTCCTTGCGCGTGCAGGCTTCTCGAACCAGGAGATTGCGGACTTCGTCGGGACAACCGCCGCCGCAGTTTCTGTGCGGCGTGCCGAGAGCAAGCGTCCAAAGGCAGCAAAGAAGAAATAGCCTTACCAGATAACTTCCTCATTTATGGCTGCATTCGATTCGGAAAAGGCATACGCCGCACTTGCAAAGAAACTCGATACCATAAGTGACCTCCTTGAGGTACTGGTAATCGTGAACGCAAGCTCCTCGGGAGTCCCCAGCACGAAGATACGCGAAATCCTGAAGATAGACCAAGGCAAAGTCAGCAACATCACGAAGTTGATGTCGGGACGCGCACCCGCTCCTGGAAAGCAGGCTAAGTAGAAAATGGCTACCGTTGTAAGCAACCCAACAGCTGATAGCGCTGAGAAGATACAGCACGCGGCTGAGATATTGAAGACCTCAAGCCAAGCGCTAGAGGTATTCAATGCTGTTTACTCCGGCAGGCAAGATTTCAAATCCATTGAGGAAATAGGTGCGAAAGTAAAGAACTTCAACCGAAAGACCTCGAATGCAGCTTCACGCCTCGCGCACGAAGGTATCATTACTTCAAAGAAGGTCGGCAAGCGAATTCTTTATGGTAAGGACGGGTTCTACACTCATAACCGCAACAAGATATTAAGCCTGTCGGCAAACCCCACCCGTTTGAAGTCCTATCCAACGAAGCGAAACCAGACCATAACTGTTAAGGTCGCCTCTCACAATGTAAAGTTCCTCACGAAGCCACAAGCGGAACAAATATACATAGACGATATCGCTTCTTTCAGCGAAGTCTTAAAGGTAAAGAAAGGC
>CAYOKK010000022.1:0-13809 GCA_964404565.1 uncultured Candidatus Saccharibacteria bacterium
TCCCGCACCCTAAAACTGAACGTTCTTTCGTAATTATCAAGCCTGACGGCGTCCAGCGCGGTCTCGTCGGCGAGATCCTCTCTCGCTTCGAGCGCACCGGCCTCAAGCTCGTCTCTCTCAAGATGGCCGTCCTCGATGCCGACCGCATCTGGAAGCACTACGACAAAGATGACGAGTGGTTCCTCAAGAAGGGTACGAAGATCGCCGCAGATCGAGAAGCAGCCGGCCTTTCGGCCGAAAAGGAGCCTATCGAGTACGGAAAGGACATCATCCGTGCGCTTGAGAAGTACATGACGAGCGGCCCGGTGGTCGTGATGGTTTGGGAAGGCAACAGCGCCGTCTCTGTCGTAACGAAGCTCGTGGGAGAAACCTCGCCGAACACGGCCGATATCGGAACTATCCGCGGCGATCTAACCATCGACTCCTACGATATTGCCGCTATCGACGACCGTGCCGTCCGCAATCTCATCCATTGTTCTGATACGCCCGAGAATGCGGAGAAAGAGATCGCGCTCTGGCTCGGCGATGACGAGGTGCTCAAGTATCGCCTTCTCAACGAGGCCATCCTCTACGACGTCAACCTCGACGGAATCTTGGAATAACCGCGCATCCACCGTATACTCTCCTGGGGCCATCCCTAAAAACGCAACTTGCTCATTCTTAGGGAGCTTTAGATCCCGCGTTTCCGAAGAGCGTTCATTCGTTCTGACGTCGCGCGATGCGAGCACCCACGTGGCACGAAACAGTTGCCACACAGGGGGTGGTTCCACCAAAAAGCCGGCACTACGTGCCGGCTTTTTGCTATACTTATACCCACATGAATCGAATATCGCTCTTCGTGGCCTTTGTGCTGGCGCTCGCGCTCCTTTTGCTCCATTTATACGCTCTGGATACCTACTTCTATTGGTATCATCGCTGGTTCGACATCCCGATGCACGTCCTCGGAGGCGCGGCTATAGGGATGTTTCTCATTTCCTTCTTCGGTGCGCGCCGCACGTTCTTTTATTTCGCCTGCATGGCGGCCGTGGTGGTCGGCTGGGAGGTATTCGAGTACGTCGGAAGCATTTCGCCCGGCCAGTCGCACTACTGGCTCGATACGGCGCAGGATCTGCTCGACGGGCTGATCGGCGCGGCTATAGCGCTGTTCGGCGTACGATTCTTTTCTCTATGGCGCTAAAGCTTACGTTCTACGGCGGTGCGGAAACAGTGACGGGATCGAACTTCCTCGTCGAAGGCGCACGCGGAAAGCTCCTCGTAGACTGCGGCATCGAGCAGGGGCGGGACTTCTGTCAGGAGGAAATGTACGCGCCCTTCCCCTATGACGTACCGAGCATCGATGCGCTCGTGGTTACGCATGCGCACCTAGATCACGTCGGCCGTATTCCGAAGCTCATGAAAGAGGGTTTCAAAGGAAAGATCTACATGACCGCGCCGACGAGAGACCTCGCGCAGCTCATCATGGAAGATTCCGCACGCATTATGGCGGGGGATGCGCGCGAGAAGGGTGGCGCTCCCTTGTATGAAGAACGGGATGTCGCTGCGGCGATGGGGCATATCGAGGCCGTTCCGTATCACGAAGAGTGGGAAGCTGCGCCGGGGCTTTCCTGCTATCTGCGGAATACCGGCCATATTCTCGGCTCGGCCAGCGTGCGCGTACGCGACCTGACGGATGCAGAAAATGTGACGCTCGCCCTTACGGGCGATATCGGCAATACCCCCTCGCCATACCTTCCTGACGCTGAAGCCATTACAGACGCAGACGTGATGGTGATGGAGAGCGTGTACGGCGATCGTCTGCATACGCACGCGGATGATCGCGTGAGCGAGCTGGAGAAAGCGCTGAACGAGGCTGTGAAGCGCGGGGGCGCCATTCTGATTCCAGCCTTCTCGCTCGAGCGCTCGCAGCTCATGCTCTACGAGATCAGCAACCTCATGGATGCCGGAAAGCTCCCGAAGATACCGGTCTTCCTCGATTCGCCGCTCGCGATAAAGGCCACGGACGTATATGCAAAGTGGGGGAAGGAGTTCTTCAAGGACGGCATCCAGGCGGAACTGAAGAAGGAGCATGATATCTTCCGCTTCCCGCAGCTTACCCAGACGCCGTCCCGCGAGGAATCGCAGGAGATAGCGGATGCTCCCTCGCCGAAGATCATCATGGCAGGCGCGGGCATGTCTCACGGCGGGCGCATAGGGAAGTGGGAGCAGAAGTACCTTCCTGAAGAGAGTACGACGCTCTTCATCGTCGGATACCAGGCGCCCGGCTCGCCTGGGAGGCGCCTGCAGGACGGTGCGAAGCACGTGCGTCTTAACGACAGAGATGTTGCCGTTCGCGCTCATATTCAGACCTTCACCGGCTGGTCGGCGCATGCCGACCGCGACGGGCTGCTGGCCTTCGCAGAAATGACCCAGCCGCGCACGAAAACTATATTTACCGCGCTCGGCGAACCCTCGGCGGCGCGCTTCCTGGCTCAGCGCATCCACGGCTACCTGGGCGTACGCGCCATCGTTCCGACAGAAGGGCAGTCATGGGAGATTGCCAAGGAGGGCGTAAGGGAGATATCAGAATAATATATTTTCTATGGCACTTGATCATTCATACGTAACGACCGCACTTCAGCTTGAAGGGAAGCGCATAACAAAGAACCTCGGCCTGGTGCGCGGCATCACGGTGCGCTCGCGCTCCATCGTCGGCGCTATCGGCGCCGGCCTGCAGACGCTCGTCGGCGGTAACATCACGCTTTTCGAGACGCTCTGCGAGCGCGCACGCGAACAGGCATTCGAGCGTATGCTGGCGCACGCGGAAGAAATGGGCGCGAACGCCGTCGTCGGCATGCGCTACGATGCGACGGAAGTCATGGGCGGCGTGACGGAAGTGCTTGCATACGGTACTGCCGTCGTGGTTGAGTAGCGTACCGTACCCAGCGAGCAAAAGAAATAACCCCTGAGAGACTAAGACTCGGCCAAGCGAGCCGGAGCGGTCTCTCAGGGGTTATTTCTTCTGTGATCCTTACGCGTTCACTTCCTTCGCCACGCGAGAGAATACTTCCGGATGCTTCTGCGCGAACTCGGAAAGGACCTTGCGGTCGAGTCCGTACCCTTTCTTCTTCAGTGCATTGATGAACGTGCTGTATGACTTGAAGCCTTCAGCGCGGATAGCGGCGTTCAGGCGCACGATCCAGAGCTGGCGCATGACCGTCTTCTTATCGCGGCGATGATTGAATGCATTCTTTCCGGCGTGTACGAGCGCTTCCTTAGCAAGGCGCTCCTTCGTACCGCGGCCGTGGCGATACCCCTTGGCGCGGGAAAGCACGTTCCGGCGGCGCTTTGCTGAAATGACTCCTCCTTTTACGCGTGACATAGGCAGTTACTTAAAGATGGTACTTAAAACTAGATAAAGAATCCAAGCGGCTACTTGCTCTTCTGGGAAAGGAAGCGGCGGCGGATGCGATTGGTCACCGTCAGCGACTGGTCGCGATTTTTCGCCATGCGAACGCTTCCGCTCTCCGTTGCGTTGTAGTGGTTCTGGCCGGGCTTGCGCACGACGAGCTTGCCTTTCTTGGTGACGCGGATGCGCTTGGTGTATGACTTGTTCGTTTTCATAAATATTTATTTGCTTTCCGCTTTCGGCGCCGTTCCTGCCTTCGGATCCCGTTCGATGATCGTCGCGAACCCTTTCGGGGCCTTGGTGATCGGATCGGCTACCCGGTATGGGTAGGGGATGAGGAGCAGGAACTTCTCGAGCCGGGTCTTGAGGAATGCCTCCTCCATGCCCTTGTAGCGCCCTTTGAGGAACAGTTCAGCGCGCACCCGATGGCCTTCAGCGAGCCAATCGGCTGCTTTCTTGGCCTTGAGCCGCATGTCGTTCTCACCGGTGCCGACTTTTATCTGCACTTCCTTGGTTTCAGAGACTTTGGCCTTGGCGCGCGCTGCGCTGTCCTTCTTCTTCTGCTCGTACTGAAATTTACCATAATCCATGATTTTCGCAACGGGCGGCTTGGCGTTCGGCGATATCTCGATGAGGTCGAGACCGGCCTCCTGGGCCGCTTTCAGGGCATCGGCAATAGAAATCACGCCGAGGTTCTCACCCTCAGCGCCGATCACGCGCAATTCCGGCACGCGAATCTCGCGATTTATACGTACTTTCTCTACAGCAGCCATTTGGTCCCCCTGAGTATACCTTTATTAGGCTTGATTTACAACGTTTTTTAAAGATGGCGCCCCGCAGGAGCGAAGCTCCTGCGGGGCGTAGATGCTATGGCTCTTGGTCGAAAACGGGGCCGTACAGACGGGTAATCGTCTCTTCCCAGTCGTCGGGGTGAAAGAGAACCATCGCTACGCCCTTCATTCGTGCGGCGGCGCGTATGTCCGTCCAGCTCGCGTCTTTCGGCAGTCCCCAGAACTCTGCCTGGAGCGCACGCTGATCTTCCTCGTTCATGATGATCGTGCCGGTACTCATGCGTTCCTCCTCTTACACAGGTGTCTGTCGGTAGCGTACTATACAAAGACGATGAACTCCATCTTGAGAATGTCTCTCCCTCTTACGAAACGGCAGCAGCTAACGTTGTATGCAGTGGCAGGAGCGATCCTCGTCTTATTTTCCGCGTATATCCTCTTTTACAAGCTCGGAAACGAGCCGTTCCAAGACTATGACGAGGCGACGTATGCCGAAGTGACGCATGAAAGCCTTGAGCGGGGGAATCCGACCTCGCTTGCATTCCTGCACCAGCCGTATTTCCGCAAGCCGCCGCTCTTGTTCTGGCTCACGACGGCCAGCGCTCAGGTCTTTCATGATACTGAGTTCGCCGTGCGGTTCCCGAGCGCGCTGGCCGGCCTGCTTACGATTCTTCTCGTCGTCCTTATCTGCTATGAGGCCGGCGCAGGCATAGGGGCCGCACTCCTTGGCGGCGCGATCTTGGCCACGACCTCGACCTGGATGGAGTTCGCTCGGGACGTACGGTTCGATAACCTGGTAACGCTTTTCATTGTCGCAGCGCTCTATGCCGGCATGCGTGCAGAGCGCGATCGGCGCTGGTACCTGCTCGTCGGCATAGCGCTCGCGCTCGCCGTGCTTTCAAAGAGCGTCATCGCCGTCTTCGGCGGGGTCGCGCTGCTCGCCTATGCGCTGCTCAGGCACGGGTGGCCTGGCACCGTTACGCTCTTGAAGGGCCGCTACGTATGGCTCGGCGCCGGCATGTTCCTTCTGGTCGCGGCGCCTTGGCACCTCTATATGTCGCTTACGTACGGCGGCGCGTTCTGGCACAGCTACCTCGGCACGGAAGTGCTTGAGCGCGCCGGCACGAACCTCTTTCCGACTACGAATAATCCGACCGGCGCGGAATACGTCTCATACATCTTCAACTATGCCGCGCCGTGGGCGGAGCTGTTCTTGCTTGCGCTCGTCCTGCTGCTGGGGAGGCTCCGAAAGATGGAGCCGAGCGTGCGGAGCACGCTCGGCTCCTCTGTCGCGGCGGCACTCGCCGTGCTCATCGTCATGTTCACGGCTCAGACGAAAGCCTTCGGCTACCTGATGCCGATGTACCCCTTTATCGCCATCGCGCTCGCGCTTTCAGCAGGGGAGGCGCGGCGCATGCTTCGAAGCCGTACCGTCCTCGCTGTCTTTGCATTCGTCATTCTCGCGGTGGTAATGACGTATGCCGCCCGTATCACTCGCTTCAACGCGTTCCATATAAATCCCTACTACGGATGGGAGATCGGCCATGCATACGAAGAACGCGATGTCGCCGCTCTCATCCGTGCTGCAGATGACCCGACCGTCTATGCGTACGGCTACGATGCGATCGGCTCCATCCTGTACTACAGCCGGCTCCCTGATTCCGCACACCCGTACGTGAACACGTGGAGCGCTGAGCGCGATCCGTCCGATACGAGCCTTATTCTTGCAGACACATCTCTCGCAGCGCTCGCAGAGGAGTTTCCCGCCTACGAGTTCACGCAGCTCTATTCAGGGAAGTTCGTCTCGCTATTCTCGGTTACTGACTGAGCGGCCGCTTCAACTGATGCGCGGCGTTCCACCATCAGGTTGCGAGCATAAATGAAAAGGGAAAGCGTCTGCGCCGTAATGAAGACGATGTCTTTGCGATAGACGGCATAGACGAGAATGATGAGCGCGCCAGAGATAGAGAAGTACCAGAAGAGCTTCGGCACGACGACTTTCCCGGCCTTTTCCGTGGCGATCCACTGCACGATGAAGCGCATAAAGAAGAGGAACTGGCCGAAGAAGCCGATGATAATCCATGGGTTCAGCAGGTAGTCTATCGCGGCCGAGAGGTTGTCGAGAGGCATATTTCGTAGTATAGCAAGTCAATGAAACCCCTCATATCCGTCGTGGTGCCGGTATATAACGAGGAAGGAAGCCTGAACGGCCTTCATGCTGAGCTGCGCAAGGTGATGGATTCCTTCGCCCAGCCGTACGAGCTCATATATGTCGACGATGGCAGTACCGATGGGACGCGGGAGGTGCTCAGAACGCTTACGGGCAGCGTCGTGCTGTGCTTGGCCCGCAACTACGGCCAGTCTACCGCGCTCGATGCAGGATTCCGCGCCGCAAAGGGCGAGATCATCGTCTCACTGGATGGCGATGGGCAGAACGATCCTCACGACATCCCGAAGCTGCTCGAGGCGCTTACGGATCCAGAAGTCGACGTCGCGACCGGCTGGCGGGTCGAGCGTAAGGATCCGCGCAGTATCCGTATAGTCACCCGTTTCGGGCGCGCGCTGCGCAGCCGCATCATCGGCGACTATATACATGACTCAGGATGCACGTTGCGCGCGTACCGTCGCGCCGCTGTCGAGAGCGTCGACCTCTTCGGCGAGATGCACCGCTACCTCCTCGCGCTCCTGGTGTGGAAAGGGTTCCGCGTCGTCGAGGTGCCGGTCTCGCACCGCGCTCGCACGGCAGGGGAGAGCAAGTATGGCGCGAGCAAGGTGTTCCGCGGCTTTATCGACCTTCTCTATATCTGGTTCCTCTACCGCTATGCCGAGCGTCCTCTCCATCTTTTCGGCTACATGGGCCTCGCATCGTTCGCGCTCGCTATCGCCTCTGGATTCATCACGCTCTATGACCGTTTCGCGCTCGGCATCCATCTGAACCGCGACGGCTGGTTCTTCCTGTCGTTCTTCTTCTTCATCGTCGCGATCATGCTTTTCTCCTTCGGGCTCATGACCGACCTGCTCATGCGCATACATGCCAACACCTCGGCGCGCGAGAGGCGCTACTACGTCCGGCGGCACTATGTGGCAGATTCTGCGACGTAGGAATGGACAGAACATAGTTTGTGTGATACAATCACGTCATCACATAGAAGCTCGAGATTCTTACAGAGAATCACGAGCATTTATATTTTTTACTCATGCGCATCCTTACCCTTGAATATGAGTGCAATGTTCCAGGCTCAAAAGCCCCGCTAAAGGGAGGGACTGCCCGGTTTGCGCGTGACTTCTCAAGCGCGGTAACAGCACAAGGCCATATCTGGCTAGGCATACTCCAACGCCATTCGTCTGAAGGCGCTGAATGGGAATGCGTCGCGCGGGAGGAGAATAAGGAGTTTTACTCTGTCCGCTCAGGCGCGATGCCGATATCAGAGGTCGCGACGCATGACTCGCTCGCACACGTTGAAGGAGCGTATGCGCGAGAGCTGCAGGCGCTCCGAAATACCTTGCGCCATCTTCGTCCCGACATCGTTTTCTTAAACGGATTCAGCCAATATAGCTGGCTGCTATACAAGGCAGCAGCTCTTGAGAATGTTCCTATAGCCATGCAGCACGCAGGTCTTTGGGTGCGTGACCTAGAAGCGTTTGCGGCGCTTTGCCCGCCTCACTACCGGCAGCTTGCGAAAGAGATGGAGCGTGAGGCTACAGAAGGAGTGACCGCGAACATATTCCTTAATGAGTACAGCAAAGAAGTGCTGATGCACGATCTAGGAATAGAGACTATGCCAGGAAGCCATATCATCCCTCTTCCTCATGCAGGGTGGGCTTTTTCTGGAACGTATGGTCCTAAAAATACTGCTACGCGTACGATCGCAATCGTCGCGCGCTGGGACCGGATAAAGAACCATGACGCGGTCCTCGCATTTGCGGAAGAAGTTCACAATCGGAAACTTCCTTGGAAGATTATCGCCGTAACGACCATACCTGATACCCCTGCACGCGCGGCATTCAAGTCCCGCTACCGCGAGCTCATAGAGGTGGTTCCTCCGATGGATCGCGATTCCCTCTATGCATTCTTCCAGACACTGGATGCGGCGATTCTCCCGTCGCGCTTCGACACCGCCCCTGGCGTTGTCATGGAAGCGGCGGCGGCGGGCGTCCCCACGCTCATTTCGCCGACAGTGGGGTGGGTGAGCGAATATGCCGCTGCGGGAATGGAGGACTGGGTCGCAGACTTCAATGAGCCCGTAAAGGCGGTTGACCGTCTCGATGAGCAGTTCGCTCATGACTCATGGCCTGGCGTCCGCGCGTTCGCGCATGCCATCGCTGAGAACCATGACCCAGCGAAAGTCTTCAACTCGTACCTTTCGCTGTTTTCTCGTATCGCTTCCCAGGCGGCATAATATATATCTATGCGCATCGTCCAAATCGCTTCGAATTATCGTCCGGTCGAGCCGAAGACAGGCAAGGCCATAAGCTCGCACACTGCCTGCCTTACGAACGGGCTTGTTGATCGCGGGCATGACGTACACCTCTTTGCCTCTTCTGATTCCGAGACGAAGGCGGAACTGCATTCAGTGTCTGACTCGCTATGGAAGGAGGAAGTGCCTGACGATATCCAGGGATACCTCATGCGCCTGAATGTGTCGCGCGCGTATGAGTTCGCGCGCACGGGCGCTGACATCATCCACTCCCACTTCAATCTGCTGTCATCGACGCTCTTCCCGCCGCTCGTCGATGTGCCCAGCCTCATTTCTGTCCATACGCCCGTGCCTGCCCATATACGGCCGTACGCCAAAGAGTTCAAGCATCAGCGCTTTGTCTCGTTCTCGCACGCTCAGCGGAAACAGGTTCCTGAGCTTACGTGGTACGCGAACATCTATCACGGCGTAGATATGAACGTGTTCTCCTTTAACGATGAGCCTGAAGACTACGTCCTATACCTGGGCCGCATTACGGAAGACAAAGGAACGCACCATGCGATAGCATCCGCGAAAGCCGCTGGCGTTCCGCTGCGCATCGCGGGAACCAGCTATCCGGGGGAAGGGTACTGGCAAAAGGAGATAGAGCCTCACATCAATGCAGAGTCGATCCGCTATTTCGGCGAGGCGTCGTTCGATCAGAAAATAGCCCTGTTCCAAGGGGCACGTGCGCTCCTCTTCCCGACACAAGCGAACGAGGTGTTCGGCTATTCCATGATCGAAGCCATGGCGTGCGGTACGCCCGTCATCGGGTTTGATAACGGTTCTGTGTCGGAGATCGTAAAGCATGGCGTCACAGGATTCGTCGTGAAGGATGCGGAAGAGATGACAGAGGCGATCCGTGCCATAGATTCTCTCGACCGGAAGAAAGTGCGGCAGCGCGCAGAGACGTTCTTCAGTCTCGAAAAGATGATTGCCGGATATGAAGCGGTCTATAAGAGGATTATCGATGAGCTAAATTTTAAGCGACGGTAACACCGCTGCGTCTCATCCGTCAGTACCTATATATACGTATTTCTCTGTCCTATGAATAAGAACTTCTCTATACCGCTCGCCATACTCGCGCTCGTCGTCATCGCAGGCGGCGCGCTTCTCTTTATTGATCGACCCCATACTGCGGCTGCAGAGGCGGCCGTGCGCGAACAAGTCATAGAATTCGGCAGCCAGCTGCAGAAAGTCTCTCTGCTCTCGCCAGATGCCGGCAACACCATTGGGGAGATGTACGGCCCCTACGTCGATGCCGAACTGCTTGCCCAATGGCAGAAGGACCCTGCTTCTGCGCCGGGCCGCCAGACGTCGAGCCCGTGGCCTGACCATATCGACATAACAGGCGTGACGGAAAATGGGGACGGCACGTATGCAGTTTCCGGATCGCTCGTGCTCATGACGAGCACCGAAGCAGCGCATGGCGGGAATGCCGGCACGTATCCTGTAACGATCACGCTGGACGAAGAGAACGGGGTATGGAAGATAACCAGCTACGTCCGAGGATCTATGGCTACAGAGAGTGAACGTAAGGAGCCTGAAGGGACGGCAGGTTCTAACAATGATGCTTCAGACGGCGGTTCGTCCGCTTCGCCATCGATTCATCTCACCTCACTATCTCCTGAGTCCGGCCCTGTCGGGACGACGGTTGCCTTCGCTGGCAGCGGATTCGATGCCACGAGCCAGGTACGCATAGGGAACGGCGCAATCCGCCCTGTTTCCGTAAACGATGCAGGCACGGTGCTCACCATAACCATGCCGGACGGCGTCGGCGCATACTGCCGCACCGGCCAAGCATGCCCGCTTTGGTTCATGCTTCTTCAGCCTGGAACGTACCAGCTCTATGTAGAGAATGACGACGGCGCAAAGAGCGCTGCGTTCGACTTTACCCTTACGGGCACCACGACGCTGTCTTCATAGATTCGACATCATAGCCCAGCTACCATCCTCGGAATGAGGAACAAATCCATCTGGTTCAAATACGGGTACTTCTGGGTAACGCTCGTGCTTTTTATCGGAAGCTTCGCAGGGCACTGGATCTTCGCGTGGCATGCATTCGTGAACGAGCAGAACGCTCATGGCGAGCCGATCGTGATGAGCGAGTACTTGGTAGAAGTGACCCGCGATACTCTCGAGAACTGGCAGTCAGAGTTCCTCCAGCTCATGTGGCAGGTCGGCGGGCTTGCGCTCTTGTATTACGTCGGCTCCCCGCAGTCTAAGGAGGGCGACGACCGCAAGGAAGCGAAGATCGACCTCATCCTCAAGGCGGTCGCCAAGGACGGCGAGGAAGAGATAAAGAGGCTTGATAAGAAATTCGCGCGAAAGTGATTCCGATTACCTATGAGTAAGCCCCGCATCCTTTTAAAAGGATGCGGGGCTTCGGTCATGCCGCTTGCTCGACCGGAACGAGCTTGTAAATGAAGTTTTCCTTCCCGGTCTGCGCGTTCACGTAATCGCGGAACGTCCTGGCATTCTCCATCGTTCCATGCTTCACCTCGCCGAGGTGAGCATAGATGCTCAGGGCTGTTCCGTGAGGATTGCTGAAACTATCCTCGGGGCAGGGCTGGCCGACGCAGTAGTTGAAGGTTTCTTCGCCGGTGTCCGGCTTTTCGGCTTCGGCCGCGATGGCCTGGTTCAGCATCCCGTTCATGGTCACCTCCGCTCTTGTTGTCCTGGGCTACCATACCAGAGTCTGCTATGTGCGTACAGCCGCTACCTAGAAGGCAGTGCCTGCATCTTTCTTTCTATAGTGCTTCAGGTAGGCGACGATGATGAAGCTGATGATGACGAGCAGGAACCACGAGCTGATCTTCCCGAAGCTAACCACTGTCCATGTGTGAATCTGATCTGGATACTTCCATGCGCCGAAGTAGGTTGAGATATTCTCCGCGATCCATATGAAGAAGGCGATGAGGAGAAAGGCGAGATTCATCGGCATCCACCGGCGCTTCCGCACCACCGTGAAGTAGACGCGGGTACGGTAGAAAAGAATAAAGACCAGCGCCATGAGCGCGTAGCGGAAGTCGGGCAGGAAGTGGTGCGTAAAGAAGTTGAGATAGATGAGGATCGAAAGCGCGACGCTTAGGAAGTAGTTCGGCGCGTTCTCGAGCGAGAGCTTCATGTACTTCCATGACAAGCTTATGTAGCTGCCTACCGCCGCATACATGAACCCGCTGAAAAGCGGCACGGTCGCTAACTTGAAGAACGCTTCCTCTGGGTAGCTCCATGAGCCGATCGCCGGGTTCGTCTTGTACAGCTCGAGCGCCATCCCCACTATGTGAAAAAGAAAGATGACCTTTATCTCGGTGAAGTTCTCGACCTTGGTCAGGTAGAGCACGAGTTGGATGAAAATGGCTGCGAGGAAGAGGAAGTCGTATCGTGCGATGCCGAAGAGCGGGATGTGGTTAGAGAGGAACAGCAGGGCAAAGAACGAACCGGCGAAGATACAAGCTCGCGCCTGTTTGATGCCGAATACGAGGAATTCGAATACATAGCCTCGCAGAGAAGAAAGCATATTCTCTGAAAATAGCGCAAAAGCCGCTCGGTTCCAATATCGTCTTAACCATCTGCTCATTCCGAACCCTTACGATGGAGTATATGAATGACCAAAAGCTACAGGCAGTGATCTTAAATTGCACGCTCAAGAAATCGCCCGCGACATCTAACACCCAAGGCCTGATCGACAAGCTCGTCGAGCAGTTCTCTTCGCTCGACATATCCTCGGAAGTCATCCGGGCGGCAGACCACTCGATCCTTCACGGAACCAGTTCTAACGAAGGCGAGGGAGACGAATGGCCGATGATACTCGAGAAGATACGCGCCTGCGACATCTTTATCATCGGCACGCCCATCTGGGTCGGGTTCCCCGGTTCGCTCTCGCAGCAGGTTATCGAGCGCCTGGATGACGTCTTCTATAACGAGAAGCTCCAAGATCCTGAAACCGGCCAATACTTCTTCTATAACAAGGTAGGCGGGGTGCTCGTCACCGGAAACGAGGACGGTGCGCACACGACTGTCGCGCGCATACTCTGGGCGCTGAACGAGTTCGGCTGCACCATTCCGCCCACCTCAAACGCGTATTGGGTCGGCAAGGCGGGTCCTGGCCCGAACTACCTGGAAGCCGGCGGCGAGGAATACCTTTATACGAACAAGATGGTGACCCACATGGCGCACAACCTCGCTTCCATGGCGCGCCTTTTGAAAGAGAATCCTATTCCCATCAACCTCAAGCAGCTCACGGGAGAGGCGAAAAAGGAAAGCAAATGATCTAACCGAAAGCAGTATCTCTACAAAAGAAAATCACCCGACCGAGAGGTCGGGTGATTAGGCTGCTGCATTTGTGAGGACTTTGCCCTAGTCCGTTTTCGCGCAGTACGGGTGCCAGACCTTGTCGTCGGCGCTGCACGAATACGTATCGCCGGACGGCGTTGTTGCGGTCCAGTGCGTCTCGAACATGTCGCGATCGATATCGGTCACGGTGATATCGTCCGGCAGGAGGTTATTGCCGATCTGCGAAGCGCTCACCGTCTGAAGGTTACCCCTCGAACTCGCGCAGCCGGCAAGGCACACGGCGACACCGAAGGCGAAAAGAGCGACTTTCTTCACATTCCATCTCCCTGTTTCTAGGAATGGAGGCTCTCACTGCGAGAACTTCCTGTCATGGAATCTACCACAAAAATGTGAGTATGTACATAGCCGGTTTAAACTCAAACACAAAAAGCCCAAAGCGGTGCTTCGGGCTTTTTGTTTACTGTTGTGGAGGTGGGGAGAATCGAACTCCCGTCCGAATCTGCTCTCGAGGACGAATCTACGACGCGTAGCTCGTGTTGAAGTTTCAGCAGGAGCATAAGAACCCGAGCGAAAACGCTCCTGCCTGAGCCCGGAGTCTAGGCGGGTCCGGCGGGCGGCGGACTGCCGATCCTGTAGAAGATTCCGCCTTCACCTTCCGCTACAGGAACCGGAGAGGGAAGACGTCGTCTAGGCGACGCGAGCCGAAGCTCAAGCGTTACGCGTAGGCGAACGCAAAGTCAGACGCCTTGAAAGGCGAGAGGGTCTTTGCGCGTGCAACAGTTTTGTTGGCACGTTTAGGTATGTACGTTTTTAGGTGGCCAGCACATTTCCACCGCGTCGCACGTATCTCAAGGTACAGACCGTCAAAGCCGGTCACCCCCAG
>CAYOKK010000023.1:0-13570 GCA_964404565.1 uncultured Candidatus Saccharibacteria bacterium
GTGGAATCTTGGAGAATGAAGTGGCAGCGGGGTGGAAAAATTGGAACCCGGAGAAATGGAAACGTTTCTTAGAAAAGAAAGTCTTTATCGTGGGTAATGATTAGAACTCTCCGAAATGAGCATGATCATTCCAGCCGAGAACATACCACCCAGAATCATGCAGTTCGAACGATAGGTCGTATTGAATAGTTGTTATGCCAGTATTATCTGGGACAAATGTCCGCTTAATTTCATCGAACAATTCTGGTGTGATCTTGTCTCCAAATATCACACGGGCGAGCACCATCTTTAGAATCTCACCGTGGGTAACTACTAGAATATTCTGTTCCTCTCTTTTGGAGAGGAATTCGAGTGCTTTCTTAGCCCTGTCTCTAATTTGAAAGTAATCTTCTTCGTCTGAATGCCGATTCTCGGGATCAGTGAAGGTGCTCTTCACTATTCTCATTATCTCTTTCACCTCGGGATCGCTCTTGCTTCGGCCGCGAACCGCAGAAGGACGATTCACCTCCTCAAAGAGGGGGTCTTCGATAACAGTATGACCGGTTTTTTCTGCAATCGCGCGAGCGGTTTGCGCGGCGCGAGTCATTGGACTGCTGAAAACTACATCCACGGGAATAGATTTGAATCTTTTCGCCAGAACCTCCGCCTGCTTCATTCCACGTTCAGATAGCTCTATAGTTGGGAGCTGGAACTGATCGCTCTCGTTCCCCTCCGTACTACCGTGTCGTACAAAATAGATATTCATAGTAGTTATGCTAAATCATAATGTCCGTTGATAATATTTTGAGTGGTACCAGAAACATCGGAAACAATCTTTGAAACTATATCTTGAATAGCACCTTGATCCAAATATTCTGAAGAGTTTACAATCACAGACCAAGGTTCATCAATCGGCTTATCAGATTGGCTTACGATGAAAACCTCATTAGGAGATCCGGTTCTCTGATATATTTCCTGGGCGATATCCCACGCCATAGCCGAATATAATTTGCCCGCGTGATACTGAGGGTTCTTGCCACTGAGGCCTTCTATACTAAACGGTCGTCGCGAAGAAATAACCCCTCCCAAGCGATTCCCCCGAGCAACCTGTCCCTCATCGCCTGATTCTATGCAGGAGCCGGTATAAAGCATGTATAACAAATCATCTCGTTGCCCATCGGCGGTATTGAGCGTAAATGTGATATTCAGCATTTCGTACTTTGAAAGTATGCCACTGATGATTGAGCGTACTGTTTCGAGATTCCCATGATACTCGCCGATATTACTGACACGGGTCGATATTTGAGGGACACACAAAGTGAGCATCACATCTTCTCGATTTCTAATCGCCATGATCTTTATATCAGAACCGAGCCAGGGATACTTCTTCTTGGAAGCGTCTGAGTTGAGTTCCCGCTCTACTTCAAGTACTAAAAGCTCTAGGGGAGTATATGGAGCCCAACCGCACCCGACAGCAGTGTCATTCGCAACCGGCCTTGTGTATTCTGGCAAATCAGTAAGTTTCCCGGGCCGAAACCGGGAATATGCAGATGAACGCGCATCAGACGAGCCTTGAGGTTGCAATCCCCGGGTCGTATTCGCGGTTATCTCAAGCATTAATCTACAATTTGTTATGAAATCAAAGTTCTGGAGCTCAGTCTCCAAGAAATTCGCAGCTGCATCTATAAGGGCATCTCGATATTGCACCTTCTTGCCTCCAACCTCGGGCGTTGCCCTTCCATTTATTAATAGGCGTACCGGCGAGACAAAATTTCCACCACCAAAGCGGACATCGCACTTCCCGCCCATTAGGGAAAGTTTATCGAACTGATGCCTAAGGATAGTCCCGAACTGTTCCAAACAAATCTGCGAATAGGTTCGGGAGAGAAGTTCTGCGAGCCTATCGGCAAGCGTGTCGGGATGTCCCCTACCCTTGCGTTCAACGACCTCAAAATCACCTTTTGACAAATCCTTGAAGTCGTTCAGCAGGCGAACGTTTGATGCCAACATATGTACATCTTAGCAGAATATGGGAACATTCCAGCCCCCATGCACCCCGCCGGAACCCAGAACCAGCATAGCTGCTGGATCGTTCCGGTTCTATTCCGGCGTCCCTCCTCGATTTTCGATTCAAGAATGGTGATTAGGACACGAAAACACTTCAAGCACGAGAATCGGAATCGAACTAAAATACCGAGCAAACAAGAAAAGCGAGCATTGAATTTGCTCGCTTTTCTTGTTTTGGACCCGCACCGGTCTAGAACTTGACTTGGCAGTCCTGACCCGTGGCGGTAGTCCGCTGACGCTTGTTGCGGGGGCCGGAATCGAACCGGCGTCTGGAGGTTATGCGTGCCGCTACAACTTTCGTTGCTCTGCCGGAGGCAGATTTGTGGTCTGGACTATGCCTTCACCCGACGTGGGGTGCCTACCGTCTAGTCTCTACACCTTCCTGCATCTGCAGGCTTGGCTCGGCATTGCCGTCTGTGCATCTCGCACAGGAGGGTTTCACCGAATTTGGCAGGTGATCTTCCGCTTGATTGCTCAAACGGACGCCCGAATAGTTCAAGCCTCCCGAGGTACCTCTCCTCTACCCCGCTCCCCACACTATACACTCTTTTATTCGCTAGCGCAATTTAAATATTAGAACTAGTGTATACTATTCAGTAAGTAGCATACGCTTATTCCATATAATGAAGAAAGAAAAGCATACTAGCGCAGTTCAGCTCCGTATAAAGGGGCATAGTATCAAGCAGATCGCCTCTGAACTACATGTCAGCGCGAGCACCGTAAGCCGGTGGTGCGCCGATGTGACTCTGACTACGACACAACAGGAGAGACTCGATCGAAAGAGAAAAGAAGCAGGTCTCCGTGCACTGCGCCCGTACATTGAATCAAACAGGAAGTCAAAGATAGAAGATATACAGACTCAACTGATAGCCGGAAGGAAAAGCGTAGGAAAGCTTACCGAGCGCGACTTATATATGTTGGGGCTAGGACTGTATTGGGGCGAAGGATACAAACGTGGAAGTCAGGAGTGGGGATTTACCAACTCAGACCCGTTGATTATTAAAATGATTATGAAGTGGGCTCAGGATTGCTACGGCATATCGAAAGACCGTTTCAACGCACGGCTTACCATAAACAAGCTGTACGAAAGCCAGAATAATCGATTAATGAATTTTTGGTCAAAGAAAACAGGAATTCCTTTATCTCAGTTCTCTAAGACGACGTTTATAACAGGGTACGGAAAGCCGGATAGAGACGCTAAAACGTATCTGGGCACGATGAGGATCAAGATAAGGAGAAGCACTTCCCTTCGCAGGAGAATAGTGGCATCGATAGCTGCAGCAGCGGGCCAGGTCTAAATCTCCCCGTGCTCGCGGAAGACAGCCTCGTAGTTGGCGATGGTACGGTGCGCGAGGCGTTCAGGGAGCTGGTACGAAGAGCCTTGGTGCGCGATCTCATTGCGGATCTTGTGCGCTTCCCAGGCGTTATTGAGCGTCTGGAAGTGCGCCGGATTCACGGCACGCAGCTTCTCGCCAACGGAGTCGCCCTGGTAGCCCAGCTGGGTCAGCACTTCGTCGAGCATGATGTCCGCTTCGATGATGGCATTGCGCCAGTCGCTCTCCTGCCCTGTCTCGATAAGCTGCATGATGTACTGCCATCGCGAATGGTCGACGCGCCGATCCTCTTCTTCGAACGTCCTCGTCGCGTAGCGCGGCTCCTCTTCCTTGCGGACCTGGTAGTAGCGGATGGTCGCGTACGTAAGGACGCCGATCGCCGCGAGCGAGAAGAGGTAGGCGAAGATCGTAACCGCGAGCCAGAGGCTGCTCAGGAGCGTGAAAAGCCCGGCCGTAGGCACGTCGACGGATCCGTTCCCGCTGAAAAGCCCGTAGAGGAGGCGGAAGAAGTACTCAATATTCAGGAAGTGGACAGCGGGTCCTTCGCTTTGCATCGCTTTTATTATACGACATCATTTCCTCGCGACGCGCTGAAGTTAGGAAATGAGTAGTGTCCTTGTGGCAGCGTCTCGCCGGTCACGGCTGCGCCGATTTTGAACAGGAGTGATTCGTTGCCGTGCGGCGCCGTGAAGTGGATGCCGACCGGAAGCGAGGCATCTTCCTTTTGCACATTCCCCATCGGTACGGAAATCGCAGGCATTCCGGTAAGGTTCGCCGTGACGGTAAAGATATCTTCGAGGTACATGGAAACAGGATCGCTGCTCTTCTCGCCGAAGGCGAAGGCAGGATCTGGCGTAGTCGGGAACGCGACGACGTCGCACGATTCGAACGCCTTCTCGTACTCCGCACGCAGCACCGCGCGCGCTGCCTGAGCCTTGCGGTAGTAGGCGTCGATGTAGCCGGAAGAAAGGACGAAGGTGCCGAGCAGTATGCGGCGCTGCGTTTCTGGGCCGAACCCTTCGGTCTTGCTGAGTACGTAGTCCTCGAGAAGGGTGTCCCCCCGTTCGGCGAGCCCGTACCGTATGCCGTCATAGCGGGCGAGGTTCGTGGACGCTTCCGCCGGCATGATGACGTAGTACGCAGGCAGCGCGTACGTGCTCATAGGGAGCTCTATATCGACGAGGGTATGGCCGGCCTTCTCGAGCGCGCCGAGCGTCTGCTCGAACGATTCCTTCACGCCGGCACTCACCTTTTCTATGAAATCGCGCGGGACGCCGATGCGCAGCGTATTCCCGTGCATACGCGCTGAAAACAGGTCGGGCGGGTTGGTGGTCGAATCCATAGGATCCTGCCCGGCGATAGCCTCGAAAAGCGCTTGCGCGTCGGCGACGGTCTTCGTAAGCGGGCCGATCTGGTCGAGCGAGCTTCCGAGCGCGATGCTGCCGGAGCGCGAGACAGCGCCGTACGTAGGCTTCAGGCCGACGATGCCGCAGTGCGCCGCCGGCTGACGGATAGAGCCGCCGGTATCGGTGCCGAGCGCGGCTATGGCGAGGTGCGCGCTGACTGCGGCAGCCGATCCGCCGGAAGAGCCGCCCGGCACGCGCGCGGCGTCATGCGGATTCCGGGCCGGCCCGAATGCCGAGTGCTCTGTCGAGCTTCCCATGGCGAACTCGTCCATGTTCGCGCGGCCGAGGAAGAGCGCGCCGGCGTCCCTGAGCTTTTGAATGACGGTCGCATCGTAGCTGGCGGTATAGTTCGCGAGCATTTTCGATGCGGCGCTCGCGATGCGGCCCTTGATGAGGATGTTGTCCTTGATGGCGAGCGGGATGCCGCAAGGGAGCGGCGCGGTTTCTCCTCCGGTCGCTTCGGCATCGATGCGCTCTTGCGCGGCAGCGATGGCCTCTTCATCTGCATCGAATAGCTCGATGTAGGCGTTCAGCTCAGGATTGCGCTTCGCAGCTGCTGCCGCGCATGCATCCCAGAGTTCACGTACCGTGCACTCCTTCGCACGCAGCGCGCGTGCGGCCTCTGTGATCGAGAGTTCGTTCAGCGGATTGCCGTTGTATGTAGGTGCGCCAGCCATACTAGTCGATGGAAATGATCTTCTTCACGGAAAGGGCGTCGCCTGCCTTGGCGGGGAACGCGTCGACGATCTCCTTAGTCCAGGTGCTTGGAGCGTAAGGGCCGGTATCGTCACGGAACACGTTATGCAGAGGCGGCAGCTCAGGCGTTCCTTCTATGGAAAGGGAGAGTTCATCGAGCTGCCCGATGTAGGCGAGAACGCTCTCGAACTCAGCCGCGAGCGATTCCTTGCGGCTATCGGGAATAGCGATGCGCGCGAGCGCAGCGAGGCGCTCGACGGTCGCTATCGGCGTTTCGTTCGGAGAGGAGGCTGGCATACGAGCACTGTATCACACCGAGCTACGGCGCAGGAACTCGGCTTCGTCGATAACCTCGATGCCGAGTCCTTCTGCTTTCGCGAGCTTCGAGCCCGCATTCTCCCCTGCCACCACGAAGGCAGTCTTCTTCGAGACAGAGCCGGAAGGCGTTCCGCCGGCCGCGCGCACGCGGCTCTCGGCCTCATCGCGCGAGAGCGTCGGCAGCGTACCGGTCACCACGACCGACAGGTCCGAGAGCGGCGCGCGCCCGCTCGGCGCTTCTACTTCCTGTACAGAAAGGTGCGGAAGGAGTCTCTCAAGAAGCGCCTTGTTCTCCGTGTCTGCGAACCATGCGGCGACTGCGCGTGCGACGACGTCGCCGATACCGTCTACGCGCGCCAGCTCTTCTTCACGCGCGCGGGAGAGCGCATCTATCGTACGGAAGCGCTTCGCGAGCAGGAACGCCGTCTCTTCGCCCACGTGCAGGATGGAGAGCCCTACCAAGAGCCGGTCGAGCGGCACGCGCTTTCCTTCCTCGATCGCGTCCATCAGCTTGTCAGCCGATTTCTCTTTGAAGCCCGGCAGCGCGAGCAGCTCGTCGCGCGTGAGCGTAAAGAAATCGTCGAAGGACGATACCAGCTCATGCTCCATCAGGAGCTCTACCCTCTTGCGCCCCATGCCGTCTATATCGAGCGCGGACTTTCCGGCGAAGTGCGCGAGCGCACGCGAGAGCTGGCTGAAGGAACCGGCGACGACGCAGCGGTGCCGGGCTTCGCCCGGCACCCGCTCTATAGCGCCGTCGCCCCCGCACAGCGGCGTGCGCTTCGGGAACTTCCATTTCTTTTCCTTCCCTGTTCGGAACTCTGGCAGTACCTGCACGATCTCGGGGATGATGTCGCCGGCCTTCTGAAGAATGACCGTGTCGCCGATGCGCAGATCCTTTTCCTTTATAAAGTCTTCGTTATGGAGCGTCGCGCGCGCGACGGTGGTGCCGGCGACCGCGACCGGCCGCAGCTGCGCCACCGGCGTCACCGTACCTGTCCTTCCTACCTGCAGCACGATGTCTTCGACCACCGTCGTGACCTGCTCGGCCGGAAACTTGAGCGCTACCGAGAAGCGCGGCCCCTTGCCGGTGTACCCGAGCGCTTCCTGCTGCTTCCGGTCATCCACCTTGATGACGATGCCGTCGATCTGGTAATCCTCCTTCTCGCGCTTCTTTCCTTCCCACGCCTTCCAAAAGGCGAGCACCTCCTCGACGCTGCCGCAGAGCGCGCTGTGCCGGTTCACGGGAAGGCCGAGGTCGGAAAGGAGCGCCAGTTCCTTCGTCTGCGTGCCGGGCAGGTCACCGCTGATCCGGTCTATATCGTACAGAAAAACGCCTAGCGGGCGGGCGGCCGCGATAGCAGGGTCGAGCTGGCGGATTGAGCCGGCGGCGGCGTTGCGCGGATTCGCGAAGAGCGGCGATCCGTTCTTCTCCCGATCCTTGTTCAGCGCCGCGAATCCCGAACGGGTAAGGTACACCTCGCCCTCGACGGTGAGCGACAGCGGCTGCGGAAGAGTCTCAGGCACGTTCCGTATCGTCCGGATGTTGTGCGTCACGTCTTCGCCGGTGACGCCGTCGCCGCGCGTCGCAGCCGTGACCAGACGGCCGTCTTCGTACGTAAGCACGATATGGAGCCCGTCTATCTTAAGCTCGCAGTCGTAGCGCGGCGGTTCGTCGATGCCTGCTTTCTTAAGGCTGCGCCGGATGCGCTCGTCGAAGGCGCGGAGGTCGCCTTCGGTGAACGCATCGTCGAGCGACCACTGCGGGACTTCGTGCCGGACCTTCTTGAGCCCTGCACGCACGCCGCCGGCCACCGTCTGCGTCGGCGAGCTTGCCGTCTTCAGTTCCGGGTACCGCCCTTCAAGCTCGGCGAGCTCGCGCTTCAAAGAATCGAGCGCTTCTGGAGATATCGGCGACTCATCCTCTTGATGATAGAGGGTGCGGTACTTCTGTATGGCCTCGCGCAGGTGCGCTGCGCGTTCGGAAATCTCATGCGGGACGCTGCCTTTCCCGGCTTTCTTACTGCCTGCCGTATCGCTCATTCCCCTATTCTACCGCGCGCGGCGCGGTTCTAGTAATGCGCCTTGAGGCCGCGTTCGATGCGGGTCGGGTCGGTAGCGCTGCAGGAGCTGAAGCCGTTGGCGTATATGTCGGTATTCCCGCTCGATTGCTTATATATCTCCACATGGGCCGAAATGCCAGAGACCGGGCAAGAAAGGTCGAAGCTGGTGGTGCGCCGACCGCCTGATACAGGGTTTGTAAAGTTCGTCACCCGGCGCGTGTCGCAGATGATGCTCGTGCCGGGGAGCGGCGCGGCATAGCCGAAGGCATTGCTTTTCTGGTCCCAGTACAGCGCGCACTCGAGCGCGGAGTCGGCGTTATAGAACGCGATTTGGGAGTTCTTGGCACCGGACGCCAGAACCACCTGCTTGTATGCGATATCCAGGAGCGCGATCCCGACCGCGAGCACGACGGACGTAAGGATAACTGCGATGAGAAGCGCGAAGCCGCGACGAGGATAGTGCATCATAGCCAATTGTATAAGTTCTCCGTAACCGTGATCGTATGGTTGTTGTGTCCGGTCATCCAGGTAACCGTAACGAGCACCTGTACCTGTGTCGAAGAGACCTGTTCGATCTTCAGGGTGCGCGTGAAGCGGGTCGTCACCCCTGTTCCTGATTGCGTATACAGGCCGGCAGCAGTGAGCTTGAGCGGGGCGCATCCTGCCGAGCTGCAGTAGTTTATCGCTGCTGCCGCAGGGTCGACCGTGCATCCGTACGGATGCTGGCTCGCCATGCAGCTGTCGAGCCCGTAGAGCCAGGAGCGGCCTCCGAGATAGTTGCTGTCGCGCAGGAAGTAGATGTACTCGGCGCCCTCCTCAGCGAGCGATGAGGCGATGAGCTGGTCGCGTGCCACGTACGAAGCCATGATGGCCTGCTGGATAGAATAGTACGGGCCGATGATGGCGATCATGAGGATGGAGATCGCGACGAGGGTCTCGACAAGCGTAAAGCCTTTCTGTTGGTTCTGTCGCGGGAGGTTCATGCTCATAGGTCGATTATGCGCTGCGCCGCCCCTCCTTCGATAGTGAAGGTGACCGGGTCAGTATTCGGGTCAGTCCGTATAGAACCTGAGAGCGTGAACGTCGCGTGCGGCTGCTTGCCGTCGTTCAGCCCGATGCCCTGCGCGTAGAACATCAGGTTCGTGACCTGTATGCGCGGGTCCGTAAGCGTGATCGCGCTCGAATCAGTACAGGTGACGCGCGACGGGCTGCACTGTCCGCTCGTATCTACCGGGCCGATACACTCGCCCACCGTGCCGTCAGACTTCCGCAAGTACATGACGGACTGGCAGCTTTCGTTCGTGAAGCTGAAATAGGTGCCGCCGTTGACGCAGTTCGTGCCGCTCCCGCACTGGTAGTGGGTGCCGGTGCGGATGGAACGCGCCATCGTACCCACCACGAAAGAAAGGTTCGATACGAGGTCGTTCGTCGCGCGCGCGCGGCGGTCGAGCGCGATCATCGAAAGGTACGCGCTCGAGGCGATGGTCACCACGACCGTGAAGAGCCCGACCGAGACGATGATCTCCACGAGCGTGAAGCCGCGGCGGGAAGAGGATGCAGGATGTGAGGAGCGCGCATTCATAATTCTATGGACAGGTTCGGCCGATGGATATCTCGCCGAGGAGAGATACGCGGACAGTCTTCGTCGCTTGCCGATTCTGGTCGGCGAGGGTTATCTCTGCGCAGGAGAACTGGGCGGACGACGGGCTGCCGTTTATGTATCCGCTGATAGTCGTCGTGACGTTCGGGCGTGCAAAGACGATATCGAGCGCCGTAAGCGAGCCATCAGAGCAGTACAGCTGCTGGCCGTACTTCGCGCAGAACTTCTGTATGGTAAACCCGCGCGTGAAGGAATAGGTTTCGACCGTCCCGTCTGACCCGCTGAAACGGCAGTCTCCAGGTTTCTGTTCCGGCGTACCGGCGCTTCCGAGCGGGCAGTTCGTAGGCGGTGTCGCCGTGCGCGCCGTGTCGGCGAAGAGCGTGTACTGGCCCGGCGTCGCGCTGCTGAAGTGAAGGCCGTACCCGGCGTTCTGCGCCGAGCCGAACCTGCGGCTGCCGAGCCCGAACGACTGCGCCTGGCGCGCCGAGAAGGCGACGTTATATGCCGTATCCGTGAGCAGGAGCGTGCGGTTGAAGGTCGACTGCCCGGTGAGCGCGACAACCGTAATGACGACTATGATGGCGAGCACGACGAGCATCTCGATGAGCGTAAAGCCTCGGGGATGTGGAGCGTGCGTGCGCGAAGAATGGCCCGCAGGCGTAGTTAGAACGGCAGTGGATTCCATTGCGTGAAGAAGGCGAGGAGAAAGCCCGCAGCCAGGAAGGGCGCGAACGGCACCTCTATACCCATTCTAGGGCCTCCCTCCCGTAATACCAATATAAGGATGCCGATAACTCCCCCGACCCAGAATGAGAAAAGGAAGCCGGCAATCGCCAGATTTCCTGCCAGCAGCGCGAGTCCGAACGACAGCGGCGTATCGCCGAGCCCCATCGCCCTGCCTCGTGAGAAAACGTAGAGGCAGAAGAAGAAGAGCGCGATGCCGGCCGCATACGCGAAGGTGAGGAGAAGCGCGAGCATGTCTGGCGCTGAAAGCACTGCATAGAGCACGCCGAACGCTATGAGCAGCGAAGAAGCTGGGGCAGGTATAAGGGTATGGCGCAGGTCGTAGATAACGATGAAGACGAGTACGCAGAGCGCCGCAAGAAACGGGATGAGCTCTAGCGTCAGGCCGAGCGTCGCATATGAAGCTGCAAAGAGAATGCCGAGCGCAAGCTCATAGAGCGCGTACAGTCCTGGCACGCGCGCGCCGCAGTGCCTGCATCGGCCGCGATGCATAAGCCACGAGAGCGCAGGGACGAGATCGCGCGGCGTAAGGGTGACGCGGCAGGAATTGCAGCGCGACCTTCCCTTCTTCCACGACTGGCCGGTATATGCGCGCTCGGCGATAACGCCGACGAAGCTTCCCGCAAGGGCGCCGAGGATGAAGAAGATACCAGTGAGGCCGATGGTCATATAGGTAGAAGAGGGGCAGAGCGGCTACGAGCACTTCGCATCGCCTGCTGCCAGGCGTGTTCCGTTTGCGGTCTGCACGTCATATACCTGCATCGTTCCTGAGCTGTCTACGCAGAGCATCGGGTACGCCATGCTGGGATAGCTGCTCTTGCTAAGCGGCGCCTCTATCGCCCATGCATTGTACGGATTGAACGAGCCAGAGCTTGGGGTCGCATGGCAGGTAGTCTTTGCAAATGAGCCAGCTGCATTTGACGCGTTGAGCGTCGAGTTCGATGCACTCGCTGCCCCTGCAGCGAAGGAGTAGATGCCTTTCACGCCGCCCGCGTTTGCCGATGCGCTGCATACGTCGCTAGCAGAACCTACTGTTCCCACGTACTTGTTGCCGTTCGAGTCGTAAAAAAGTTCGGCTTGGGCTCGGGCATTGTTCAGGTTGGACTTTACGGCTGCATCATTGCCCTTGGAACGCGCCGTGTTGAGCGAGGCGAGCACGACGGAAGAGAGGATGCCGATGATGGCGATCACGACGAGGAGCTCGATGAGGGTGAAACCGGCAGGATGATTGCTCACGACGCCCCGAGTGCGGTGAATATTCATGAAGAATTCAGAGGTTCTAATGTCTTCATGCTAGCACGCGAGCTATTGTACGTTTCTCCCTGTACACAAAATAAAAGCCGCTCTCATTGAGAGCGGCTTTTATTTTGGTTTTCGTTTTGCTTAGCAAACAACGTCACCACTGGTGCTAATAGTGTTCGAGCTAGTCGTCGTTGCAGTACCAGTCGAATCTACACAGTAGAACTTTGCTGAATCCGTCTTAAGCTGGCTATTGAGTGCCCAACCAGCATCTGCGTCATGGCATGTTACCGTACCCGTACCCAGAGCGCTCTGCGCTCCATCTGCCATATCTTTGATACCGGATGAAGCATCAGCACATACGCCGGTATACTTGTTGCCGTTAGAATCGTAGAAGAGCTCCGCCTGTGCGCGAGCGTTGTCGATGTTCGACTTGATAGCCGCATCAGCTCCCTTATTTCGCGCCGTGTTGAGCGAGGCGAGCACGACGGAAGAGAGGATGCCGATGATGGCGATCACGACGAGGAGCTCGATGAGGGTGAAACCTCGACGAACTGATGAAGGAACTGATTTCATAAGGAAGATGTAAAGTGATGCGGGGTTAGTAATATCCGCTTTCTGTATTGTACGTGAACGTCTGTGCCCTTGTATGCCGTTATGTGGATAAACGCTCTGCACTAGATACAAGAATTATGAGATCGCGCCGGCGAGGTTGTAGATAGGGATGAGCACGGACGCCAGCAGCGTACCGACGCCCAGGCCCAAGAGCACGATCATGAGCGGCTCGATGAGGTCGACGAGCGTATCGACGGCGGTGGTCACCTCGCGCTGATAGAACTTCGCGAGCGTCGAAAGGATGCTGCCGAGCTCGCCGGTCTCTTCGCCGACGCGGATCATGGCGGTCATGATGCCGGGAATCTCCGCATGCTTGGCAAAGGCGTCAGAGATAGAGGAACCGCCCTTCACTGCTTCGCCCGTATCGGCCAGCACGCGCTGGTAGGTCGTGCTTCCCACCACCGACGACGTGATCTCGACCGCTTCGACTACCGGCACGCCGGAAACGAGCATGGTGGCGAAGTTGTCCGAGATGCGCGAAAGGTACAGCTTCTTATAGAGGTCGCCCACATAGGGGATGTCGAGCTTGAAGCTGTCGAAGAAGAGCTTGCCGGATTCCGTCTGCATGTAGCGGAACGCGAACACGGCGCCGATCGCCAGCGCGATGAGTATGAAGATGCCGTAGTGCACGAGGAACTGCGAGAGGCCGATGACGATGCGCGTGTATACCGGCACCTCCTGCCCCGAATCCGTGAGGATGGCGCTGATCTTCGGAATGACGATGGTAAGCATGAGCACCATAACGATGACGAAGACGCCGATGACGAAGGCCGGATAGATGAGCGCGTTCTGCGCCTTGCTCATGACCTCGTACGTGCGGTCGAGGTAGTCGGCGAGGTAGCCGAACGTCTGCGAGAGCTTTCCTGATTCCTCGCCGGAACGCACCATGTTCACGTAGAAGTTCGAGAATACCTTCGGGTGGCGCGCCATCGCCTTGCTTATAGGGCTGCCGCCCTGCAGGTCGTCGGCTACCTGGGTGAGGATTTCCGCAAGGTACTTATTGTCTACCTCGGAAGCCAAGAGCCGGAATATGCGGAGCGCAGACACCTGCGCCTCGAACAAGGTCGCGATCTGGCGCGAGAGGATGACGATCTCCTTGTTTGAGACATGCTTGAAGAGCGATATCTCCATCGTGAGCGCAGACTTCACGCCCGCCGGCTCGATGGAGGAAACGATCAGACTCCGCCGCTGAAGCGTCGCGATGGCGACGTCCATAGAAAGCGCCTCGACGGTTCCCTGCCGTTCATGGCCGTCCGTGTCTAGGGCGTGGTAGGTGAAAAGCATAGGGCGTTATATGTACCGCTCGAAGGTCTTCGGGTCGGTCGCGCGCTCGTAGGCGTGCTCGACCGTCACTTCCCCGCGGCGCACCAGCTCGGCCAGGGAACGGTCCATGTCGATCATGCCTTCCTGCGAACTGGTCTGGATGACGGTAGAGATCTCGTGCGTGCGGCCTTCGCGGATGAGGTTCGCGACCGCGCTGTTATTGATGAGCAGCTCGTACGCCGGAAT
>CAYOKK010000024.1:0-12669 GCA_964404565.1 uncultured Candidatus Saccharibacteria bacterium
CTGTGACCTCACGCGTGTGAAGCGTGCGCTCTAACCAACTGAGCTAACCGCCCAGCACCTGAGTACGATAGCAAAGGTTCAGCGATTTCGCCATAACGTGTCGGGTCGCCGGGAATTGAACCCGCGTTACCGCCCCTGCCCGTAATATTTCCTCAGCAGCTTCACATGCTCGGCGTACGTCTTCGAGCAATGGAAGTTTCCGTGCGCGTCATGGAAGTAGAAGTAGCAGTCAGTCTTCGTCGGGTTGAGCGCTGCGAGAACTGCAGCAATGGACGGATTCGCGATAGGCGCGGGCGGCAGCCCGGCATGCTGGTAGGTGTTGTACGCGGATTTTATATATTTATCTTTCGGCTCGACGCTCGGCCACCACCCCTTTCTTCCCCCCGCCTGCTCGGCTTCCGCATACTGGAGCGTCGCGTCTATCTGCAGCTTCATGCCGGCGAATATGCGGTTCCAGATGATGCCTGAAATCAGGCGCATGTCGTCCCAGCCGCCGGTCTCGCGCTGAATCAAGGACGCGACGGTCAAAGCATCCGCAAGCGGCACCTGCGCCGCGGTGGTCGTGCTGTAGCGGGAAAGGATTTCTGCATCGAAGCGGTCGTGCACGAGAGTCGCCACGTCATCCGGCTCGTTCACGCTCGCGAAGTAAATCCCTGGTACCGTGCTGCCTTGCGGAAGGTCCGGTTCGAGCTCTGCGGCGCCCTCCAAGAACTCGGCGCGCTCTGCAGCCGACCAGTGCAGCTGAGAACCGAAGGCGCTGGCAACCTGCTCTTGGCGATCGCCCGGCGATACGGAAACAAAGAGGCTCGGCGCGCCCGCAGCGCCAGCAAGCTGCTGGTACACAGGAAGAGACGCCACCTTGAGCGCGAGCAGCCTGAAGACCTTTTCAGCAAGCCCGACCGATGCGGGGAGCTGCGTCGGCGGCTCGGCAAGCAGCGCCTCCACCTGCGGGTCTACCTCTATCGTCTTGCGCGCAGGATCGACCGTGACGGGAAAGTCCTGTCCATCAAGCGGCGTCTGCTGCGAGAGCTTTATATCTGCAGCGAGTATGAGCGGCAACGAGAAAAAGCCGGCAAGGACGATGGCTGCCAGCGCGAGAACAGGGACGATCGGGAATCGTAACCGGATGCGGCGCGGCCGTCTCTTTGGTGATCGCGGCTTGGGCATGAAGCCCGAGGTATAGCGAGATTGCGGCATGGCGTCATTGTAGCCATTTTACGGAGAGATGGGAACCGGTTTCTCTACATTTCGATGGACATACCGCACAGGCCCGGGTGGACAAGCATCCATAGGCGGGCTACGTTCTAGATATGAAGCAGTCTCCGAAAGAAATCACCTCGACGGAGCGCATCACCCAGTGGGTCGGGTCGATGTGGTCTTTGGCGCTGCATACGCTTATCTTCGTTCTCGCCTTCCTGGCTGTTGCATTCGATCTTCTGCCGCTCAATACGATGCTTCTCATCCTTACGACGGCGGTATCGCTGGAAGCTATTTATCTGGCTATCTTCATCCAGATGACCGTGAACGAGAACACCATGAGTCTCCGCGAGGTCGAGGAAGACATCGACGAGATTCAAGAAGACGTCGAGGAAATGTCGGAAGATATTGATGAGATCCAAGAAGACGTGGAAGAGATGCAGGAAGAGGATGAGGAGGATGAAGAGTGGGAAAAGCGGCAGACCGTGACCCTCGAACAGCTCACCACGAGCGTTCGCCAGATACTCGCAGACCTTGAAGCATTGAAGGCACAGAAGTAGAGTAGGGAGATACCAGGGCCATTAGCTCATCTGGTAGAGCGCATCCATGGCATGGATGAGGTGACCGGTTCGAGTCCGGTATGGTCCACACATTCAGTCAAATTCATCTTTACGCGAAGACGTGCTCGAGCAGGAGGAACGCCTCGTGGAGGCCCCACGCGCCGAGACCGACGAAGACGATGCTGCCGAAGAGCGCGATGATCGGATTCTTCACCACTTTGATCGTGCGCTCGGGCGAGAGGTATAGGAACATATTGAGGATCGCGTGCGCGGTGACAGCGCCTATCGTAAAGCCGAAGACGTTCACGATAGAGAAGAGCGGGACGTAGCCGGCGAAGTCATCGAGGCCGAGCACGAAAGGCACGGTAATGGCGAAAACGAACAGGCTCCAGAAGCTTCCGCGCGGCCCTGCATTCATAGAAAGCTCTGGAAGGATGATGCGCAGCAGCGGCCGCGTGAACCAGTTCACGTGCGAGAGGAACACTTTCAGGGCGTGCACGATCTGCTTGAAAGGGGCCGGGTAGCTGCGGTCGGCGTACTGCGCGTGCTCGAGCCCGTCCTCAGCGAGCTTGAAAAGCACGAGCGCTGCGACGATGATCATGAGCGCAAGGAGCCAGTCCACCTCGCGGAAGACGACCCACACGAAGAGCACGAGCGCGGTACCGACGCCGTTGCCGAGCGCCGTCCCCAGCTCGATGCTGATGCGGTTCTTCCAGCCGCCGTTATCGCGCATGAGGTTTCCGATGAATATCGCGAAGTCTATGGCGGTCTTGAGATACACCGTCAAGCCGATGAGCACGTCCGGCCAGCGGACAGCCAGGGAGATCTTATCGCTGGTAAACATGTTCAGGAGACGGATTTCTCCGTATATGAAGGCGATGAGCGCCGCGCCGGCGACTAACGTAAGGGAAATGGGAAGAAATTGACGCTGAAAGAGCGTACCGCGTTCATTATGCATTCTTTCCGTTATACCACGGCCGCTATCCGCTTTCGCGATGGGGAAACTTCCTATATACTGAGTTCAATACGGCGGGCAGCCGTGCTTTTTTCATGGAATCCGGCATCTCTGTGGTGCTGAAGGCGGAGCACATCGGCACGATCTTCGGCTATACGATTACGAACAGCCTCCTCATGACGTGGGTGGTGATGGCTATCTTGATAGTCTTTGCCTTCGCGTTCCGCCGGAAGATAGCGCTCATCCCTGGAAAGCTTCAGACCGGAATCGAGTGGCTTTTCGACGGGGTGCTCACGTACATGGAGGAGACGCTCGAAAGCAGGGAGCAGGCGCGGCGCTTCTTCCCGCTGGTGATGACGATCTTCCTCTTCATCTTCGTGGGGAACGAGCTGGCCTTCCTGCCTGGCGTCGGCTCGGTCGGCTTCCACGCAGAGGAAGGATTCATCCCGCTGCTGCGTGCGCCGGGCGCTGACCTTAACTTCACGCTCGCGCTCGCATTCATCGCCTTCTTCACGATAGAGATAACTGGTATTGTTGTCCTTGGCTTCTGGAAGTATGCGGGGAGGTACATAAACTTCTCGTCACCGATCAACTTCGTCGTGGGCATCATCGAGCTGATCTCGAATCTCGGCCGCATCGTGTCGTTCTCGTTCCGTCTCTTCGGCAACGTGTTCGCAGGCGAGGTGATGCTGATCGTCGCCGGATTCTTCGTCGCGTACGTTCTTCCGGTGCCGCTTCAGATCTTCGAGGCCTTCGTCGGCTTCATCCAGGCGGTGGTCTTCGCGATGCTGACCCTGTTCTTCATCAAGCTGGCTATCATGGAACCGCACGGGAGCGAAGAGGCGCACTAGCGTCTCTCGCCTCCGTGCGGCTCCGGGATGGAGCAATCAATTTATCTGACTAAATGTAACGCATACTTCGTATGGATAGTGAAAGCGCACAACTTATCGCAATGGCCATCGCCGCCGGTCTCGGCGTGCTCGGCCCGGGCATCGGCATCGGCCTCATCGGCCGCGGCGCGATGGAAGCTATCGGCCGTAATCCTGAAGCGTCCGGCAAGGTCGTATCGAACATGATCCTGGCCATCGTCTTCACGGAGGCGCTCGGTATTCTCGCCCTCGTGGTCTCCTTTATCATCCGCTTCGTCGCGGTCTAGCCCTCAGCGTACTGTTCTATGGGACCGCTTCTCTCAGCATTCGGCATACAAGGCCACCTGCTGCTCGCGCAGCTGGTGAACTTCGCCATCCTCTTCCTCGTACTCTGGTACTTCCTGTACCGGCCGGTGATGCGCACGCTCGATGAGCGCCGCGCGGTCATCGCCAAGGGCGTCGAGGATGCGCAGGAGGCGAGCGAGGCGCTTGCCGGAGCCGGAGAGAAGGCTCAGGAGATCACCCGCTCTGCTGAAACGGAAGCCGAGGGTATCGTTACCCGCGCCCGCGAAGAAGCGGGAAGCGCCCGGGACCAGATTATGAAAGATGCGCACGACCGTGCCGAAGGCATCGAGAAGGATGCGCAGGCGCGCGCGAAGGAGGCGCACGACCAAGCGCTGCGCGAGAGCGAGAAGGAGATCGCGCGCCTCGCTATCCTTGCAGCTGAAAAGGCGATGCGCCGTTCGTAACAACGGGATACCTGTATGGAAAAGGAGTACGCACAAGCCCTCTACAATCTCGCGATGCAGCCGGACGCTTCGGCAGATGAGCTGGCGAAGAAACTGGTGGCGCACCTGCGCGAGACCGGCCGCGAGAAGCTCCTTCCGCACATTGCGCGCGAGCTGAAGCGCATCGAAGCGCGCGAAGAAGCCTTCGGCGAATCCCTGGAAGTCGCCTCAGAGATCGAGGCGGCGCGTGCCAGCGAAGAAGCTGAGGCGCTCGGCATCTCGGCCTCAGCTCAGGTAAACCAGAACCTGGTAACCGGCTGGCGTGCCCGCAAGGGAAGCCGCGTTATCGACCGTTCGGGCAAGCGCGCGCTCCTCGACCTCTACCGCGCCATCGCACACATCTAATCGTACTCAGTAACTTATCTAGCACCGCACTATGGAAAGCATTATCAAACGAATCGAAGAGCAGATCGCCGGCTTCGCGCCTGCGAACGTAGACGAGAGCGTCGGCATCGTCCGCGAGACCGGAGACGGCATCGCCGAGATCGATGGGCTGGAAGGCGCCATCATGTCGGAAATGGTGCTGTTCGACGCCTCCGCTGACCGCAGCCTTGAAGAAGCGCTTAAAGACGAGAAGGCGGTATACGGCCTCGTGCTGAACCTTGAGGAAGACGGCGTGCGGGCCGTCATCCTGGGCGATGCGAGCGCAGTCTTCGAAGGCATGCAGGTGCGCCGGCTAAACCGGCTCCTTTCCATCCCGGTCGGCGATTCGCTCAAGGGGCGCGTCATCAACCCGCTCGGCGAGCCGGTCGACGGCAAAGGGCCTATCGCAGGTACGAAGCTCGTGCCGATCGAGCGCCAAGCGTACGGCGTTATCGACCGCTCCCCGGTGAATGTGCCGCTGCATACAGGTATCAAGGCGGTGGATTCGATGATCCCGATCGGCCGCGGACAGCGCGAGCTCATTATCGGCGACCGCGGGGTGGGAAAGACGGCTATCGCTATCGACGCCATCCTCAACCAGAAGTCCGAGGATCCTGCGACGCGGCCGACCTGCATATACGTAGCGATAGGACAGAAGGAATCGAAGACGGCGCGTATCGTGGCCGAGCTTACGGAAGCAGGCGCGATGGAATATACCGTCGTCGTGACTGCGCCGGCATCAAGCCCGGCTGCGTTCCAGTTCCTCGCGCCGTTCGCCGGCGCGGCTATCGGCGAATACTTCATGGATGCCGGAAAGGACGCGCTCGTCGTGTATGACGACCTCTCGAAGCAGGCCGTAGCGTACCGTCAGATGTCGCTCTTGCTTCGCCGTCCGCCGGGTCGCGAAGCGTACCCGGGCGATATCTTCTACCTGCATTCTCGGCTTCTTGAGCGCGCAGCCAAGCTTTCCAAGGAGAAGGGGGGCGGTTCTTTGACGGCGCTTCCGATCATCGAGACGCAGGAGGGCGACGTCTCTGCCTATATTCCGACGAACGTGATCTCCATCACGGACGGCCAGATATACCTGCTTGCCGACCTCTTCAACAAGGGTCTGCGTCCGGCTATCGACGTCGGTATCTCGGTCTCGCGCGTGGGTTCCTCCGCACAGACCAAGGCAATGAAGAAGGTTTCGGGCAAGATCAAGCTCTCGCTTGCGCAGTTCCGCGAGCTGGAAGCGTTCATGCAGTTCTCTTCCGACCTGGACGAGGATACTAAGAAGCAGATCGATGCGGGCCGCCGCATGACGGAAGTGCTCACCCAGCCGCAGGGCAAGCCGCTCCCGTTCGAGATGGAGGTTGCCGTGATCTTCGCGGCCATCAACGGCTACTTCGACGCGTTCGCGCCGGAAGAGACGCGCGCTGCCCAGCAGAAGCTTCAGGACTTCCTGGAGCGAGAGGGACAGGACGCGCTCACGCTCGTGCGAGAGAAGAAGGATATCGACGAGGAAACCGAAAAGGCGCTGCGCTCCGTGCTTGACGCGTTCGTCGCACGCGTAGCGCCTAAGAAAGTTGCTGAAGAGGCAGAGAAGGCAGAAATGCCTTCATAAGGATAGATAGGATGGGATATGGCACTTAAGGATATTAAAGCGAAGATACAGGCGACCAAGCGCATGCACACCGTGACGCGCGCGATGGAGGCAGTATCTGCGGCAAAGATGCGCAAGACGCAGGAAGCGGCCATCGCCGGCCGTCCGTATGCACGCGCTGCGCTCTCTATCCTTACGCGCATCGCCGGCACCGAAGAGGTCAAGCGCCATCCGCTCGCGCACGCACGAGAGGTCAGGCGCGTCGCTTTGCTGGTCATAACCAGCGACCGCGGGCTCGCCGGCTCGCTCAATAGCGGCGTGCTGAAGAAGGCGAGCGAAGCGGTCCACGGGTACGGCGTCGAGCAGGTTGCCATCTACGCGTACGGGAAGAAGGGTCATGAGTATTTCGCCCGACAGGGATATGCCATAGCGAAGGCGTACGAGAACCGCGAGGACGAGATCTCGCTCCAGGTTATGGAAGAGATCTCTGCCGAGCTCTCGCAGAAATTCCTAGATGGCGAGTTCGACAAGGTGCTTGCCGTATACAGCAATTTCCGCTCGACCTTCGAGCAGGTGCCGACCCTGCGCCGCGTCCTGCCGCTTTCCTTTCCCGCGATCGCCGAGATCGTCGAAGGCATCCGCCCCGCGAAGGGGAAGTGGAGCCGCGAGGCGGTGGCGGAAGCGCCGTCGGCGTATACCGTCGAGTCGTCGCGGGGAGACATTCTCAACCTTCTCATCCCTCGCCTCATCGGCATTTCCTTCTACTACATGCTCCTTGAGGCGAAAGCGTCCGAGCACTCGGCGCGCATGGTGGCGATGAAGAACGCCTCGGACAAGTCTAAGGAGCGCACGAAGGAGTTTACCCGCACGTACAACAAGCTGCGCCAGGCGGCGATCACCCGCGAAGTCTCGGAGATCGTCGGCGGCCGCGAGGCTCTGGCAAGCTAGGGTTGGCCGCGTAGAAAATTTAGGTACTATTAGCAAAACATTACCCTTACTATGAACACTGGAACAATCACTGAAATCATCGGCCCGGTCGTGGACGTCCACTTCCCAGAGGAGCGCCCGGCTATCCAGGAAGCCGTTGTTATCGATGCTGCTCAGACGGAAAGCGGCGGGCATGGCCGCATCGTGCTCGAGGTCGCTTCGCACCTCGGCCTCGACCGCGTGCGCACCATCGCCATGAGCGATACGGCGGGTCTTTCGCGAGGCGAGAAAGCTTCCGCTACCGGCGCGCCGATCTCTGTTCCGGTGGGAGAAGCATCGCTCGGCCGCGTCTTCGACGTGCTCGGCGAGCCGATAGACGGTAAAGGGCCGGTCCCGGAAGGCACCCCGCGCCTTCCGATACACCGTCAGCCGCCGTCCTTCGACGAGCAGACTACGAAGGCGGAGATCTTCGAGACAGGCATCAAGGCTATCGACCTCATCATTCCGTTTATCAAGGGCGGCAAGGTCGGCCTCTTCGGCGGCGCTGGCGTGGGAAAGACGGTGACCATCCAGGAGCTCATTCACAACGTGGCGAGCAATCACGGCGGCTACTCTGTGTTCGCCGGCGTGGGCGAGCGCGTGCGCGAAGGAAACGACCTCTACCATGAGATGGAGGAGTCCGGCGTGCTCCCGCAGACGGCCATGGTCTTCGGCCAGATGAACGAGGTGCCGGGCGCCCGTGCACGCGTGGCGCTCTCGGGCCTCACGCAGGCGGAGTACTTCCGCGACAAGTCCGGAAAGGACGTGCTCTTCTTTATGGACAACGTATTCCGCTTCATCCAGGCAGGTTCCGAGGTGTCGTCGCTGCTCGGACGCGTGCCAAGCGCCGTGGGCTACCAGCCGACGCTTGCCGAGGAGATGGGTGCGCTTCAGGAACGCATTACCTCGACCAAGAACGGTTCCATCACGTCCGTGCAGGCCGTGTACGTGCCGGCCGACGACCTTACCGACCCGGCGCCGGCAACCACCTTCGCGCACCTCGACGGTACGGTCGTGCTTTCCCGTCAGCTCGCCTCGCTCGGCATCTATCCGGCTATCGATCCGCTCGAGTCTTCCTCGACGGCGCTTACGCCTGAGATCGTCGGCGAAGAGCACTACCGCGTCGCCAACCAGGTGAAGCAGGTGCTTCAGCGATACAAAGACCTTCAGGACATCATCGCCATTCTCGGCATGGACGAGCTGTCCGATGAAGACAAGACGGTCGTAGGCCGCGCCCGCAAGCTCCAGCGCTTCCTCTCGCAGCCGTTCTTCGTCGGAGAGGTCTTCACCGGCACGCCGGGTCAGTACGTCCCGCGCGAAGAGACCGTCCGCGGCTTCAAGGAGATCGTAGAGGGCAAGCACGACGACAAGCCGGAAAGCGCCTTCTATATGAAGGGCACTATCGACCAGATCGGCTAGCGCTCTATGGCAAAAACCTTCCACCTCACCATCGCAAGCGTCGGAGAGAACCTGTTCGACGGACAGGCGCTCTCGCTGACGGCTCCCGGCGCAGAAGGCACGCTTACGATCCTTGCGCAGCATGAGCCGCTCGTAACCCCGTTGGAGCCAGGGACTCTTCGCGTAGAGGCAGAAGATGGGAAGAAGCGCTCCTTCGAGCTTTCCGCGCCAGGGATTCTCGAAGTCTCCAGCAATCAGGCGACGGTCATTACCTAGCGGTACAGATGCAGAATAAAAAAGCAGCCTGCGCTTTAGCGCAGGCTGCGAATGGTTACGTGACGCTCCTCGGAGAAGCGCAGGTTACGACAAGCATATCGGGTCGTTCTTCGAACACGCGCGCATACACGTTCCACTTGGTATCGCGCAGCAGGCCCTCGAGGTCAGCCAGGCGTCGGCACTCATCTCGGTGAGCAGTATCGCCGTCCCGCACGAAAAGAAACTTGCAGCCATACTCGGTATCGCGGTTCGGCCGCACGTTCGAACCGTGCAGCAGGCGAACCAGCGCGAAGTCCTGATTACGGAGCAGCTTTGGGAATCCGTCCAGCAAAATGCGCGATCGAGAGCTCGATGTGGTGCCCTGCTTGTGCGAAAACCTCTCTGTATGCCGGTCGCCAGGCTGCTGTATGCGGACAGGCGGGCGTTCAGACTCCTGGAATTTGCTCGGAGCCAGATCCTGCCGATTCATGAACTTAAAGATCAGATTCACTCTCCTGATGTACTCAGGCAGTTCGAACATCGTTTCTCTCCTTTCAGAGTCCATGGATTATTGCGCACGGCAGAAGGATTGTCGAGTGTTCCGCAGGTATGGCGGAATGTAAAGTTTTGGTATACTGCGCGCATGGGTATACAAAACTTTCTTTTAGGGCAGGCGATGAAGTGGAAGATGAAGGATGTTCCGGAGGAACAGCGCGAGCAGATCATGGCGCTCGTGCAGAAGGATCCGGAACTCTTCAAGAAGATCGGCGAAGAGATCGAGAAGCGCACGAAAGGCGGCGAACCGCAGATGAAGGTCACTATGGAGGTCATGAAGAAGTACCGCACTGAACTTGCGGCACTGATGCAGAAATAATCGCGTAAGCAGTACGGCATGGCAAAGATATACGTCTTGATGGGAAATCCAGATGCAGAAGATACGCTCGGCAATGAGCTTGCGGTTCACTATGAGGCGGAAGCCAGAGCGTCTGGCCATGAGGTGCGCCGCACGAACATAGGCGACCTTCAGTTCGATCCAATACTGCACAAGGGGTACAAAGAGATCCAGCAGCTTGAGCCGGATCTCCTCAAGGTCCAGGAAGACATGAAGTGGGCCGATCATTTCGTGCTTGTCTATCCGCTCTGGTGGGCAAGCATGCCTGCGCTTCTCAAGGGCATGTGGGACCGCATGTTCATTCCAGGATTCGCCTTCCATTTTCATAAGAACGGGCTGGGCTGGGACAAGCTCATGGAAGGAAAGACCGCGCGCGTCATTATCACGTCCAAGAACTGGCCGCTCGTAGAGCGCGTCCTTTTCGGCGACTTCAAGAACGAGGTCGGCAAGGCGCTGCTCGGCTTTGCCGGCTACAAGGTGCGCATGACCGAGATCGGCCGTGCGGAGCATATGCCGGAAGACACGAAGGAGGGGTGGATGAAGAAGATAGGCGCGTTTGCGCGTGCAGCAAAATAGCTGCAGGATAGGATTTTATGCTTAGGATCGGTATCGTCGGACTCCCGAACGTCGGGAAATCAACTCTTTTCAACGCGCTTACGAGAGCGAATGCGCTGGTGGCAAACTACCCGTTTGCCACTATCGATCCGTCTGTGGGAGTCGTGGCCGTGCCGGATGAGCGCCTTTCCCAGCTATCGTCGCTTTCAAGGTCAGAAAAGACCATCCCCGCGGCAATCGAGTTCTATGACATCGCCGGCCTGGTGAAGGGCGCCTCAGAAGGAGAAGGTCTCGGGAATCAGTTCCTTTCGCACATCCGTGAAGTGGATGCCATCTTGGAAATGGTGCGCGTTTTCGAAGATCCAGACATCACGCACGTACACGGCGATGTGGATCCCGTTCGCGATATCGAAGTTATCAACCTGGAACTTGTGCTTGCGGACGCCCAGTCAGTGCAGAAGCGGCGCGAAAAGCTCGCGCGCGATATCAAGATGAATAAGAAAGAAGCGCTCGCCGAGGATGCGGTCCTTGCGAAGCTTGAGACCGTCCTTGCCGAAGGGAAGCTCGCGCGCGCGGCAGGACTCACTCCTGAAGAGCTGCTTCAGATAAAGTCGCTCAACCTGCTTACCTTAAAACCTGTCTTATATTCCCTCAACGGCAAGGCGGGCAGCACTGCAGACCAGAAGAAGCTCGACGAGGCGCACGCGTATATCGAGTCGCTCGGTTCGCGGTACGTGCACGTAGACGCCGCGACCGAGCACGAGCTCAACGATGTAGATGAAAGCGACAAAGATGCTTTCCGCGCAGAGCTCGGCGTCGAGGTGAACGGCCTTGCTGAGCTGATCCAGACCGCATACGCGACGCTCGGCCTCATCACCTTCTTCACTACAGGGCCGAAAGAATCGCGCGCATGGACGATTTCCGAAGGCGCGACCGCGCCTGAAGCTGGTGCCGCTATCCATAACGATTTCAAAGACAAGTTCATCCGCGCCGAGGTCATCAACTGGCAGAAGCTTCTGGACGACGGTTCCTGGAGCGCCGCACGCGACAAGGGCGATATCCGTACGGAAGGGAAGACGTACGTTTTCAAAGACGGCGACGTCGCCGTGTTCCTGCATAGCTAGGTTTTAAAATACAGCTTTTTAAACACAACCATCAGAAGAATGTCGCGCGCGATGTGGTATAAGTGAGATATAACCTCACATTCATGAAGACATTCCTCAACAGCGCGAGCCGCTTCTGGTACTCCCGATCGCTCGGCATCCTGCTTATCCGCCTCGAAGTCGGCTTCATCTTCTTCATACACGGACTCTCGAAGGTTGAGAACATGAGTCGAACGATGCAGATGTTCGCGAACATGGGCTTTCCTTCATGGGTAGGCGCGTTCATCGGCATACTGGAAGTAGTCGGGGGCCTCGCGCTCATATTCGGCGTCCTTACCCGCGTCTTTGCGGTCGCGTTCGGCATCCAGATGCTGGTGGCTGTGTACCTTTCGCTCGGCCGCGCTGCGGCCTCGGCAAGCGCGGCTGCGCCGAGCTGGCAGTCGACCATGGGCGGCATGGAAATGTTCCTTGCCATAATGGCGTTCGCGCTCGCGCTTATGGGAAGCGGGCGCTATGCGCTCTGGGCCCGCGAATGTCGAGACTGCGGCGGCATGGCGTGCGCGCCAGGTGAACAGTGCCCGGGGCCGAAGAATCCTGCATAAGAAATCGGACTGAACCATGCACGACTCTTCCATCATCGCGAGCGCCTACCAGGTCATTTCCCAAGGCTTCGGCCCGCTCGAGCTGCGCTTCGCCATCGCCATGGCGTTCAGCATCGTGATCGGCTATATCATCGGCGCCGAACGCGAGCTGCGCGGGAAAGATGCGGGCATCAGCACGCACATCTTGGTAATCGTCGGCTCGATGATCTTCACCCTGTCATCGAGCCTGGACGCCACGTCGCCCTCGCGCATAGCGGCGCAGGTGGTGAGCGGCATCGGCTTCCTCGGCGCCGGTCTCATACTGCATGCCCAGGGCGGGGTAAAGAACCTTACGACGGCAGCGAGCCTGTGGGTTGCGGCGGCCCTCGGCATCGCGCTGGGCTTCGGCCTCTATGCCATAGCGTTCGTCGGAGGTGTACTTACCACGCTCATACCGCGCATACCGCGCGTGAGGAAGACACAGGATCACTAGGCCTGCGCGGGCAGGAACGCGCACGGGGGGGGGCGGGGTTGGGGGCCCCCCCCGGGGTAAAAGCATACAGGAAAACACCGCCCCACCCCCCCCAAGGACCCCCCCCCCG
>CAYOKK010000025.1:0-12387 GCA_964404565.1 uncultured Candidatus Saccharibacteria bacterium
CTACCAACAAGCTGATACTGCGCACGCCGCTTCCCAAGCGAAAAACCTTTACCCCCAAAGAAACCAATCTAAGGGGGACTATCGGGTATTACCCCACCTTTCGGTGAGCTATGCCCGACTCGGGAGTACGTTCGTACGTGTTACTACCTCGTCTGCCACTGTCCTTGCGGACCGTTCGACTTGCATGCCTTATCCATACAGCCAGCGTTCATCCTGAGCTAGGATCAAACTCTCATTAAGAATAGGCGGAACACAAGAAAACAAATGAATTCTATAGTTCTTACCTAGTGATCTTTTTTACGATCTATGCAGTTTTCAACGTACCCGGTTCCTTCCTCGAAAATGAGCAAAGAAAACCACCCCGCACGGGGCAGTACTCATATACTATAGGAATAGAAACGGCGCGTCAAGCGTGCCGAGAGGCTCGCAGGAGCCTGTAAACAGCACGTTTTTCCTCATTTTCAAGTTGCGCCTCTGGGTGAGGAGCGTATGATGGAAAGAGCCGTCAAGCTTTGCAGCATGAGTCTTACGAAGAGGTTTGCCCGTGCGAACAAAAGACGTGAGTACATCGTCGTTTCCGTCGGCGGCTCTTTGATTGTTCCTGGTGCCATCGATACGGCATTTCTTGAGCGGTTCCGCAATTCCGTCCTCGCCCATCTGGAGCGGGGCTTTTCTTTTTATATCGTCGCAGGCGGCGGCATGACCGCCCGCCAGTACCAGCGCGCTGCCGAGAAGGTGCGCGGCGACCTTGATGCTGAAGACGTCGACTGGCTCGGCATCCACGCGACGCGCCTGAACGCGCACCTCTTGCGCGCGCTCTTCAAGGAAGAGGCGCAGGACCGCATCGTGAAGAACCCGACGCGGCGCGTACGCAGAGATCATCCGGTCATCATCGGCGCCGGCTGGCGCCCGGGCTGGTCTACCGACTACTGCGCCGTGCAAGCTGCCAGGCAGCTCGGCGCGAAGCGCCTCGTAAACCTTTCCAATATTGATCACGTGTACACCGCAGACCCCAGGCACGACCCGTCTGCGACACCCATCGAGCGTATCGGCTGGAGCGAGTTCCGCGCGCTCATTCCCGAAGAATGGGACCCGGGGCTCTCTTCCCCGTTCGATCCGGTCGCCTCTAAGGTCGCCCACGAGCACAAGATAGAGGTCGCGATACTCAACGGCGCGAAGCTTGAGGAGTTCGACAAGTATCTCGGCGGAGAGGCGTTTACCGGTACGGTCATTTCCTAAATAAAAAGCAGACGAGCTATGCTCGTCTGCCAAGAATCTGAGACTAAGAGCCTAGCGAAGGCGGCGGCTCCGTGAACATGACCTCTAATTGCGCGAGGCGCGCATCCGTGATGCCGTGCGCGCACATGTGGTCGGTGAAGAGCCCCATGTGGGTCATCTTCGCTGCGGTCTCAACGATGTAGCCGATATCCTTCGCATGGTTCTCGAGGACCTCATCGATGCGTCCCTTCGCCTCCTCCTTGGTGGCGCTCTCGAGCGTCCCATGCAGGTTCTTGCGGAGCGCGAGCACCGCACGCTGCACGAACCGGTTCAGGCTGTCTTCCATCGCGTGCTGTATCTCTGAGAGCACGTCCTCGTGCGGACGCCAGCCGCGCGGCACGCGCGGGATATCCCGAACGCAGCGACGGAACAGCACGATCGAAAGATGGAAGTCTCCTTGGAACGCGCAGTTGATCGCGGCGTTCTGCCGCACGTCCAGACGCGATAGCTGCCGGACTACCGATGAGTATGAGCCTTCCAGGCGCGGAAGCGTCTTTGACATGTCATCCCTCCTCTTCTGTCCTGACTATACGCCGTACGGTGAGCGGGTCAACTGCCGATCTATGGAACGCCTGGGAGGGGTGAATATGAAAAGGGGCGACATCCTAAGATGTCGCCCCGGTTCTGATCACTGATCAGAACAAATCGGTCCCCCGATCAGTGCTGCGTGACCTTGACGGTCATGCCGGCATTCTGGCCGATGTTGGCCATCGTCGACGCGATCGTCGAGCCTGCGCCCAGATCGCCCGAACCGGCGATCGAGAGGCCGGCCTGGTTGACCGAACCGCTGACCCGCTGGGTCACGGCCGAGCCGAGCGCATTGCCGTTCACGAACGCGCCGGCGCCCTGGTCGATGGCGACGCTGACGTCGGCCATCTGCACCGCATCGACGGCCGTCGAGCTGATATCGACGCTCGTGCCGGTCTCGCCGACCGCCGCGGCCACGGAGGCTGCGCGCTGCGCGACGTTGCCGTTCTGGGTCTGCGTCGCGTTCACCCCGGACAGGTTGATGTTCAGGGTCGACGCGAACGCCGGAGCGGCGGTCGTCAGAGCTGCAACAGCGGCGGTCACAAAGAGCTTCTTCATTCACTTTCTCCTGATTGCACCTTGCGTTGAGGATGGCCTATCGGTGCAAGAGGCCCCCTTGTCGTCAGTCCCGCAAAAAGAATCGCGCCCCTACGAGAGGGAACGCCAGTCCGGTTGCGGAACCGAACCTCGCTACCGTAACACAAGCTTCAAAGCTGTGCAAGCGGCGTAGTCACTTCAAGTTCGCGACGGTATCTCCGTACTCAAGCTGAGGGTCGCAGGCGCTGATATTGAACACGTCCGCGACAAGCATGAATACGAACCGGTCGACCATGATACGCTCGGCGAACTGGATCGCTTCGTTCGGGCGATGCCCGAAGTCAAGCGAAATGAACGTCGGCGAATCCTTGGGGCCGAAGAAGCCGGTCGCCCCGGCGTCATCTTGGTATCCCACGATCTGTTTGGAAGACCGGTCGACGGCGAGCACCTTGCCGCCCGGGCCGGCGAGCTTCGCTCCCGGCATGAGGACGGCGCGGGCATCCATGGCCACCAGAATGCGAGATTGCTGATGGCCGAGCTTGATGCCGGCGACATTGCCGGCGAATCCTCCGCCCGGAAGGAAATCGAACGAGGTTATGCCCCCGCTGATGATCACATCCGGATACATGAGGGATACGCTCGGCGCATTGGACCCGGCAAGCATGAACTTGCTGAAGATCCAGTCGACGTTGCTCTTGAACGATGCGCCCATATCGGTCACCTGCACGCCAGTGGCATACAGGCTCGTGATGATCATGTCTTCCTGGCCCTGGGTCGAGAAGTTTCCCGTTCCAGAGTCAGAGACATAGTTCGTCTTTCCCGTCCGGTCCATGAAGTACCCGGGCGAGAACGATACCGACTTCTGCTCAGGGGTGAGCTGCGTCGCGAGGCACTCGAGCGCCGGGTCATACGGGCTTTCGATCTCATGGATGGGCGGCCCTTGCGTGAGCCTGGCATCCTTGCGGAGATCGGCCGCATGCGCCGGAAGCGCGAGACAGGAAAGGGCGGCGATTGCGCTTGCGAGCGCCTTCACTCCCCCCTTCACTTATCGTCGCTCCGCTGCGCGATCGACGTCGAGGTAATGCTTCCGGCCGTTACGCGGCTGTCGGCGCCCTGACGTATGTCGCCCATGGTCTGGCCCGTGCTCACCGTGAGCGAGAGCCCGGACCCCTTCATGGTCGTCGTGGTCGAGTTGGACTGGCCGATATTCGTCGAACCAGAACTGACGGTCGTCTCCGGACCGTTGTGGGTCACGTAGCTATTGACCGTACCGTTGTAGTTGGTAGTCGAGTAGCCGGGACCGTAGCCATCGTTGCGGGCGCGCAGCTGCGCTTCCGCGATAGCGAGATCGATCGCCTGCTGGTTTTCGCTCGGCGGCGCCCAGGAATCGTTCCAGGTGCTTGCCGCAGAGCGGCCTCCCTGAGACTGCGCATGGGCGACGCCGGTTCCCGCGAGCAGGAATCCTGCCGCGAGCAGCGCGCCTATCGTACCCTTTCGCATTACGCGTATCCTTTTCTTTGAATGAAATGAACAAAACCTCGCATGGACCGCGGAAATCCGCGGTGTAACGAGGACTTGGGAAATCTAACCTGTATTTCGAGCTATGTCAACTATCCTGAGGAAGCCGTCGACGGCTGCGTCGAGTTCTTCGCGCGTACCGTCGTTCTCTATGCGGTAGTCGGCCATGGCCATGACGGCGGAAAGGTTCTGGCCTGAGGGATCGCCCGACGACATCTCCAACTCCTCCTGGCGCACGAACGTTTCAAAATCGACATGATCGGTAGAGAGTCCGCGCGCGGTGATGCGCCCGTACCGCAGCTTGCGATCGGCATCCACGGCGAGCAAGAGCACCCCATGCTCCTTGAGAAACGACGCTTCCCCGACGGCGCGTACGGACTCTATGAGCGTATCCCCGCCGGCTCCTTCTGCCTGCCGCCAAAGCTCCTCGATGATATAGGAAGGGCTGTACATAGCGCGCAGCTCATTTCCGACCGTCCGCATGCTGTCGCGATCGGGCGGCAAGCCGCGGACCGCTATCTCATTGAGCAAGAAATCGCGCACCGAGCGGTGCGCGAACCCTTTCTCCCGTACCAGATAGTCGACCACGGTACCCTTCCCTGCGCCGATGGTACCGGTTATGCCGACGATCATGACTTACTTCTTTTTCTTCTTCCCCGAAGCGCCTCCCTTCTGCGCGAAGCGCTCGGCCAGCGGCACCAAGAGCGGCGCGGCCAGGAGTATGGACGAGTACGTACCCGCGATGACGCCGACGAGGAGCACCAGCGCGAAGTCTACCGTTTCCTTGCTGCCGAAGAAGACGAGCGCCAAGAGCGCCAGGGCGACCGTAAGCGAGGTGTTGATGGAGCGGCCGAGCGTCTCGGTCACCGACTTTCCGACCGTTACCTCATACGGCTCTACGAGCTTCGCATGCTCGTTGGTGTGCAGGTGCTCGCGCACGCGGTCGAAGATGACGATGGTGTCGTTGACCGAATAGCCGAGGATCGCAAGCAGCGCGACCGCGAAGAGCGAATCAACCTGCGCGCCGGTGAAGTGGGCCAGGATCGCATAGAAGCCGGTCGGGATGATGACGTCGTGGAAAAGGATGATGACCACGACGAAGCCGTATATCCAGGAAGATACCGGACGCGAGACGCGGCGGAACGCCCAGGCGATGTAGAGCATGATCGCGAGCATCACGGCCAGGAGCGCGTAGAGCGCCTTCGTGGCAAGCTCGCTGCCGAGCGCCGGGCCTATGGAAGTGAAGCGGTCTTCCTTGAAGGTAGCGGCAGACGTGGTTGATGCGGTCGAGGTCGCGGCAGATGCGGCGACCGTCGTGCTCGCCGTGCTGGACGCTACCTGCGTTCCGAGAGCCTGGAGCACATCCTCGTGCTCTGCAGGCGTGAGGGTGCGCGTGCGCAGGATGACGCCGTTCTCGCCGGATTCGCGCAGCGAGATCTCGCCGAGCGCGAGCTGGCTTACGTTCTCAGTAAGCTCAGGAACCGGAGGGCGCTCGCTGGTATAGGTGACCTCGACGAGCGACCCGCCGGTGAAATCGATCGAGAGCGGAAGGCCGAAGATCGCGATAGCGCCGATAGCGACGGCAAGCAGGAAGCCGGTGAGTGCGAAGAAAAGGCGGCGGTGAGTGACGATATACATACGCTTAGGTCGTTGGGTCAGTAGATTCTGCGGTCGTGGTACCGGTGTGGAATCCGCTCGAGAGCAGGAAGCGCCACGTGCGGCCGCCTTCCTCAGGAAAGATCGCCCGCAGGAAGGCGCGGGAAACAGTAACGGCGGTAAACAGCGAGGTGATGACGCCGAAGCCGAAGACGAGCGCAAAGCCCTTGATGAGCGACGTGCCGACCCAGAAGAGGATGATGGCCGAGATGATCATCGTAAGGTGCCCGTCGCGGATAGCCGGCCACGCGCGGCCGAAGCCGATGGTCGCCGCTTCCTGCGCGCCCTTCCCTGCCTTGAGCTCTTCCTTCATGCGCTCGAAGATGAGCACGTTCGCGTCCACGGCAAGGCCTATGGAGAGTATGAAGCCAGCGATGCCGGAAGCCGTAAGCGTGATGGGGATGAGCTTGATGAGCGCGATGGTGATGAGCACGTAAATGACCAGGGCGATGCTCGCGATGATGCCTGGCAGGCGGTACCAGAGGATCATGAACAGCGCGACGAGCGCGAAGCCGATGATGCTTGCCATAAGGCCCGCATGGTACGCGATATCGCCGAGCGTCGGGCCGATGGTATTGCTCGAGACAAGCGTGATCGGCACCGGAAGCGCGCCGAAGTTAAGGTTCTGCACGAGTTCGCGCGCCTCCTGCGGCGTGAAATTGCCGGTGATGGTCGCATTGCCGCCCGGAATCGCTTCCTGGATGTTCGGATCAGAAATGACTTCACCATCGAGGAAGATCGCGAGCTGACGGCCGACGTTCTCACGCGTGATCTTCTCGAAGAGCGCTGCGCCCTCATCATTGAAATGAAGGACGACGACCGGCTCGTTCGGATTCGTGCCTCCTACTCCCTGGCCGAACTGGAGTTCGGCAGACTTGAGGTACTGGCCGGTGAGGCCGGTGTCCGTGAAGGTAGGCGTAAAGACGAGCTGCGTGGTCGTGCCGACGGTGGTCGGCGTGCCGTTCTGCTTTTCAAGCTTGAATTCGAGCACCGGCGTCTTGCCGATAGCGTCTACTGCCGCCTTCACATCGGTTACCCCTGGAAGCTCGACGAGGAGGCGGTCTTCCCCGCTGCCCGCCACCGAGCTTGCCTTCTCAAGCTGCACGAGCGGTTCGGCAACGCCGAAAGCGTTCACGCGGCGGTCGATGACGTCGCGCAGCGAATTCAGCGCGCCCTGCGTGTCTCCGGTAATGCCTTGGGTTTCGGCACGGTAGATAAGCTCTGTTCCGCCGGCGAGGTCGAGGCCGAGGCGGACAGGGTAGTTTGAGCCCGGAACGCTGGTCTTCCAGATGAAGACGGCGAGCACGGCCGCCAGGACGAGCATGACAAGGGCGGCGATGATGCGCGAAATACGAGTGGTCATGGTATGAAGCCAGTGTACTCCTATACGCGCCGCTTTCGCAACTCTGCGACATTCCTGAGCAGGCATGCCACCGTTACTGGCCCTACCCCGCCGGGTACCGGCGTATAGAGCCCGGCGACTTCCGCACAGGCCGGATCCGCATCGCCGGCGAGCGCGCCGCCCTGCTCGCTGGTGCCGGCATCGACGAGGGCGACGCCAGAACGCAGCATATCCGGCTGAATGAGCCCGGGCACGCCTGCGCCCGAGACGATGATCTGGGCATCCGCGAGCACTGACGGGTCGAAGTCGTGCTCGTCGAAGGACGATACGCGGGCGCCGAGCGCCGTCAGGCGCTCGGCAACGGGCGCGCCGACGAGCTTCCCTTTCCCGATGACGACAGCGCGGGCGCCAGGGACTTCTACGCCGCCGCGCACGAGGATCTCCTCGACTGCGCCTGCTACCGGCGGCACGAGCGCACTACCGCCTTGAGCGCGCGCTGCAGGCGAAAGCGCGTCGGCGTCGAGTTCCGGCGGGATGGCGGCGAGCACGCGCGCCTCGTCTACGTGCGGCGGCAGCGGGAGCTGAACGATGACCGCATCCGCACCGGGCGCTTCTATAGCCGCGACGCATTCATCGGCCGTCGCAGTCTCCGGCAGTTCGACGACCTCGAGCGCCATGCCCGCCGCTTCAGCGGCCTTCCGCTTTATGCGCACGTACGACTGCGTCGCCGCGTCAGGCGCGACCGCTATGGCGCGAAGCACGATCGCGGTGTCTCCGTTTTCTTGCAGCTCGTTCCGTACTGCTTCCAGTATCTCCCTGCTGATCGCGCGTCCGTCGATGATCATGTTCCAGAGAATGAAAGGAGCGCGCGCAGCGTCTTCAGCGCGATAGCCATATCGAGGCCGAAGGAGCGGTGCTTCAAATAGTACATATCGTATGAAAGCTTGCGGCGCGTCCGCTCGATGTCTGCCGCGCCGCGCGGCGCGTCATAGTCATAGATCTGCGCCCATCCCGAGAGTCCGGGCGTAATGAGATGCCGCACCTCGTAGTACGGGATCTCTTCCTCATATACCCGCGCAATAGACGGCAGCTCAGGACGCGGACCCACGAAGGAGAGTTCTCCGGCCAGGACATTCCATAGCTGCGGCAGCTCGTCGATACGCGTCTTGCGCAAAATACGGCCTATTTTCGTCACTTTATTGCGCTTCTGCTGCTCTGAGTCTCCATGGTCGTTGAAAAGCATCGTGCGCAATTTCAGGATGTAGAAGGGCCGGTTTCCGCGCCCGATACGCTCATGACGGATGAACGGCTTTCCGCCGCCGAGCGAGAGCGCGAGGATGGCAGCCAGCACGAAAGGCGCAGAGACAATGATGCCGACGAGCGCGCCGACGATATCGAGCGTACGCTTTCCAAGCCCGTACAAAAGATTCGTGCGCGGCAGGTGTTCGAGGAGCCATGCGTGGTCGACGTGGGCGAACGGCACGCGGTCGAACATGCCTTCGTAAAAGGTCGAGAACTCGATGAACATGCTTCCTGCGAGCATCGCATCGTACAGCTTGGGGAGTTCGGCGCGGACGCGCGGGTTGCGCGTGTCTATGACGATCAGGTGCGCTCCCTGGGCGATGCGCGCTTCGAGCGCGGATGCGAGCGCTCCTTCTGGAAGCGTGCCTGGGAGCATATGGTCGACGAATTCAAGATAGTACTTCTTGTTTCCTTGTACTGCGTGGAGCACCTCGTCGACTGCCGGCCCTTCCCCGACCATGACCGCATGCTGGCGATGCGCGACAGAAAGTATCGGGACGACAAAAAAGCGCCAGCTCGTGATGAGCGCCACGGAAATGAGCAGGTAGAGCGCGAGAACGGTCTTCGGCGCGATAGCGAACGGCAGGATGAAAAAGAGTACGGCGGCAATGAATGTGTTTGCCGCCTGGGCGCCCGCTACGCGGGCGCCCAGTATGCGCTTAACCAAGCGCGTCGGCCGCTCATACAGGCCGGAGATATAAAAGACGAGGAGCGAGATCGCATAGACGAATACGAAGCCGCGGAGATGCTGCATGAAGTACGGCACGCTCGGTACGTCGAAATTACGCACCGTAAGCGCGAGCCACAGCGAAAGTACGAGCAGGAGCACGTCTCCTATAAGGAGGATGGCGGTTTCGCGTCGTGCAGAGAACATAGAATATAGAAATAGTAGCGCGTAGCCAGAGGGTGTAAAGCAGGAGGCAGAGCGCTCGGCAAAGTGCTATCGTACAGGTATCAGGCTCATGGAATCCTCCCCCTCACCGCTTCTCCCCACATTGACTGAAAGTCCTGCGGCTCCGCCCGCACCGCTTGCGGGAACGCGCATCCTGTACGCCATCACGAAATCCAATAGCGGCGGGGCGCAGACATACGTGCGCATGCTCGCAGCGGGCGCCCGCTCTGCGGGCGCCCGGGTCAGCGTTATGGCAGGCAGCGCCTCAGAAGCAGGAGGCGCGTCCGGCCGGCTTTTCGACGATCTCCGCGCTGAAGGCATCCGCACCATCGCGCTTTCTGAGATATGCCGCGACCTGCGGAGCATCCGGGGCGAGTGGCGCGCGTTCAAAGAACTGCTCAGCGTCATACGGCAGGAGCAGCCCGACGTGCTTCACCTCAACAGCTCGAAGATGGGGCTTTTGGGCGGCCTGGCAGGGCGCGTTGCGGGCGTGCCGCGCATACTCTTTACCGCGCATGGCTGGCCTCACAAAGAGCAGCGTCCACTCATATGGAAACTGGCTGCGTGGGGCGGCTCATGGCTTACCGTCATATGCGCGCATGCGACGATCGTCGTTTCCGAGACCGACCTGCGCAATTCCCCTACCCTTCTCTTCCGCGACAAGCTCGCGCTCGTGCATAACGGCATCAGCGACTTCCCGCGCCTGCCGAAAAAAGAAGCGCGCGCGGCGCTCGCCGAATATGCGCCAGAACTTTCTGCGTACTCAGCCTGGCTTCTTATGAATGCGGAGCTTCACCGCAACAAAGGCATCGGTACTGCCGTGCGCGCGCTGGCCGAGCTTGCACCCGACCATCCCGAGCTTGCGCTCGTCGTGTGCGGCGATGGCCAAGAGCGGGATCGCCTCGCCGAACTCGCGCAGGAGAAAGGCGTCTCCTCGTCGGTATTCCTCCTCGGCTTCGTACCCGAGGCCCGTACGTTCCTTTCGGCCGCCGACATATACCTCATGCCCTCACGGAAAGAAGGCCTTCCGCTCGCGCTTCTTGAGGCTGGCCTCGCTTCTCTTCCCGTCATCGCCTCGAAGATCGGCGGGATTCCTGAGGTCATATCCGACCGCGAGAACGGGCTTTTCATGCCGCGCGGCAACACGCACATCCTCGCGAAAGCCATTTCCTACCTCCTCAGCCATCCCGCTGAAGCCTCTCGCTTCGGCGGCGCCCTACGCGCGAAGGTCCTCGCCGACTTCTCTGCAGACGCGATGATTTCCCAGACGTTCAAGCTGTATACCGCCAAGGGATAAGCGCTGCTTAGCCCTCGTATTCCTGCATCGCCCGCTCGCGCGGTACGCTTCGGCCCTGCTGCGCCAAGCTCGCGATGATGCCGAGCGCGGCGAATTCTACGACCACGTGCGAACCGCCCGAGCTCATGAACGGGATCGTCGTGCCTGTCACCGGCAGGAGGCCGAGATTGATGCCCGCATGGAAGCCGACGTGCGCCAAGAACAGTATCAGCACCCCGAGCGTGAAGAGCGCATCGAAATTCGTCGCCGCATGCCGCGCTATGGAAAGAAGCTGGAACAGCAGGAAGCCGTACAAGAGAAGGAGGAGCACTACGCCGGCGAATCCCCACTCCTCAGCGTATGCCGCGAAGATAAAGTCCGTCTGATATTCCGGCAGGAAGCGGAGCTTGCTCTGGGTCCCGTACCCGATGCCCTTCCCCCACATCTCTCCCGAACCGCTCGCGACCATCGCCTGGTATGCGTTATATCCGCTGCCGGTGATGTCCGCAGCAGGATTGATGAACGTGACGATGCGCTGCCGCTGGTGTTCCTTGAGGCCGAACATCCAGAGCCCGGCCGCCAGCACCAGGCCTGCGAGCGATACTAGGGCAAGGTGCCGCAGCGGGATTCCCGAGATGAGCACCAGGCCGAACCATACCGTCATGAGGATCACTGCCGTCCCGAGGTCCGGCTGCACCAGCACTAAGAGCACGATAGCTGCCGCATAGGCGCCGGAAATGACCACGTGCATGAAGTTGCCCATCTCCATATGCCGGCGGGAGAAGTATTTCGCCAAGAGCGCGATCAGCACCAGCTTCGCGAAGTCCGCCGGCTGGAAGGCAAAGATGCCGAAGTCGAACCATGACTTCGCGCCCATGATGGTATGGCCGAGTACGAGCAGCAGGGCCAGCAAGACTACGGCAGCTATGTACCCGGCAATGAGTACCGGCGTGCGGCGTATGAACCGCATATCCATAAGCGTGCACGCGGCATACACCGCGATGCCGAGCCCGATCCAGATGAGCTGGCGAGGCGCGAGCGACGCCGAGCCGTTGAACGGGTTCATCGTGAGCACGCCGAGCAGCGAGAGGGTCACCGCCGTAGCGAGGAGCGGCCACGTCGAAAGGAGCGCCCGAAACGGGTTTGTGCGCGCAGATTCCGTCATGGCACCAGGCGCGGAAGCGCTATGAGCGGCACGACCTCGACCCGGGCAGCCGGCTGGAGGAACGGCTCATTCCACGTAAAGACCGCCTGCGCGCTTCCCTGCGGCGGGAGCAGCGGAACGACCGTCTGCGATGCGGCGATGACCGAACCGTCCGCAGCAAAGACCGTCGCCACGAGCGGTACGCCGCGCTGTACGTATGCCGTACGGTTTTCGATAGTCGCGGTCACGCGCGGGCGCGTCGTCGCGTTCTCTATCGCGATGTTTCCCGTCGACGGCGCGGGCTGCGCCCATCCTGTGCCGCGCATCCACACAGGCGCGCCTTCCTCGAAGGAGACGAATACCTGCTGTACGGCCCCTTTCGCGATGCCCGGGAGGAAGAGCGGCGTAGCGCTGCGCGCCGGAAGCGTGATGCGCGCACGCTTCTGCGTCCTGCTTCCGTCCTGGCCGTATATGTCGATCACGACTTCCGCATCCTTGGCGTACGCATCCGCATTCGGGTTCTCAAGGTACGCGATGAGGTCGCTGCGTCCAGACTGCTGGAGCGCGCGGGCGAATACGACGCGCGCAGGCTGCGCCTGCGCGCTGCACACCGTCGTGCACGAACCGCCGCAATCGATCCCGGTCTCGCCCCCGTTCTGCTTCTGGTCGGTGCAGGTCGGCGTCTTGTAAAAGACGGCGAAGCCGAGTATGAGGAGCACGGCGAGAACCGCCGCGACGAGTACCGCAATGACGGAAAGCTTCCGCTTCTGTGCCCAATCCATGAGTACAGTATACGAAAGAAAAGCCGCCTCGCGAAGCGAGGCGGCTTTTCTTCTTCATGTACGAAAACACGCCCAGGACGCTGGCGACAACCTACTCTCCCCCTTGCGGAGTACCATCGGCTCAGGAGGGCT
>CAYOKK010000026.1:0-9811 GCA_964404565.1 uncultured Candidatus Saccharibacteria bacterium
GCTTTTTTTTGATTTGTGGGGGGGGAGCGTTCTGGTCCTCCCGCTCTCTATTCTTCATAGTGTATCCTCTATATACGCACCATGGCCTACATACGACGAAAGCTCCGCCACGATCCTTGGTGGCATATCGCCGGCCTGTCCTTCGGCCTTGCCTTCGCGTTGCTGCTCATGCTGGCGCGCCTTCATCCGGAGGCGCTGAACAGGATCGATCAGACGGTGGTTTCCTACATCCTTCCGTTCCAGACGCTTTCCGCCATCCAGTTCTTCCTTGTCGTTACCGCGCTCGGAAGCATCATCGGCATCGCCGCCATCGCGCTCGGCGCCGCCTACTTCCTGCGGCATGACCGCCCGGGGCTGGTACGCCTCTTCCTCGTGCTCGCGGCATCGTCCCTCTCTATGGAGCTCGCCAAGCTCTTCGTGGAGCGCGCTCGCCCAGACGCGCTGCTCTGGCTCGATCCTTTGAACACGTACTCGTTCCCGAGCGGGCATGCTACGCTCGCTGCTGCGTTCTACGGGTTCTTAGCCGTCTGTGCGTATCGCCGCGCGCAGGGTACGCTGGCGCGAACGTTCGCTGTCGCATTTCCTGTAGCGGTAATCATCCTTATTGCCGCGAGCCGCATCGTCCTGAACGTGCACTACTTCACCGACGTGACCGCAGGGCTTTTTCTCGGCTTGTTTTGGCTTGCCGTCGCCTTCATGCTCCCGCTGCGCCGCTAAGGTTATCCCCACGAATGGCGTGCGGGCGAGACTGGTATAAGGGATACATACCCGTCACCGCTACCAACCCATGAATATTCTCTTAGTTTCCGGCAGCCAGCATACCGCATCGTTCAATACCCGCCTTCTTGAAGCGCTTCCCTCGCTTGCGCCCGAAGGGCTTGATTTCAGCATGCTTGACTACGCCAAGCTGCCTATCTTCAATCAAGACCTCGAAAACCCCTACCCCCAAGAAGCGACAGCAGCGAAGGAGCAGATACGGGCTGCGGACGGCATCATCATCGCGACGCCGGAGCATAACCGCAGCATGCCTGCCGCGCTCAAGAACCTTCTCGACTGGACGAGCCGTCCGTACGGAGAGAACGCCTGGGAAGGGAAGCGCGCATACGTGATCGGCGCGACTTCCGCAGCGACCGGTACGGCGCTGGCGCAGGCGGATGTACGCAAGGTGCTGCTCTACCTGGATGTGCTCCTCATGCCGCAGCCGGAAATATATATCTCGAAGGCGCACGAGAAGTTCAGTGAGAGCGGTGCGCTTGCGGACGAGGATACGAAAAAGCACTTGCGAGCCGCGCTCGGTCGCTTCAGCACCTTCGTAAAGAACGTAGGCGCAGCGGACGAGGCGGTCAGCCCTCTTCGCGCGCAACCGGCGCGTACAGGGAAAGTAGGCCCAAGAGGAGGCTGATTACCAGCGGGCCGAGGAATATGCCGCCTGGGCCGAAAAGCGCGATGCCGCCGAGTACGGAAAGAAGAATAAGCAGCGGGTGAATGCGCGCATTGCCGCCTACCATGAGCGGCCGCAGCACGTTGTCTACGGCCCCGACGCCGAAGAGCCCGAAAAGGCCGAGGCCGATGGCTGCGCCGGTGTGGCTGGTGAAGAAGAGGTAGAGGACGCCCGGCACGATGACCAGCGCGGTGCCGATGCTCGGGATGAGGGCGCCGATGACGGCGATGGTGCCCCAGAGAACAGCATTCGGGATCCCGAAGAGGAGGAATCCGACCGTCGTGAGCGCGCCCTGGATGAAGGCGATCACGAGCGAGCCGCGTACCACCGAGTTGATGGTGCGGGCAAGCCGTGCCATGAGCGATTGCGTCTCGGCATGGGTGAGGGGAGAGAAGCGCTCGATCTGCTTCCGCAGGTTCGGACCTTCTTTGAGCAGGTAGTACAGGGTCATTATGAACACGAAGAACTGAAGGAGGAAGCTGAAGGTGCTCGAAAAGACGGCAGCCGTATTGCCGAGCGCCCACTGCAGGCCTTCTCGCGCATGCGCGCTCAGGTTTGCAGAAAGAGAGGCGAGGTATGCCTGGGTGCCTGGGAGAAGGTGATCGACGGATGCGCCGAAAGAAACGAGCGCTGCCTGTATGTTCGCGAGCGTTTCCGGGCGCGAGATGATCTGGTATACGTTCTCAGCCTCATGAAAGAGCTGGACGCTCAGGAATGCGAGCGGAACCGCTACGCACACCGTGCTCACGACGAGCGTCGCGAAGGCGGCGAGGCCGCGGGAGAGGCCGGCCTGTTGGAAGCGTCCGTTCAGCGGCGCGAACATGACGGCGAATACTGCTGCCAGCCCGACGGTCACGAGGAACGGGCGGAGCATGTACACGGTCAGTGCAGCGAGGAGGGTAGTGACTATGGCGAGAAAGTACGCACGGGTATGGGCATGATTCATACCAGAAGCATAGCTTGAAATGCCTCGCATTTCGAGAGATATCCCACCAGGCCGGCTATCCCCATATTTTTCCATCTTCATGAACTTTACATCAATAATGTTTTTATAATTACTACTGGTAGAACCTAAACGTTAGATTATTCAGTAATTCTCCATACTCGTAACAATTATGGCTAAGACCATTGCAATCGTGTTCGGTATCGTATTCGTGCTCGTCGGCCTCCTCGGTTTCGTTCCGAATCCGATCGTAGGCGGAACGGGACTCTTCGTCACCGACACGCTTCACAACCTCGTGCACCTTATCATCGGCATCGTGCTTCTCATCGTCGCGTACTCCGCGCCGGCGAAGTCCGCGCTCTGGCTGAAGATCTTCGGCATCGTCTACCTTCTCTTGGTGGTGCTCGGCTTCCTTCTCATCCCAGGCGGCGGCGAGCTTCTCGGCATCGTAACGATGAACACGGCCGATCATTGGCTCCATGTGGTGCTCGGCGTCGTTCTGCTCGTGTTCGGCTTTGCGACCAGCAATCCGTCCGACTCACGTCCGCAGATGCCGTCTTCTGCTCCCGTAGCATAAGGCAGGAACGCACGCGAGAATCAGTACGCGTGCAGCGAGAAAGAGCGCGAAGCCTACGGCTTCGCGCTCTTTCTTTCGGCATATTTACTGGCCGCCCGAATCTTCTTTCGGAGCAAAGTCGAGAGAGAGGGAATTGACGCAGTAGCGCTTGCCGCCGCGGTCTTTCGGACCGTCATCGAAGAGGTGCCCTAAGTGGCTGCCGCAGTTGGTGCAGAAGACCTCGGTGCGGTGCATGCCGTGCGAATCATCCGGCCGTGTGCCGACGTTCTGCGCTACGGCAGGGTCGGTGAAAGACGGCCAGCCGCTTCCTGAATCGAACTTCGCGTCTGAGGCAAAGAGCACGACGCCGCAGGCTCGGCAGCGATATACTCCCGGCTCGTGGTTGTCGACGTATGCGCCTACGAACGGCGGCTCGGTTCCGCCTTCGCGCAGCACACGGTACTCCTCAGGAGTAAGCTTTTCCTTGAATGATGCGTCGTCCATATAAGGGTAGTATACTATCTTAACTATGCGACGGACATCCCTCCTGGTCCTCACGACTATCTTCTCGTTCTTGGGCATCTTGGATTCTTGGTACCTGGCCCAGCATGCGCTTACGAATACCGCCCTCTACTGCGGCATAGGCGCGCTTTCGGGCTGCAATGCGGTCGCGCAGAGCCCGTACTCGCACCTTTTCGGAATCCCCCTCGGCGTATACGGCGTCTTCTTCTACGGGGTCGTGTTCATCGCCAGCGCGCTCGCGTATTCGGCGCCGGTGCGCCGTCTCATGCAGCTGCTTTTCTTGTTCGGATGCCTCGGCTTCCTCATGTCGCTCTACTTCATCGGCCTGCAGCTTTTCGTGATCGACGCTATCTGCATCTACTGCGTCGCTTCTTTCGCGCTCTCTGTCGGCATCTTCGTCACGACATTCAAGCTGGTACGCCATCGGCCAGCGCCGTTGCACGCCATGACTTAACGTTTCCGCTATGCGCCGCCTCCTGCTGATCCCTCTCCTACCTCTTCTGGCACTGCCACTGACAGTCGGAGCGGCGGACGCGCCGACTGCGAGCGCCGCGGCGGCTTCAACGTCGTCTTCGTCCAATGCCTACCTTGCTGAGTCGGAAGTCACCATCGAGCAGCCGCTCCCGGCAGACCTGATCACTATCGGCGGGAGCGTAAGCGTGACCGCTCCGGTCGCAGGCGACGTTCTCGCGGCCGGGGGTACCGTAGCGGTCGCTCAGGGCGCAGGAGGGGATGTGCGCGTTGCGGGCGGGCGGGTGACCGTGCGCGGCGACGTGGGCGGCGATATCGCCGCAGCAGGCGGGAGCGTACGCATAACGGGCAGCGCGCATAGCATATATGCTGCAGGAGGCGCCGTTACGGTCGACGGGTCATCAGAGGGCGACGTCACGATTTACGGAGCGGACGTGGCGCTCGCCGGCGAGTACGCGGGCGATGTGTCCGTCATCGCGAGCAACCATTTCGCGATCGGAAAGGACACGCACATCCGGGGCGTGCTCAAGTACAGCGCGCCGGAAGCGCTTTCCGTTCCGGAAAGCGCCGCTATCGACGGCGGCACCCGCTATACAGGTGCGTACTCGTACGTGCCGACAAGCAAGCAGGCGCACCAGTACGCGCTCATCGGCAGCCTTCTCTTTTTCGCCGTGCGCGTGCTTGCCGCGGCTATCGTCGCCGGCCTTATCGCCGGCCTCTTCCCGATATTTTCCGAGCGCATCGCCGATGCCGTGCTGACACGGAGAGTCAGGCCAACACTGCGGCTCTTCTTGCTCGGCGCTGCGCTCGCCGTCCTTACGCCGATCCTCTGCGTTCTTCTGCTCGTTTCTTTCGTAGGCGCGGAACTCGCCTTCCTGCTCGCGATCATGTATGCCTTCATGGCGATCGTTTCGTACGCGTTCTGCGGGATCGTTATCGGCGCGCTCCTGCGCAGGACGACGCTATATAAGATCCGCGGCGCGCGCGACCTTACGTGGCAGGATGCGGCGCTCGGCACGGTATGCGTGCACCTTGCCGGGCTGCTGCCGCTTGTCGGGACGGCGTTCATATGCGCCCTTGCGCTCGTGTGCGCAGGCGCGCTGTTCCGCACTGCGTATCGCACCGCATTTACTACTAGCCTGTAATCCTTCTATATCTATGTCTTCGCTTCCGCGCACCGGCACTCCTGCTCCTGAGTTCATGCTCCCTGACCAAGAGGGAAAGGAACGCTCGCTCGCTGACTTCCGCGGCCGGTGGGTACTCCTTTATTTTTATCCGAAGGATGATACCCCCGGCTGCACGAAGGAGGCGTGCGGGATACGCGATGCGTTTCCGCACTTCAGCGGAGAGAAGGCGGCCGTGCTCGGCATCTCGCCTGATTCAGTGAAAAGCCACGCAAAGTTCGCAGAGAAGTACGAACTGCCGTTCATGCTCCTTGCCGACGAAGAGAAAGAGGCGGTTGCGGCGTACGGTGTCTGGGGAAAGAAGAAATTCATGGGCCGTGAATACGAAGGCGTGCTGCGCACCTCCTTCTTGATAGACCCAGAAGGGAATATCGCGAAGGTGTATGAGAACGTGAAGCCGGAAAAGCATGCTGCCGAGGTACTGGCAGACTTAGGAGAACGCGGCGTATGAGCGCAGGACTGCCGGCTACGAGCACTGCAGAAGAGCGGAAGGAGCGTGCGGGAAAGATCGTCGCGTACCTCAAGAAAACGTATCCGCAGCCGAAGACCGAACTCCGCTACTCGACACCGTTCCAGCTCGCCGCTGCCGTGATGCTTTCGGCGCAGTGCACGGATAAGAAGGTGAATGAGGTAACGGAGACTCTATTCAAGAAATATGAGACAGCCGCAGATTTCGCGAAGGCCGATTGGGATACCCTTGCTGCCGAGACGGCCGGTATCACGTTCAATCGCGCAAAGGCGAAGAATCTCATCGCGGCAGGGAAGACGGCATATGAGGAATTCGACGGGAAGGTACCGAAGACTGCGAAAGAACTGACCATGCTGCCGGGCATCGCCTATAAGTCTGCGCACGTGATACTCGGCGAGCTGTATGACATATGGGAAGGAATCCCGACGGATACGCACGTACGGCGCTTCGCGCTGCGCTTCGACCTTACGGCCCAGACAGACCTCACGAAGATCTCCAAAGATCTCGAAGCGCTCGTGCCGAAAAAGGACTGGCGGTACGTGAATAACGGCCTGGTGCTGTACGGCCGCTACGTGTGCCCGGCGCGCCCGCACGAGTGCGCCGACCACCCGCTTACGAAACTGTGGCCGCCTGCCGCAGACCGCTGGCCGAAGGCAAAGTAGAGAAAAAGCAGCCAGAAGATAGATATAAGAAAAGGCCGGACATCGAAGATGTCCGGCCCCCGCATACGCGGAAGTGAAGGAAACTCAGTGAACCGAAATGCGCCGCCGGCTCAGGTACTCGGCGATGGCGATCGCCTCGAGGCCCGTAATGAACCTGAGGCAGTTCGCCTCATAGCCGATCGCCCGCGCAATGTGCTGGCCGCGCGGGAAGAGCGGTCCCCATGCCTTTTCAGGCAGCGGAACGCTCGCGATGCTCGTGAGCAGGTTCGCATCGCGCATGGCGCGATACAGAAGGTTCACGAGGCCGATCGCGACATCGGTCGAGCAGAAGAGCCCGACCGGCTCGCCATCGACATGGCCGCGGCAGATGCCGTCCGGTCCTTCGAACGCTTTCGCGCCGAGAAGGGCGACCTGGATGCGGTGGAACGCACCTTCGTAGTCGCGCATCGCGATACGGAGCCGGACGGCGGTCTCCCAGTAATCGGCTCCGAACTCGAGCCGCTCTTCCTCTTCCAGCGTCTCTATGAACGGAAGAGATTCGAGCACCTGCGTACGGAGCTTGGCCGCCTTTTCGGCATGAGGGTTCCCTTCGATGTCTATCACTTGCATTTTCCTCCCTTTCCCTGGAAAGAACAGAATACGGGTGCTCCCTGCACCCGTGGGCGCATTTTACAACATATATTAGGTAATCGCAATGCGTTCGCGCATGCGGTACGATAGAGGTATGGAAGCGAACCGACCGGTTGCCGTGTTCGACATAGACGGCACGATATTCCGCTCGAGCCTCTTGATAGAGCTCGTGGACAGGCTGATCCTGCGCGGCGTCTTTCCGGAAGAGGCGCGTAAGGAGTATGAGCGCGCTCAGGAAGAATGGCTCGACCGCAAGGGCGACTACGAGCCGTACATACAGAAAGTGGTAGCCTCGTTCGCTGCGCACGCGAAGGGCGCACCGTACGGCGACGTCGCAGACGTCGCCGGAGAAGTCATCGAAGAGATGCGCAACCGCACCTACCGCTATACGCGCGATCTCGTTTCCGATCTCAAGGAGCGCGGCTACTACCTGCTCGCCGTCTCGCACTCGCCGAAGTTCATCGTCGACGGCTTCGCGTACGAGCAGGGATTCCATAAGTCGTACGGCACGTTCTATGCAAGCGATGCCGCGGGCCGCTTCACGGGCGAGATAGAGGACGAGTACCTTATCAAGAACAAGTCCGCAATACTCACGCGCGCCGTCGAGAAAGAAAGCCTCACGCTCGAAGGTTCCATCGGTGTCGGCGATACGGAGAGCGACATATCCATGCTGACGGTGGTAGAGAAGCCGATAGCGTTCAATCCGAACCGTACCCTATACCGCCACGCGCTCCAGAACGGGTGGAAGGTCGTCGTAGAACGCAAAGATGTCATATACGACATCTGACAGCGTGCGGCAGGCAGCTTCATGCATCGCACAGGCACCTTTGCTATACTTTTTTCATGAAAAAACTTCACCGAAGCAGATCTGACCGTATGCTCCTCGGCGTACTGGGCGGCTTTGCCGAATACTTCTCGCTTGATGCGACCCTTCTGCGCATTATCTTCATTGTCTTCCTGATAGCCACCGGCCTCTTCCCGGGCGTGCTCCTATACCTCATCGCTGCGCTCCTGATGAATGAAGGAACGAACGCGCACCCATCTAAGCCGAGCGAGGGCGAGCCGACGCACGATGCCGCCGACCATTCCGCAGTTTAGAAGGATAGTCCTCTCGTACTATCGAAAGGAGGGACGTCATACGCTGCCGTGGCGGCGTTCGCGCACGCCGTACCGCGTACTCGTCTCGGAAGTGATGCTCCAGCAGACGCAGGTGGAGCGGGTGATCCCGTATTTCAGAGAGTGGATGAAGAAATATCCGACGGTGCGCGCGCTTGCGGACGCACCGCTTTCGGATGTGCTCCGGAGCTGGCAGGGGCTCGGGTACAACCGCCGCGCGAAGATGCTGCACGACGCCGCGAAGGTGATCATGAAGCAGCACGGCGGGAAGGTGCCGCGCACGGTCGAAGAGCTTGAAGCGCTTCCCGGTGTCGGTCCGTATACCGCGCGCGCCATCGCCGCCTTTGCCTACGACGAAAATGTCGTATTTATCGAGACGAACCTGCGCACGGCGGTCATCCATCATTTCTTCGCCGATAGGAGCGGTATTCCGGATAGCGAAGTGCTCGCCGTGCTCGAGAAGGCGCTCCCGAAGAACTCTAGAGCTAACTCTAGAGTTCTCGGATCACGCGAATGGTACGCCGCCCTCATGGACTACGGCGCGCACCTGAAGCGCTCCGGCGTGCGCATAAACGCGAAGAGCAAAGGATACGTGAAGCAGGCTGCGTTCAAGGGTTCCGGCAGGGAAGCGCGTGGCGCTATCCTGCGCGCAGCCGCCGCAAAACCGACCTCAAAAGCAGCGCTCCTGAAGCTTTTTCCCGAGAAACGCAAACTACAGGTTGAGGAGCAGCTCGAAAAGCTCGTGCGCGAGGGCTTAGTGGAGAAAACTCGCTCAACGTACCGTCTTCCATCATAAGTTCCGGTTTGCGCAGTCATGTGCTACCTTCGTCATAGAGTTCTTAAGGAGGCGAGCATGGATGCTGCAGATCTGTACAAGGCACGACGCAAGGCAGAAGAAGATGCCGGGCGCGAGATCAACCATATCGGCACGTCTGAAACCGACAAGGGCGGCATGTGCGACCGGCACGTCTGTTCCTGTGGCTGGGAGAGCGGCTGGTACTTTGACGGTTGCGTGTATGCGATGGAAGACTGGGTGAAGCACATCCAGCAGCATGGCGCCGAAATCAACTATCCGGAGCCTGTATAGGCGGCAGCAAAGAAGGGAGAGATACGCGAAACCCGCCGATAGGCGGGTTTCTTTCTTACATGGCGGAGCGGATTGTTCCCGAGACGCGCGGAGCGTGCAGGCCTCGAGCGAGCACGTCGCAGGGAATAATCCGTGGAGCCTTATACGCCGATCAGTACCGGAATGACCATCGGCGCCTTATTGGTCGCGTTGAAGAGGAAGCCGGAGACTGCGTCCGTGAGGGTGTTCTTCACGTAATCGAGGTCGACCGGGTTCATGCCGCGCGTGGATTCTTCCACGGTCTTCTTGATGAGGAGGCGAGACTGGTTCAGCAGCTCCTGGCTCTCGCGCAGGTAGATGAATCCGCGGGAAATGATGTCCGGGGACTTCCGCAGCTTGCCGGTCTTGAGGTTCACGGTAGCGATGATGACGAACATGCCGTCCTTGGAGAGCGCCTGGCGGTCGCGGATGACCACCTCCTGCATGTCGCCGATAGCGAAGCCGTCTACGACGAGCGGCGCTGAAGGCACCTTGTCCTTGTGTATCTGAAGGCGCTCTCCGTCGACGATATCGATGACGGTGCCGTTGTCGGCGATGACGATGCTGTCACGCGAGCGTCCTGCCTGCTCGACAGCCTTTGCATGGCTCCAGGTCATGGAGTAGTAGCCGTAGCCAGGCATGAAGAACTTCGAGTTCACCTGCTGGTTGATCCAGACGAGCTCGCCGGAGTTTCCGTGGCCGGTGGAGTGCA
>CAYOKK010000027.1:0-7958 GCA_964404565.1 uncultured Candidatus Saccharibacteria bacterium
ACCATCGAGGGCGTCCGCGAATCAGTCATGGAGATCCTCCTGAACCTGAAGCGCGTGCACTTCACCCTGCACGGCGACGAGCCGCAGACCATCCGTCTTTCCGTGAAAGGTCCGAAGACCATTACGGCTGCAGATTTCCAGCTTCCGACCCAGGTAGAAGTCGCTAACCCGGAGCAGCACATCGCTGATATCGCCGGCAAAGGATCGTTCGAGCTCGAAGCGACGATCGAACGCGGTCTCGGGTATGTGCCGCGCGAAGTGCTCACCAAGGAAAAAGTCGACATCGGCACTATCGCGCTCGATGCTACGTTCACGCCGATCCGTCGCGCTAACTACGAGGTAGAGAACATGCGCGTCGGCGACCGTACCGACTTCAACCGCCTGCGCATCCTCATCGAGACCAACGGCACCATCGGCCCGCGCGAGGCGCTCGAGCGCGCCGTTGAGATCATGATCCACCAGCTCAAAGCCGTCGTAGGCTTCCAGGAGGGCCGCGAGGAAGAAGCTGAAGAAGAGCGCGCAGACGCTGATGCGCCGGCAGGAACCGATGCGGCAAAGCTCAAGATAGAAGATATGGGCCTGCCTACGCGCACCGCGACCGTCCTTTCGGACGCCGGTATCAAGAGCGCAGCAGGGCTTACCCGCAAGACCGCCAGCGCCCTTAAGGAGATCGACGGCATCGGTGACAAGGCCATCGAAGACATCGAAGCGGCGCTCTCAGGCTTCGGCCTTTCGCTCAAAGGCGAGTAGTTTGGACGAGTTATTACAAACGTGTTAGAGTAGCTATCATGCCACACAGCGTAAAAGGACGTGCCTTCAACCGGCCGAAGAATCAGCGGACAGCGCTCATGCGCTCTCTCGCCCGTTCTCTCATTCTCCATGAGGGTATTTCGACGACCGAAGCGAAAGCCAAGGAGCTCCGCCCGATGATCGAAAAGATCGTATCGTGCGGGCGCGTCGATTCGGTAGCGAACCGTCGCCTGGTCGCATCCCGCTTGGGCAACGACGACGAGGCGGTGAAGAAGGTCTTTACCGAGCTCGCGCCCCGCTACGCCGAGCGTCCTGGCGGCTACGTCCGCATCGTCAAGCGCGCGCCGAATGCGGTGAATGCTCGCGATACCGCGTACATCGCCTTCGTCTAAGGGTTGAGAACAGAACTATCATGAAAACTACGATTGCACAGAAAGTAAGCGCGCAGCGCACCCTCCAGGGAGTCGATCCCATCGAGTACACCATCGATGCGACCGGCCGCACACTCGGCCGCGTCGCCAGCGAGGCCGCACAGGCGCTCCTCGGCAAGAAGTCGCCGCAATACGTGAAGAACTTCGTCCTTCCCGTACACGTGACCATCACGAACGCTTCGAAGCTCTCTATCAGCGAGAAGCGGGAGGCACAGACTACCTACATCCGCTACACCGGCTTCCCGGGCGGCCTGCGTTCGCAGACCATGTCCGAACTCAAGGCTAAGAAGGGTATCGAGGAAGTCGTGCGGACCACGGTCGACGGCATGATCCCGCGCAACAAGCTCCGCAAGGAACGAATGAAGCGCCTTTCCATCACGCTGTAATCCTGTAGAATCCTAACCATCATGCCTGAAACAAAGAACAAGAACGCGTATACTTTCGCTGTCGGCCGCCGCAAGACTGCGACGGCAAGCGTGAAGCTCACGCCCGCTGACAAGATGACCGTCACCGTGAACGGCGTCCCGGGCGACGAGTATTTCAAGACCGACGACCGCCGCAATATCCCGCTCGACGCGTTCGGACTCGAAGAGGTAGAGGGTACGTTCACCATCGACGCGAAAGTGCGTGGCGGCGGTATCACCTCCCAAGCAGAAGCTATCCGCATGGGCGTCGCCCGTGCGCTCACGCTTGCCCAGGAAGGCCTGCGCAAGCCGCTCAAGGCGGCCGGTTTCCTCAAGCGCGACCCGCGTGCGGTCGAGCGCAAGAAGCCGGGCCTCCGCAAGGCACGCAAGCGCCCGCAGTGGAGCAAACGCTAAGAGCTGCGCAAACGTCTTTTCTGCGCTCGCTGCAGAATATGTCGATGCTTTCGCTCGCATAGAAAAGACGTTTGCTCCGCTTTGGAAGAAGCCCCGTCCATCCGGACGGGGCTTCTTAATGCAGCGTTAATCAGCGAGTGGTAGAGTAGGAACATAGCAGTAACTCCAGAGATACTATGAAAGGATACGTACAGAACATCGAGACGCAGACGCTCGAGAATGACAATTTCCGCAAGGTCGTCTATACCGCCAACTACTCGCAGCTCGTCCTCATGAGCATCCCGGTCGGGGGAGAGATCGGCATGGAGGTGCACGGCGTCGACCAGTTTCTGCGCATCGAGCAGGGGAAGGGAAAAGCGATACTCGACGGTACCGAGCATGATATCGAGGACGATTTCGCCATCGTCGTTCCTGCAGGAACCCAGCACAATTTCGTGAACACGGGCGATGAGCCGCTGAAGCTCTACACTATATACTCCATGCCGCACCACAAGGACGGCGTCGTGCATCAGACGAAGGAGGACGCCGACCGCGACGAGGCAGCTCACGCGGACGAGTTCCTCGGCGACACGACGGAGTAGTACAAGCTACGAAAAATAGCCGTGAGAAATTCAATCCTCACGGCTATCACCGTTATCTCTCGTACGGAATAAGGAGCGGAACCAGGTGTGCCCAGTGCTCAAGACGCATGCTCCGGCTGATGATGAGCTTGACGTCGCAAGGCAGGGTAATGGACGGGTGTCTGGCGGCGCCGTAACTGATGTCCTCGGGCGCCATGCCGTTCTCCATAAGGGTGTTGAGAACCTTTTTCTGGGCATCCTCACCGGAGTCAGCCTCAAGCGTCCCCAGGATTATCTCCCCGAGAATGGGAAGAGAGATCTGGACAAGATAGGTATCAGACATTAGTAGCCTCCCTTAGGTCTGAACCGACCTTAGCATGCATCGCTGATTTTGACGACGTTCGCGCTTTCGGGCATAGTCTATACATGGATGATATGCATGACGACGTAGTATTCGAACGCGACGGCCGCGAAGAAGACGGCATGAGCGAAGAGGAGCTCGAGGCGACGGAATCGCGCGCCGACACCAAGCTCCAGAAGGTGAAGAAGGAACTCGAGGCCGCTAAGCGCGAGAAGCAGGAATACCTGGACGGCTGGCAGCGCGCCAAAGCTGACTATGTGAACGTCCTCAAGCGCATCGAGGAAGATAAGAGCACCGCAAAGAAGCAGGGCACCGTAGCGGCCGTAAAGGCGCTCCTTCCCGCGTATGATGCCCTTGAGCGGGCGAAGGCGGCAGGCGAGCTCCCAGAAGGCTTCTCAGGCATCGCCAAACAGCTGGAATCTGCATTCTCCAGCTTCGGCATCGTTGCCATAGGCGAGGAAGGCGAGGCGTTCGATCCAGCCAAACATGAGGCGCTCGGAACTGATACGACCGATGATGCTGCGCAGGACGATACTGTCAGCGCAGTGCTCGAGAAAGGGTACCTCATCGGCGACACCATCCTTCGTCCCGCACGCGTCCGCGTCTTCCAGATACAGGGCGAGTAACGACTGGTGGGGCAGAGAATACATCCTTGAACGCGCGGAGCCGTGCAGGCCTCGAGACGAGCACGTGAAAGGAAGTATTCGGTGCCCCAGAGATATTTGCGAAGCCCTTTCATGAAGCGTAAACTATCTTCATCTGGGCTTTTATATTGGGCGTATACGTTTAGTACATAACCTTTTCAACAATATATGGCAAAAATTCTAGGAATCGACCTGGGTACGACCAACTCCGCTATGGCCATCATGGAGGGCGGCGAAGCGCGCGTCATCGAGAACTCCGAAGGCGCCCGCACGACTCCGTCCATTGTCGCCATAGCTAAGAACGGGGAACGTCTCGTCGGCACGCTCGCCAAGCGCCAAGCCGTCACCAACCCGAAGAACACCATCTACGGTATCAAGCGCTTCATGGGCCATCGCTTCGAAGACGAGGCGATCAAGAAGGACAAGGACGTGCTTCCGTACGAGATCAAGTCCGGACCTGACGGCGGCGTGCTTGTGCACCTCGGTGATAAGGACTATCGCCCTGAGGAGATCTCCGCGATGATCCTCTCCAAGCTCAAGGCCGATGCCGAGGCGAAGCTCGGAGAGAAGATAACCGAAGCGGTCATCACCGTGCCGGCGTACTTCGACGATGCGCAGCGCAACGCGACGAAGGCCGCAGGCCAGGTCGCGGGCCTCGACGTGAAGCGCATCATCAACGAGCCGACCGCGGCTGCGCTCGCGTACGGCTTCAATAAGAAGAAGGACGAGAAGATCGTCGTGTACGATTTCGGCGGCGGCACGTTCGACGTGTCTGTGCTCGAAGTCGGCGACGACGTCATCGAAGTGAAGTCGACCGACGGCGACAGCCACATGGGCGGCCGCGACATCGACCAGAAGATCGTCCGCTGGATCGCCGACGAGTATAAGAAGGAGAGCGGCATCGACGTCACTAAGGATGCGCTCGCGCTCCAGCGTCTCGACGAGGCGGCAGAGAAGGCCAAGCACGAGCTTTCCAGCTCTTCGGAGACGGAGATCAATATCCCGTTCATTACGAGCACGGCAGAAGGTCCGCAGCACCTCCTTCTGAAGCTCACCCGTGCCACGCTCGAGCAGCTCGCGAGCGAATACGTGCAGCGCTCCATCGACATCGTGAAGCGCGCGCTCGAAGCGGCGAACATGAAGCCGGGCGACATCAACGAGATCATCATGGTGGGCGGCCAGACCCGCATGCCGCTCATCCAGGAAGAGGTGAAGAAGGTCTTCGGAAAGGAACTCCATATGGGCGTGAATCCGGACGAGGTCGTGGCCATCGGCGCCGCTATCCAGGCCGGTATCCTCCAGGGCGACGTGAAGGATATCCTTCTGGTGGACGTGATCCCGCTCTCGCTCTCGATCGAGACGATGGGCGGCGTCGCTACCAAGCTCATCGAGCGCAATACGGCCGTACCGACTTCACGCAGCCAGACCTTCTCTACGGCTGCTGACAACCAGACCAGCGTCGAGATCCACGTGGTGCAAGGCGAGCGCGCGATGGCCGCCGACAACAAGTCGCTCGGCAAATTCATGCTCGATGGCATACCGCCAGCACCGCGCGGCATGCCGCAGGTGGAAGTCTCTTTCGACCTCGATACCAACGGCATCCTCACCGTCAAAGCGACCGAAAAAACCACTGGCAAGGAGCAGTCTATCCGCATCGAAGGCTCGACCGGACTTTCCAAGGAAGACATCGAGAAGATGAAAGCGGATGCCGAAGCGCACTCGGCAGAGGACGAGAAGCGCAAGAATCTCATCGAGGCCAAGAACCAGGCCGAGCAGCTCGCATACACGGCCGAGAAGGCCGTGAAGGACGCAGGCGACAAAGCTCCGGCCGATGTCGTGACCGAGGTGAACGAGAAGGTAGACGCGCTCAAGAAGGTGCGCGAAGGCGACGACCTCGAGGCTATCAAGGCCGCTTCTGATGCGCTCTCCGCGACCCTCTCCAAGGTCGGGGAGGCTATGATGAAGGCTCAGCAGGAGAATGGCGACGGCGCACAGGGAGGCGAAGGCGCAGCTGAAGGTGCTGGCAGTGCCGCAGGCGAGCAGCCGAGCGGCGAAGCGAAGGACGCCGACTTCAACGAGAAGACCGAAGAAGGCGAGAATCCGCAGCAGTAATTATCGGGCGAATATAAGATAAGGGCGGCTCGTATATACGAGCCGCCCTTACCATTTACTCATATCTGTCTCAGCTTTATTTGATTCTTTTGCACAGAAAATCTGATAGGCGTATAGTTAGGCTAACGATATGGCAAAGAACTACTACGAAACCCTAGGTGTCGACAAGAAAGCCTCGCAAGACGAGGTGAAGAAGGCGTTCCGCAAGCTCGCGCAGAAGCACCACCCAGACAAGGGGGGCGATGAGGCGAAGTTCAAGGAAATCACCGAGGCGTACAGCGTGCTCGGCGACGAGAAGCGCCGCCGCGAGTACGACAACTACGGGCAGACCTTCGGCGGGGGAGCAGGCGCGCAGGGCGGCAATCCGTTCGGCGGATTCGACTTCAGCGGCTTCGGGCAGGGAGGCGTCGAGTTCGATTTCTCCGATCTCTTCGGCGGCGGCTTCGCAGATATCTTCGGCGGGGGAGCGCCGCGCGCACGCCGCGGCCGCGATATTTCGATAGATATAGAGGTGAGCTTCAAGGAAGCCGTGCTCGGCGGCCAGCGCGAGGTGCTCATCTCGAAGATAAGCAAATGCGATGTCTGCAAAGGCGACGGGGCGAAGCCTGGCACGGAGATGAAGACGTGCGAGACCTGCAACGGCTCCGGCCGCGTGCACGAGACCCGCAACTCCATGCTCGGCCAGTTCTCGAGCGTGCGCACCTGTCCGACCTGCGAGGGTTCCGGCAAGATACCGACAGAAGTTTGCGAGAACTGCAAAGGGCGCGGCGTGCTGAAGAAGCAGGAAGAAATAAAGGTCACCATTCCCGCCGGCATAGACGGCGGCGAGATGATCCGCATGCCGGGCATGGGCGAGGCTATCAAGAACGGCACGTCCGGCGACCTGTACGTGAAGGTGCACGTGAAGCCGCACCCGATCTTCAAGAAGGACGGGCTCAACCTCGTCATGAACGCGCCTCTCAAGCTTACTGATGCACTCCTCGGCACTACCCTGAACGTCACGACCATAGACGGAAAGACGCTCGACGTGAAGGTGCCGCCCATGAGCGATACGGAAGAGACGCTGCGCCTGCGCGGCAAGGGAGTCGCTACCGATCGCGGTTCAGGCGACCTGCTTATCCGTCTCTCCGCGACGCTTCCGAAGAAGCTCTCGAGCAAGGCCAAGAAGGCGATAGAGGAGCTCAAGAGCGAAGGGTTCTGACTCCAAGGAATACCACAATTAATTGCGGTATTCCTTGGCATAAGCGGATAGTGAGAACCGCGCCCCTCCCGTGCGCTATACTGCAGATAATGGACGCACTCACCGGAATCACCAGCAGCGTAAACACGTTTGCGGCGCAGGGCGCGTCGAGCGCATGGGTCCTCGTGGGAAACTTTCTCATCCTGGTCATACTCACGCTCGTGATGATCGGATTCTCCTATAAAGCGGGGAGAGGCGGCATTATCTCGATCCTTCTGGCGTTCTACGCCGGCTACGCTATCTATTCGGTCTTTCCGTACACTGACGACGTGATCGCAGCCGGCGGTACGACGCTCGTGAAGGCGCTCATCAGCATCGTCCTCTATGCCATCGCCACATTCCTGCCGTTCCATTTCATCCAGCGGCTGGTGGGGACCGGCTTCGGCGTTCTTTCCTTCGTGCCGCGCTTCGTGCTCTCGTTCCTGGCCGCGACATTCCTGCTCGCGCTCGCGTACCATGCCTTCGACGTGAACAACATATACTCCTTTCCTGATCCCATAAACAGCTTATTCGAGCCGAGCAAGTACTTCTTCTGGTGGTTCATTGCGCCCATGGTAGGCCTTCTCTTCTTCGTGCACTAAGCCTCGGTATCTTGCGCTCCGCAGCCTCATGCTATATTCCGTATATGAACCTGGCAGATGATTTGAAGGCGCGCGGACTGGTAGACCACACGAGCGCCGAGCTTGAAGAAATACTGAGTAAGAAACGCACTGTGTACCTGGGCGTCGACCCTACTGCCGATTCCATGCAGGCGGGGAACCTGGTCGTCGTGCTTCTCATGAAGCGGCTCGCGGACGCCGGGCACAAGATTATCCTCCTGGTGGGCGGCGGTACGGGCATGATCGGCGACCCGAAGGAGAAGGGGGAGCGGCCGCTTTCAGACCCAAAGATCGTCGCAAAGAACAAGAAGGCGCTCAAGCGCCAGATGCAGGCGATACTCGGGCGCAGAATCACCGTCGTCGATAACGCAGACTGGCTCCTCAAGGTGAAGCTCGTGGACTTCCTGCGAGACATCGGCAAGCACTTCACCGTCAACGAGCTC
>CAYOKK010000028.1:0-7682 GCA_964404565.1 uncultured Candidatus Saccharibacteria bacterium
TGCCGCACCTCCGCCGCGGTTCCGGTCATGCTGGCTGACCCGTACTTCAGGGTGCATCTGGGAAAGCTCCTCCAGTATCTCCCACGTACGGTCCGTCGAGCAATCGTCTATCATGACGATTTCAAACCCCTCTATTCCTTGCCGGAAGCAGGATGCGACGGCTTCGCGTACGGTTGCCTCGCAGTTATAGCAGGGAATGATGATCGAGACGCGCTGCTGGCTCATGGGACTCATTATAATCAGCAATGGCCATGAGCGCGACGAGCTCTTCGAACGTCACGCTCGGCTCGAATCCGAGCATGGATCGCGCCTTTGCGCTGTTTCCCCGTAAGTCCTGGACGTCTTGCGGGCGATAGAAATCTGGATTGATCTGCAAGATAGTCTTGCCGTTAGCGTCTTGAGCGGCCTCGTTCAGCCCCTCTCCTTTCCAAGAGAGGGGCATTTCGAGCGCGGCCGCTGCAGCGTTCACGAAGTCGCGTACGGTATGCGTCACCCCCGTGGAGATGACGAAGTCTTCAGGAACCTCTTGCTGAAGCATGCGCCACATCATTTCGACGTAATCCTTGGCGTATCCCCAATCACGGGCAGAATCGAGATTCCCAAGCTCGAAGCTATCCCGCTCTCCGCGCGCGATCTGCGCCATAGACTGGGTAATTTTTCGAGTTACGTATATAGGACGCCTTCGAGGCGATTCATGGTTGTAGAGGATGCCAGAACAAATGTAGCCTTTCCCTGCATCTCGCGCGCCGACCACGAATTCTTCGTATGCCTTATATTTGCTTATCGCGTAGGGACTGATAGGGGCGAACGGGGACTGCTCGTTCTGCGGGGCGGGTGTTGCGCCGAACATCTCGCTCGATGATGCTTGGTATATGCGTATGGAAGGGTTGATGTCCCGGGCGGCTTCGAATAGCTTGCTGACAGCCGCGTAATTTATCTCCATTGTCATCTCAGGCTCCGCGAACGACGTCCCGACGTGCGACTGGGCCGCAAGGTTATACAGCTCGTCGGGGTTCGCGATGCGCAGCGCGCGCTCAAGCGAGTCCTGGTTGCGCATATCGCCAGGGAGTATGGTTAGCTCTGCGCCAGGATCGACCGTAAATCCTCGAGGGAAGGAAGTCTCGGTATTGCGCGCAAGTCCGAATACCTTATACCCCTTCTTCAGCAGGAGCTCGGTGAGGTATGAGCCGTCCTGGCCGTTGATTCCGGTGATGAGTGCGCGCATATGCTAGTGCCTCGTACCTTCATTAAAACACACTTCTCTCAGCCTGCTGCTTACCGGTTCCATATCTTCATTCTCCTTCCCACAAGAAACATATAGGCCCGAACCTCCCTAAGGTCTTCAGTATCGAAGAATCGCAGTCTCCAGAAGATGAAGAGGTAGGAGAGTACGGAAAGCGGACCGATGACGAGCAACGCGGCGAAGCTCTTTGAGAGTGGAATAAGCGCGAAGTGCGCAAAGATGTACAAAAGAACGCCGGTAGCTATGAGCTTCGAATACAGGAGCGCGTATCGCTTGAAGAAATGCGGAATTGAGAGATACCGGGCCTCGACGATATATAACAGGTAGAAGACAGGAAGCAGGGAGAGTACGTATGCCCATGCCGCGCCGGTTATGCCGAAGGACGGCAGCAGAACCAAAAGCAGTAGCAGATTCACGAGCGCCATGACGATAGACGTGTTCGTAATCGCTTTCAGTTTCCCCGTGCCGTACAGGAAATTCGATACATGCGTCTGGATCGAGACTAAGAACGCAATCGCCGCGAAGATCATCAGCACATGCCCTGACTTCCGGACGAAATCCTCATTCAGCCAGTAGCGGAGCAAGTATGTTGAGAAAATGAAGAGCGATATGGCCATGCTCGCGGCGAGGATTGTCACGAGCCGCAGCGAACGCTGGTATACGCGGACAAGCTGCGCATGGTCGCCGCCGTTATGCACCTTCGTCGTGACCGGGAAGATGACCGAGGACATGCTGCCCGTAACTCCTGGTATTTTCGACGATATGGTTCCTGGAAGGCTGTAGTACGTGAGCTGGGAAGGTCCGAGGAATATTGGTATGAGGAAACGGTCGAGATGCGCCAGCGTGCTCGTGCTCAGGTTATTCAGCATAATGCTGAAGCCGAACGCGTATACTTTCCGGATCTCTTCAAAGTGAATCCCGAACCGCAGGCGCGCTTCCGGCAATATCCTGCGGGCGATGATCTGGTTCACGAAGAAGAATATGAGGCTGTACGCGAAGGTTGAAAGGAATATGGAGAACAGGGAATATCCGCCGAGGACGAGGAGAAGTATGGTCAGCTGCTGGAGTGTTATCTTCACGGCTCCGACCTTAGTACTTATATCGAAGCGCTGTAATGCGTAGGGAGTGAAGACGAAAACAGAATTCAGGGATTCCACCAGGAATGTGCCTCCCGCGATCAAGAACAAGAGGGAATATGGTACAGAAGTGTCCCCGATGCAATTGAAATGCGCACAGCCGATGAAACCGATACCGATCATGACGAGGAGACCGATACTGCCGATGCAAAGGAAGAGTGTATTCATCGAGCGAATGAGCGACGAAAGCCCTCGGCGACTTTCAGTCGCCGAGTACTCAGACAAGTATTTCTGGGTAGCCGTAGAGACGCCGAGGTCGAGAAGTCCCAGCAGGCTCGCAATGGTGTTTATGAATATGTATACCCCATAATCGCGAGTTCCCAGGTTGAGGACGATGATTGGCGTGACAAAGAGCGCGAAAATGAGCGGCCACCCATACCCGAGGAGGCTATAGCTAAGATTCTTGAGGGTCGCGTAGGTAAGGGAATCAGTCTCCATCATCAGGGTTTGGCCTCTGTGCGAGGTGTTCTAGGTACCATGCATACGTGCTCTGAATGCCTTCCAGGAGTCCGATCGAATGCTTCCATCCAAGCTTATGAAGCTTCGAGACATCGAGAAGCTTTCGCGGAGTCCCGTCAGGCTTCGACGTATTCCATGCGATTGTCCCCGTGAAGCCGGTGATGCCTGTCATTAGTTCGGCGAGCTCTTTGATGGAGAGGTCCTCTCCGGTACCGATATTCACGATCTCCGCACCGTCATAGTTTTCCATGAGGAAGAGACAGGCGCTTGCAAGATCGTCGACATGCAGGAATTCACGGCGTGCGGCACCTGTCCCCCATACCGCCACCTCCGGTGCGCCTGATTCTTTCGCTTCATGGAAACGCCGCAGTAGGGCAGGGAGCACATGGGAATGCTCCGGGTGGAAGTTGTCGCCCGGGCCATAGAGGTTGGTCGGCATGACGCTGATGAAGTCGCATCCATACTGTGCCCGGTATGCCCGGCAGAGCTCTATCCCGGCGATCTTGGCGATGGCATACGCGCGGTTGGTGTCTTCCAGCTCGCCCGAAAGCAGCGCGTCTTCCTTTATAGGCTGAGGTGCGAACTTTGGGTATATGCAGGAACTGCCGAGAAAGAGAAGCTTCCGTACGTTAGCGTGGCGGGCAGCGTCTATGACCGCGAGCTCTATAGCAAGGTTTTCGCGGATGAAGTCGGCGGGATTATCCCGGTTTGCGAGAATGCCGCCGACCTTTGCCGCGGCGAGCAGGACGTACTCTGGCCGCTCGGCTTCAAAAAAAGCACGGACTGCCTTTGCGTCGGTGAGATCAAGCTCGTCACGCGTACGGGTGAGGATATTCGTATACCCGGCACTGCTAAAAGCGCGCAGGAGCGCCGAGCCTACCAACCCCCGATGTCCTGCTATGAAGATGGGAGCATTCTTTTCCATATTCTATAGCTGCTTAGACTCCTGCTCCAGATCGTGATCGACCATCTCGTGTATGAGCTCCTCGAAGGAAACCGTAGGCTCCCAGCCGAGTTCAGTACGTGCCTTTGAGGAATCGCCGATCAGTACATCAACCTCTGCAGGACGGTAGTAGGATGGATCAATCTCTATAATAGTTTTGCCAGTTACGCGATCTATGCCTTTTTCATCCAAGCCACTCCCTTCCCACGCAATATCCATGCCTAGGCGCTTGCCAGCGAGCTCTGCCATCTCTCGCACGGAATGAGTCTCGCCCGTTGCGATGACGAAATCGTCCGGCGTGTGGTGCTGGAGCATGCGCCACATAGCTTCTACATAATCCTTGGCGTGACCCCAATCGCGCTTGGCATCAAGGTTGCCGAGGTACAGCTTTTCATCAAGGCCAAGCTTGATGCGGGAAAGTCCGCGAGTGATCTTCCGTGTTACGAAGGTTTCGCCACGGCGAGGTGATTCGTGGTTGAAAAGAATGCCGCTTGCCGTAAATAGGCCATAGCTCTCACGATAGTTCTTAGCAATCCAGTGGCCGTACAGTTTCGCAACACCATAGGGAGAACGAGGGTAGAAGGGAGTAGTCTCGCGTTGCGGGATCTCCTGTACCTTTCCGAACATCTCGCTCGATGATGCTTGATAAAAACGGGGAGGATTCTTCATCGTGCGTATGGCTTCGAGAATGCGCAGGGTCCCGAGACCGGTCGCATCAGCAGTATATTCAGGGATATCGAAAGAAACACGCACATGACTCTGGGCGCCGATATGGTAAATCTCATCCGGCTGTATCTCGTGAATGAGGCGATGTAGTGCGAGACTGTCAGTCAGGTCGCCGTAGTGAAGATTCAGCATGCGCCCCCCAGTCTGGTGCGGGTCTTCATATATGTGCTCTATTCGGCCGGTATTGAAAGAACTGGAGCGGCGTACGATGCCGTGTACCTCATACCCTTTCTGCAGGAGCAGCTCGGCGAGATATGAACCGTCCTGGCCGGTTATGCCCGTAATGAGAGCCTTTCTTTTCGTTTCCATAGGTAGATGTACTATACTACGCTATATGAAAAAAGCTGCTAAATGGGTGACCATAGGCGCGCTCTTCCTCATCCCGTTCCTTTCGCTCTATGTCTCCGAAGGCCTGTATTTCCCGTTCATAACAGGCAAGAATTTCGCCTTCCGCATCTTGGTGGAGGTGGCGTTCGCGGGCTGGCTGGTGCTCATCGCCTGCGACCCCAAATATCGTCCGCGCTTCTCGTGGACGCTGGTCTGGTACAAGTCGCTCGTGGCCTGGATGGTCATCGCGAACATTTTCGCGATGAATCCGCATAAGGCGTTCTGGAGCAACTATGAGCGCATGGACGGCTGGGTCACGCTCGCGCACCTATATATACTCATGGTGGTCATGGCGGCCGTGCTCTCGGCGGAGAATCTCTGGCGGAAGTGGTGGCTGGCCTTCATCGCAGGCAATGCGCTCGTCTGCGCGTACGGGCTCGCGCAGCTCGCGGGGCTTGCCGGCATCCACCAGAGCGCTGCGCGCATCGATGCGACCATCGGCAATGCCGAGTACTTCGCCGGCTATCTCCTCTTCGCGATCGCGGTGACGGTGTGGCAGGCGCTCGAGACGCACGCGAAGGACCAGCGATGGCTGCGGTACGGGCTCTTCGCGCTCGCCGTGCTTCAGGTCGTGATGCTGTTCGCGACCGGCACGCGCGGCACGCTTGTCGGCCTCGTGGCGGCTGCAGCCTTCGGAAGCGCCCTCTGGGTTCTTGAGGCAGGGAAGCAGGGACGAAAGATCGCCGTGAGCATCCTCGCGGTGCTCGTGCTTTTGGTCGGCGGGCTCTTCGTACTGCGCAATACGCCGGTGGTTACGCAGAGCGCGAACCTAGAGCGCCTCGCCTCGGTCTTCGACCTTAAGCAGGCGCTCGGCACGCGCCTCACGATCTGGGACATGGCCGTAGAGGGCATCAAGGAACGGCCGGTCTTCGGCTGGGGACAGGAAGGCTTCAACTACGTCTTCAACAGGTTCTACCAGCCGAGCCTCTACGGCCAGGAGCCGTGGTTCGACCGCGCGCACAGCTTGTACCTTGACTGGGCAGTCGCGGGCGGCATCCCGGCGCTCGTGCTCTTCCTCTTAGTGCTTGCCGCAGCTGCGTGGGCGCTGTATCGCGCCCCGGTCTCGCGGTTCGAGCGCATCTTCCTGCTCTCGGCGCTTGCCGGGTATGCGGTGCAGGGGCTGGTGGTATTCGACAACCTTTTCACCTACATACCGTTTGTCGCTATTCTCGCCATGGCGCATATGGCCTCGTCGCGCCCTATAGGTGCCGTGGAGCGCGCACGCACCGTGAACGACACGCGGCTCGATACCGTTATCGCGCCGGCGGGCCTCGTCGTCGCCGCACTACTTGTATGGTTCGTGAATGTGCCGTCAGTACTCGCAAGCACGAACCTCATCAAGGGTCTTACGCCGGTATACTCGGCGCAGGAGCGCCTGCAGTACTTCAAGGACGCGGTAGCGAACGACGGCTTCGCGCACCAAGAGATCGCCGAGCAGCTGCTGACCTTCGCGTCGCAGGTGGCGAACGATCCTTCCGTGCCGCTTCCGACCCGTCAGGACATCGTCGACTTCGCCGGGGAGCAGATGAACGCAGAGCTCGCTCGGGCTCCGCAGGATGCCCGCCTGCATCTGCAGTACGCGCTCTTCTACCGCTCGATACAGGCGTACGACGAAGCGCAGCAGGAGAGCGCCGCCGCCCGTTCTCTTTCGCCGTACAAGCAGTCCGTCATACTTGAGCAGGGGATAGAGGCGTTCCAGAAGAAGCAGTACGATGCGGCGAAAGAATATTTCACGAAGGCGTACGAGCTCGACCCTGAATTCACGGACCTTGCCGGGTACGCCGCTGCGGCAGAGATCGCGAGCGGAGACGTGGCTGCCGGGAAAGCTATCCTGCAGCAGGCCTTCGGCACGACGGCCATAAACCACCCGATGCTCGTCCTCGCGTACTACCAGATACAGGACTGGGACGACCTCATCGACGTGCTCCGTCTCAAGGCTGAAGAGACGGGCGACGCGACGGCAGGGTTCCAGCTCGCAGCCGCGTACTCGGAAGCAGGGCGGCGCGAGGATGCTATCGCGCAGGTGCGCGCGACCATCGCCGCGCACCCTGAAGCGAAGGCGCAGGGCGACGCGCTCTTGAAGCAGCTCGGCGCGACGCCGTAAGTTTATGGGTGCGATTGACGAAGCGCGCCAGCTCGCGTTACTATAGAGGCACGCCTCTTAGAAGGCTTATCGACACTCGTCGCCACCCCGCTCGAAAGAGCGGGGGTCCATTTTTATACAGATACCTATAGATATCGTTCAGTAAATACCGCCAAGACCCGTTTGAAGTCAGGAGTGACTATCTTTCCGATCTTCACCTTCAAACGCTTCGTATCGATAACGCGTATCTGGTTCAAACAAATAAACTCATCAATGCCCTTATGGCGGACCTGAACATACCACGGTCCATCGTGCGGTCTTGTGGTAGTAGGGGCCACAAGACACGAACGGTGATTTATTCTCTTTAAGATTAGACCTGGTCGAGTAAAATCCTCATCTTTTCCATTTATCTCGACGCCAATATTTTCGCCAAAGTAAATCCACCACAAGTCACGCTCAGAAAGGAACTGAGGGACACCCGTTCTTCTATCGAGCTTTCGCTTCCGGTGCATCCACTGTGAGAATCTTTTCATCGGCGCTAAGCATACCGAACGGACGATCAAGAACTCTTAAGAAAAAAATAAAAGATGCGCAAGAACTTTTTTCTTCGCGAAGTTATCCACACAAAATATTTTTTGCATACAAAAAAATTATTTTCACGCGATACTACATGCAGGACACTTCGCGCACAAAATATTTTTTGCA
>CAYOKK010000029.1:0-6675 GCA_964404565.1 uncultured Candidatus Saccharibacteria bacterium
AATCGAGACATCGCGAACCCTCTATTGCGGGACCTTCTCCAAGACGCTGTCGCCGGGGCTGCGGGTCGGATGGGTGTGCGGGCCGACTGAACTCATCCGACGCCTAACGCTGATCAAGCAGGCCGCGGACCTCCATACCTCCACGATCAACCAGCAGGTGCTTCATCGAATCGCCGAGGCGGGGTTCGACGCCGCCGTCGAACGCGCATGTACTGCCTATGTCTCACGACGCGACGCGATGCTCGACGCGCTGCGCAGGCACGCGCCCTCGGGCGTCACCTGGACTAGACCCGCAGGTGGATTGTTCATCTGGGTGACCCTGCCTCCGGGCGCCGACAGCGGTGCCCTTCTTCAAAAAGCGATCGAGCGAAATGTCGCGTTCGTACCCGGAAAGGCGTTTTTCACGGACGGCACAGGATCGAACAACATACGGCTGAGTTATTCATTGCTTCCCGAAAAGGTTGCGGAGGCCGGTATCCGAACGCTTTGCGGCGTCATCGCCGACCACATGCGAGAGCGCTCGCTTGCCGGTCCGAAGGCGGCCTGAATGGAAGCCAAGACAATGCAGATTGATGTCGTGGTCGGCGGCTCGGCCCATGCTCCCGCGATCGATCACCTGCTGCGCCAACTGGCGGACTCCGAAGGTACTTCGGCCGATTTGACCTATGAACTGGAAGACCTGACCGACGCGCTCGCAAAAGGTTTCGTACATTCTCTGGTGGCCTCGATCGACGGTAATGTCGTCGGATGCCTGACATTCACCTGGGATTTTGCGATCTGGTCGGGCGGCCGGGTCATGCGGATCGACGACCTGATCGTCGATGAAAGCCGGCGCGGTCATGGCATAGGGACTCGGCTCATGCTGGCCGCCGCTCTGCTGGCGATAAGCGAGGGGACGACCGTCCGATGGGAGGTAGAATCGCGGAATGCAGGGGCTCAGCGATTCTACCGTCGGCTTGGAGCCGACCTGAAGCCGAAGGTCGTTGCCCGCTGGTCCATCGAAAGCATGTGTGACGCCCTGGGCCGGAAAGCAGCGCCGCAATCATAGGGGGAAACAGCATGACGCAACATAGGCTCGACGGGCATTTCCAGTCGTCGGCAGGCCGGATCGCCTATGGCAGTACCGGTGAGGGTGAAGACGTCGTGCTTGTGCACGGGACGCCGACCAGTTCGCTGATCTGGCGTGGCGTCATCGAGCGACTGGGCGCATCATACCGCGTGCACTGGCTGGACCTGCCGGGCTACGGAGCTTCGGAGAAATTTGCCGGGCAGGACGTACGTCTGCGTGTCTTCGCAAGGGTTCTGCGCGAATTCATCGAACATTTTGGTCTGACCCGGCCACATCTGGTCGGCCATGACTTCGGCGCTGCCACCGTGCTGGGAGCGCACCTTGTCGAAAAGGTTCCTGTTGCAAGTTTGGCAGTTGCGGACGGCGTGGTCCTGAACCCCTGGGGCACGCCGTTTTCTCTACACGTCAAGGAGCACGAAGAAGTCTTCGCGGCGGTGCCGGATTATATTCATCGCGCGATGCTGTCCGCGCATCTCTCCACCGCAGTTGCGCGGCCCCTGCCAGATGGACTCGAGCATGCGCTGATTTCCCCTTGGACTGGAGAGACCGGCCAGCCCGCCTATTACCGTCAGGTCGCACAATACGATCATGAGTATACAGCCGGGCTCGAGGCGCTTTATCCGACCGCCGACGTGCCAACGCTCGTGCTCTGGGGCGAAATGGACAAGTGGGTGGACATCGAAGTCGGCCATCGCCTTCACGCAATGATCCCTGGAGGCCGGATGGAAATGCTTCCCGACGCCGGGCATTTTTCGATGCTTGATTGCCCCGGCCTTTTCTCACGAGCCCTCGACAGTTGGCTCTCGTCCTTTTCTACCGGAGACAGGCCGCAATGACGAAGACGATCCTTGTGACGGGAGCCAGCCGAGGCATCGGCCGAGCGACGGCGCTGAAGGCGGGGTCCCTAGGGTGGAACGTGGCCGTCAACTATGTGAGCGACGCAGCCGCGGCGGAGGAAGTGGTCGCGAGCATATCGGCATTCGGCGCTCGTACTGTCGCCGTCCGCGGCGACGTCGCATCGGAAACCGACGTCGACCGCATGTTCGAGGAGGCAACCGAGCATCTCGGGCCACTGACTGGTGTCGTGGCCAATGCCGGGATTGTGGCTCCGGCTTCCACCTTGGCCGACATGACGTCCGAGCGGCTTCGCCGAATGGTTGACGTCAACGTCATGGGTACGCTGCTGACCGCGCGCGCTGCCGCCCGAGCGCTGACGGAGTCCGGGAAACCCGGATCGCTCGTCATCGTTTCCTCTGCGGCCTCGAGACTGGGCTCGGCCGGAGAATATGTGGATTATGCCGCCTGCAAGGGGGCCGCCGACACCCTCACCATCGGTCTCTCGCGAGAACTCGGGCCGAAAGGCATTCGCGTGAACGCGGTTCGGCCTGCCTTCATCGAAACGGAAATCCACGCAAGCGGGGGGCGCCCCGACAGGGCCGCCATGCTGGGTGCGGCCACCCCGATGGGAAGGGCGGGGCAGCCCGAGGAAGTCGCCGAAGCGGTCACCTGGCTCATCAGCGACGCGGCTTCGTACGTCACCGGAACGTTCATCGACCTTTCGGGAGGAAGATGAATAGCGGTTCGGGGCACCGCAAGATCATGCCGGCGTTTCACCCCGCGCAGGCCCTTGCGCAAATTCGTAGCCCTCGTCGGCCCAGCCCGTGATGCCGCCGATCATTATTTTCACTGGCCGACGCAGCATCGCGATCCTGTAGGCGGCGCGGTCTGCGCCGTTGCAGTGGGGGCCGGCGCAGTAAACCACAAAGAGCGTGTCCCGTGGCCATTCCGCCATGCGGCTCTCCGAGATTTCCCGATGGGGAAGATGGATGGCGCCCGGAATGTGGCGCCGCTCGAATGCCTGCCGCGAACCCACGACGTGAAGCAGGACGAAGTCCCGCTCTCCCGCGCTCATCGCTTCATGGACGTCGGCGCAGTCCGTCTCGAGCGAAAGACGCCGCAGGAAATGCTTCTGCGCGACCTCCGCTGACGCGGCCGGAATTTCGGTAACGATGCTCATGGGAACCTCACGATCGGTGCTGGAGAGCGCCTACGGGCGGCCCGAATCCGTCGCGGCTCCTGTTCCTGCCCTGAAGGCTTCGAACAGCGCCCTGCCCTGCTTCCATTCGCCAAGGCCGCTCGCACCATTTATGTGCCCGTACTCTCCGGCGATGACGTAGCCCGCCCCCCACTCCAAGGCCCGTGATCTCGAATAGTCGATGGTGCCGAATGGGTCATTCGAACTCGCCACGATCAGTGCCGGAAACAAGAAGCGTTGCCGCGGCGGCTCGTCAAACGACCGCGCCTCGGGCGGAAAAGGCGGGCTTTCTGGGTCCGGTACCGAGACCAGAAATGCTCCCCTTATCCGCCTCGTGCTGCGGGCTGACCAATGCGCGACGAGAAGACAGGCAAGGCTGTGAACGATCAGAAAGGGCGGCTGTGAGGCGGTGCCGATTGCAGCGTCGAGCGCCACGACCCAATCTTCGAGTTCCGGATGGTCCCAACTTGCTGGCTGAAAGCGTATGAGACTGGAATCCTGCGCCTCCCAGATCGATTGCCAATGATCCGGTCCAGATCCGGTAATCCCCGGCAAGACGATCGCTGACGTCATAGGCTCTCCTTCCTGCAGGATGGCAAGTGGTTCAAACCGCGATTCGAAGCCCGTCATGGGCAAGTTGGAACGGTGGAGGAACCTCGCGCCCGATCATGTCATCGCTCATGTGGGTCAGCACCACTTTGCTCGGTTTCATTCGCTCAAGGCTTTTGGACAGCGAAACGTAATCGAGATGCAGGGGGACCTTCTTGTCGTGGAAATACGCCTCTGCGATGAGGAGGTCGGCATCGTGTCCCAGGTCGACCAGCGACTCCGTCCACTCCGTGTCACCTGTATAGGCGATCGTCTTTTTGCCAGCCCCGATCCGGTAACCCAAGAATGGTCCCCCCTCGTTGCCGTGATTGACCGCAAATGCCTGGACACTCAGTCGTCCAAGTTTCCGGGCAATCCCGGGTTCCAGTTCGACAAACTGTAGGGGATATGGTGGCACCGCATCTGATGAGCCGGGAAACATGGCCTCTGTCAGTCGTCGATACCGTGCTTCGACGCCGCGTGGCCCTGCCACCGTCAGCGTTGCGGTGCGTTTCGCGAAGAACCGCGCATCGAGCACGAAGAAAGGCAGGCCGCCGAAGTGATCGGCGTGGAAGTGCGTGACGAGGATCGTCTCGACGGCGTTCAAATCGACCTGATTGGCCTTCAGCGCGGTCAAGGACGACGCCCCGCAGTCGATCAGGAAGTCGACCCCCTGCCCGCTTACGTGAAAACAGGTGTTGAACCGGCCGCCAGAGCCGAAGGCGTCGCCGCATCCAACGAAGTCGACGTTCATGACAGGCCGTTTCGCCACCGCCATCACCCATTGTTGAGCCACATGGGAAGAATGGACGCTGCAAGGAGAAGCGCCATCGTCAAATTGAGCGCCTGCCATTGGCGCTCCGTCCTGAGCAGGCGGCCTAGAGCGTGGCCGGTCGAGCACCACAAGGTCATGGAAACAGCCGCGAAGGCCAGAAATGTGCCACCCATCAGCAACGCCTGACCAGCCGGAGTGGAGACAAGGTGGGCAAAGGAGGACGACGCCCCCATTGTAACGGCCCAGGCTTTCGGATTGTACCAGGCAAGGCCTGCCGCCCCTAGAAAACCGATCGGGCGCGAGGCTTGAGAAACCTCAGACGGCGAACCGCCCGTCGCGACACGCCAGGCAAGATAGAGCAGATAGGCTGTTCCGACGGATCTGACGGCGAATTCAAGCGCCGGCATTGCCATCAGCAGCGCCGCCAGGCCGAACGCAGACGCGACAGCCATAGAACCGAGCCCGACCGCTATTCCCGCAATGTAGGGGACGGATCGCCGAACGCCGTAGCGCATCCCCGAAGCAGTAGCGAGCGTTGTCGCGCCGCCGGGACTGGTGGTCGCCGCGGCAACGAAGATCACGAATGCGAGCATCTCTTCATTCATCATCGCTATTGTATCATTTATTACTCATGATAATATCAATCGTATTAGCTACTATGAGTCAAGGGAGCGGGATATGGGGCGGCCAGGACAGATGTTCAAATTCCCGCAGGACACCCCCGTCACCGGGCGGCTGCTTCCGATCGGTCTGACCGCTCTGATCGCGGCAAGCCTCATCGGCAGCGCGACTATGGGAGCGCGCCAGACTTTCGGTCTTTTCCTCGAGCCGCTGTCGCTGGGTTATGGGTTTCCGATCACCACCGTCGCCTTCGCGATCGGGATCCATAATCTCGTCTGGGGGTTCATGCAGCCATTTGCGGGCGCCGCCGCGGATCGTTGGGGTCCCGGCCCGGTGGTTGCCGTGGGGGCAAGCCTTCTGACCGTCGGGCTTGCACTGACAGCCGCGGCGCCTTCCGAAGCGGTGCTTGTTCTGGGCATGGGCGTCCTGTTCGGCGCAGGCGTCAGTTGCGCGAGTTTCGGAGTCGTCCTGACAGCTATAGGAAGGATGGCCACGCCTGAGCGCCGAAGCACCGCGATGGGGCTGGCAAGCGCGGGCGGATCGGTCGGACAGGTTTTGCTGGTGCCCTACGCTCAAGGAATGTTGGCGCACTGGGGAACGGCAACCGCCCTCCTCGGGTTAGCCGCGCTGACCCTCATCGTTGCACCTCTCGGCTACCTGGTGTCGGGCAAATCGGTTCATGAAACCGCAAGACAACCCAATGACGACCTGAACGTCAGGGCCGCCGTGGCGCAGGCGCTGGGCAACAATGGCTACTGTCTCCTCACTGTCGGCTTCTTCACCTGCGGGTTCCAGCTGGCATTCATCGGCACGCACCTGCCAACCTATCTTGGCCTGTGCGGCATGCCCGCGCGCGCCGGAGCGACCGCGCTAGCCATGATCGGGCTGTTCAACATGATCGGCAGCTGGGGGTGCGGCTGGCTGGGTGGCCGGTTCCGGCAGCGCAACGTACTTGCTCTGGTTTATACGTTGCGCGCCGTAGCAATCCTCGCTTTTTTCCTGGCGCCCAAATCCAATGCTTCGGTCGTGCTGTTTTCGGCAACTATGGGCCTGCTTTGGCTCGGCACGCTCCCTCTAACGACGGGGCTTGTCGCACGGATATTCGGAACCCGTCACCTCGGCACGCTCTTTGGCGTCTGCTTTCTCAGCCATCAGATCGGCTCGTTTGTCGGCTCCTGGGCGGGCGGCGTGGTTCTTCAGGTGACCGGATCCTATTCCGCGATCTGGATCGCTACAGCCCTTGCCGGGTTCGTTGCCGCCGCCCTTCATGTCGCAATTGGCGATTCACCAGCCCAACCTCTGCCGCAAAGTGCATGAGGCAGCCTTTCAGTCCTCAAAACGCCGAACAGCTTACGGCATCGGTTGGACGCCGTAAGCTCGATACGCCTGGGCCATCAGTTCGCCCTCCCCTTTCTCGGAGAAGAACGTATAGCTCGGAGCCCTGATACGGGATACGCGCTCGACCCGGATCAGGATAATATGGCGGATTGGAAACGCCCCCGCAGTCATGGTCAGGAGACCGGCGCAGCAACGCTCGAAGTCCGCCTCGTCCGGAGAGACAATCCTCGCCGTTCCAACAATCTTGAA
>CAYOKK010000030.1:0-6529 GCA_964404565.1 uncultured Candidatus Saccharibacteria bacterium
GCCGCCACCTCCTCCGCCCCCGCCACCTCCGCGCCCAACGCCGACGCCAACCCCTGCGCCTCCTGTGGTGACTACGCCTAATCCTGGAAACGACTCAGGAAACAACAACTCTTCAGATTCAGGAGATTCCAACGATTCTGACGATACCGATACTACCGACGAAGACATCGTCGTTATCGGCGAAACTGACGATCCTGACGTATCGCCGGCGCCATCGCCAGACCCGCTCCCGCCATGCTGCACGACGACGAATCCTGATTCGACGCCGCCTACCACCCAGACGCCCCCGCCGGACGATCTTCCTCCGTGCTGTACTGAGGCGAACCCTGCTCCTGACGACCTCCCGCCATGTTGTACGGTAGTTACGCCCCCGCCGCCTCCGGATACGCTCCCGCCATGCTGCACGACGGTTACACCGCCGCCGGTCAGCCCTCCGCCGCCGGTTCTTCCGCCTACCGTGCCGCCGGTCATACCGCCGCCGGTTACGCCTCCTCCCGTGACGCCCCCGCCGCCGACAGCAGGCTGTGTCTTCCTCACTGCCTCTAAGACAGAGATTGAGCCAGGCGAAGCCGTAACGCTTACCTGGAAGACGCGCAACGTGAACTCGTTCACCATAAACAATGGCGTCGGCACCTTCGCGGGCAGCAGGGCTGCATCCGGCTCAACCGTCGTGCACCCGACCCAGGATACGACCTATATCGGCACGGTCTCCAACGGTTCGCAGAGCATCCATTGCCGCGCGACGGTACGCATCAAGACACCGCCGCCTGAAGAAGAATCACGCTGTATCTTCCTCACTGCTTCAGACACCACCATCGAGAAGGGCGATGCGGTAACCATCACCTGGAAGACTGAAAATTCCGACACGGTCACTATCAGCCACATCGGTACCTTTACCGGCGCACGCGCCGCTTCAGGATCTGCCGTGGTGCATCCGACCTCCGACACGACCTATGCAGCGAGCGTTCCTGGCGACGAGAACAATCCCAACTGCGTGAAGCAGGTAAAGGTACGCAACAAGCCGCCAAGCCACAACGATCACGAGTGCGTGTATCTGAAGGCAGACGATACGAACGTCGATGAAGGCGACACCGTGACGCTCTCGTGGAAGACGGATAACGCTTCTTCCATCACCATCGACCATGGTATCGGACGCGTTACGCCGACGAGGGAAGGCTCTATCGACGTCGAGATAGAGGACGACATCACCTATCACGCATCAGTGCCGGGCGACGAAGACAATCCGAACTGTACGGTCTCTATCGATGTCGATAACGGCGGAGGCGGCGGCCATCACCACCATCACAGCAGCTCGAACCCAGACGTGTACTTCGACTCTACGGAACGTCCTGCAGCGCCGCTCTCAAGCGTGTACCTCTCGCAGATTCCGTATACCGGCCTCGATCTCGGGCCGATCGGCACCGCCGTCTATTGGACCCTCTTGGTAATTTGGAGCCTTGCAGCCGCCTACCTCGTGCTCTTCGGAGGAGTGCCGTTCATCCGCCGCCGCCTCGTCGCTTTCGGCGCGAACGTGAGCGACGTGCTGAATAGCGATGATTCCGTGCATGCGCACAGCGGCGCGCACGCGATGCCGCAGGGTAGCGTCCATGCCGCGCAGCATGATGTGCATGGCCCGTCGCATACAGCCCCAGCTCCTGCCATGCCGCAGATAGCGCAGCGCACTGCAGCGCCTGCCGCTCCCGCACCGGTGTCCGCGCCGCGCATGGAAATGAGCGGCGAAGGCTTCAAGCGCTTCGCGACCGCCGGCAGCCTTACGATCGACGATATCGTAAAAGGCCTGTCTCGTGAGTCTGGCATGCAGCAGGCTTCCGAGCCGAAGGAAGAGTCCCGCTCATCAGAGAGCGAGCCGACTGACGCATACGCGCCGGTCCATGAGTCTCCGGCAGCTGCAGGACGCCCTGAGCCGCAGGAGCACGTTCAGCAGGCAGCGCCATCGCGCGAAATGCGTACTGAAGCTGCGCCGATGAATCCTGAGGTCACGACCTTTATCGCGCACATCCTTGAAGGAGAACGCGATGCGGTCTTCGGCACCATCCGCCGCCTTAACCAGGCCGGCCATGATGCGGAGGAATTCGTATCGCATGCGATTCTCGCTCTCGACGACGCGTACAAGGCGCGCATCGACGGTACGCCGGTTCATGAAGACGTGAAGCGCGTCACCGATCACTGCGCGACCTCGTTCCTCGAGCGCCTCGTCTCGGCACTCACCACCGCCGTCGACGGCAGCTACTCGATGGGTGTCACCGGCATCAAGCTCGCTCTCACGCGCGCGCTCGCCGTGGCGCAGGGATAAGCTAAAGCAATAGAAAAAGAACCGTGTGCTGAAAGAGGGAAGGCTTGGCCTAGCGGCCTGGAGAGCCCTCTACGAGGCACGCGGTTCTTTTTCTATTTACGCGCGTTCGGCTATCTCTTTCGCTATCTTCTTCACGAAATCAGTACCCTTCATCGGGTCGAGCTTTCCTTCATCGCGGCTCTCTACCGAAACCGTGCCGTCCTTCATTTCGGCATCTCCCACGACCAGAAGGTACGGGATCTTCTCCTGCTTCGCCGCGCGGATGCGCTTGCCGAGGGATTCCGACGAGCCGTCCACGTCAGCTCGGACCTCTGCAGACTCAAGGAGCGCCTGCAGCTCTTCGGCATACGCTGAATGCTTTTCGGAAATCGGCAGGATGCGCGCCTGAACAGGCGAGAGCCAGGTAGGGAGTATGCCCCCTACGTGCTCGAGGAGCACGGCCATAAAGCGCTCGATAGAGCCCATGACGGCGCAGTGGATCATCACGATGCGCTCCTTCTCGCCTTTCTCATTGATGCAGGTAAGGTCGAACCGCTCCGGAAGGTTCATATCGAGCTGGATGGTCGCCACCTGGTGCGAGCGGCCCATAGAATCAGTCGCCATGAAGTCGAGCTTCGGGCCGTACATGGCTGCTTCGCCGATGCCTTCGAAGTAGTCTGCGTTCCGCTCTTTGGCGATCTCGCGCAACGCATTCTCTGCGTTCTGCCAGGTTTCCTCGGTGCCGAGGTATTTCTCCATCTCCCTAGGGTCGTGGAAGGAAAGGCGCACCTTGAGCGTGAAGCCGAAGGCGCCGTAGAAGGTATCGACGATGTCCCAGATACGGAAGAACTCTTCCTTCACCTGGCTATGGCGGCAGAAGACGTGCGAATCATCCTGGGTGATAGAAAGGACGCGGGTGAGGCCGCCGAGTTCGCCGGACTGTTCGTCGCGGTACACCATCGTGGTCTCGTTATATCGCTGGGGCATCTCTCGATATGAGTGCGGCTTGCGGTTGAAGATCTGCGTATGGTGCGGGCAGTTCATCGGCTTGACGGCGTATTCCTTTCCTTCGCGCGTCATGATGCGGAAGAGCTCATCGGCGAACTTCTGCCAGTGGCCGGAGACCTCGTACAGATCCTTCTTGGTGAGGTGAGGGATAGCGACCGGCGTGTAGCCGTGCCTTTCGCGGAGCTCTTTTACGAACGCGTCGAGCTCATGGCGCACCAGCGTGCCGCGCGGCGTCCAGAGCGGAAGGCCTGAACCGACAAGCGGAGAAAAGGTGAAAAGATCGAGCTCGGCACCGATCTTACGATGGTCGCGCTGACGCGCTTCCTCTCGCTGTACCTGGTACGCTTCCAATTCTTCTTTCGTATCAAATGCGAGACCGTAGATGCGAGTGAGCATGGGCTTGGTCTCGTCGCCGCGCCAATAGGCGCCTGCGACACGGTCGAGCGAGAAGGAATCTGCGGCGATATCATGCGCCGGGTGCTCGCTATGCCCGCCGCGGCAGAGGTCGGTAAAGCCTCCCGCCGTATAGAGGGTGATGGACTCTCCGCTCTCGACGATCCCGTCGATAAGCTCGAGCTTGAAGGGGTTTCCTGCGAAGCGGTCGCGCGCGTCCTCAGCAGATACCTCTGTTCCCGTCATCTCCGTCCAAGAGGGAAGGAGTTCGCGCATCGCGGCCTCAAGCTCGGCGAGCTCTGTCTCGCCTGGCGCGCTATCTGGCCCGTCGCCGCCAGAAAAGTCGAAGTCGTAGTAAAAGCCGTTGTCGACGGCCGGGCCGATGGTCGCCTTGGCATGCGGATACCGCTCAAGAACGGCTGCCGCCAGCAGGTGAGCGAGCGTATGGCGCTTTTCAGAGAGCGAAACTGATGGTGATGGCATAGTATTTCGAGAATACCATATAAGAGGAGAAATCTGGTGCAAAAAAGCCGGCACGGAGTTCCCGTGCCGGCCACGTTCGGCTAACGTTGAATGCCCATCAGAGAGGCGCCTGCTTTCGCGGTGACGTTCAGCGGAAGACGCCAGGCCAGGCTGAGCGCTACGGCGCGTACGCCCCACCATAGCCCGCGAAATCGGTCGCTGGCATGCGCTGCCTCTCCTAGCTTCCGAAACAGGAGCCCGAGCTTGGCATAGATGCGCACCTTCTGTTTCCGGTCACGTACATGCCGCGGCGCGCCCTTCTGTACTGACAGCAGCAGGCCGCGCGCTTGGCGCTCGGTGATGGTGAGCGACACGTAGGTAAGCGCGAGCAGGTAGTAGCTGTGCGCGCGCTCGGTCGTCGTGAGCGAACGCGCTTCCGGCAGGCAGGTCTCGCAGATGCGGATCGCCACGGAGCGCAGGTGCCCGCGTGCCGCATTCGAGAATACTGGCTGCGCGCTCAGCCATGCAAGGTACGTCGTGAGCATGTCGGCGCGTTCGGCCCAGTGTGAGCCGTGATACGCGTCAGCATCCGGCACGATAAGGGTCTCCGCATGCCTCAGGAGCTTTCTCCGCAGCCCGCGCAGCTCGTGCGCGTACTGCGGCCGGTCCCGAAAGCTGTAGAGCGCGCAGGCGAACGGAAGCAGTCCTTTTGCCTGATCGCCATGTAGGAAATTCCTCCGTGCCTTCGCGACGGCGCCGACATTGCCGGCCCATAGGCGATCGCCGGAGCTTTGGGCTTCACGGTCCATCTGTTTTCTCCCAGGAACTATATGAACGGACGTCCGCGGCTACTATGCCCCTCGCGCCCTGTTTTGTCCATCAGGCCGCGAGCGGCTTCAGGTCGTCGATCTTGAGGGTCGTATCGCCGTTGCGTATAGAAATGCTGCCCTTTATGAGGATGCAGTTTCCAGGAGCGATAAGATTCATGTGCTCCTTGAAGAGCTTCGGGAAGATGACTGCTTCTATAGAGTCGGTCAAGTCTTCGAACTTCACGAAGGCCATGCGATCGCCGCCCTTGGTGAGATAGGGTTTCGCTTCCGTGACGAGTACCGGAAGAATGACCGTGCGGCCGGGAAGAGGGTCTTCCTTGATGCGTTTCAGGTCGGTGCCGGCTTTCGCGCGGTATGCCTCATGCGCATCGAGCGGGTGGCCGGATACGTAGATGCCGAGCAGCTCTTTCTCCCATTCGAGCTTTTCGCCGACGGGCGTTTCGCCGACGGGCGGGGGAAGCGTGAGCGCAGGAGCGGCGAGCGCCATGCCGCCGAAGAGGGAATCCTGCGGGCTCTCGGCGGTAGCGTCCCGGTGGAAAGAAAGCAGTGTCTCGATGTGCGCGAGCAGGTGGCCGCGGTCGCCGTTCCTGCTTGCGAAGCGGTCGAGCGCCCCGCTCTTTATGAGCGATTCGAGCGACTTGCGATTGAGCGCCCTGTTCGCAACGCGCGACAGGAAGTCGGCAAGCGAGGCATACGGGCCGCTTGCAGTGCGCTCTTCGAGAATGCTCGTCGCGATGCCTTCGCCGAAGTTCTTTATGGAGGAGAGGCCGAAGCGGATCGCACGGGGAGCGCCGGATGACTCGTCCTCGATCCTTCGGATGTCCCCTTCGGGACCAGTCGCTGTGGGCGAGTCATCCGGCGCTCCCGTGACGACCGTAAAGTCTGTTCCTGATTCATTTACGTCCGGAGGGAGCACGGGAATGCCGAGGCGCTCGCACTCGGCGACGAAGGTCGAGATGGCTTCCGTATCGCCTGCGTCGGCCGTGAGCACGGCAGCCATGTACTCGACGGGGTAGTTGGCCTTCAGGTAGGCGGTCTGATACGCGACCTTGCCGTAGCAGGCGGCATGCGCCTTGTTGAAGCCGTATGCGGCGAACGGTTCGATGAGCTTCCAGAGCTGCTCGCTCTTCGCTGCCGAAAGGCCGCCGTGCTCCTTGAAGCCGGTGAGCAGCTTCTCCTTCTGCGCTTCCATCTCCGCCGGAATCTTCTTACCCATGGCCTTGCGCAGCACGTCGGCTTCGAGCCAGGAGTAGCCGCCGAGCGTGATGGCGGTGAGGAGCACGTCGTCCTGGTACACCAGGAGGCCGTACGAGGCGTCCAGGTAGTCTTCCATGCGCGGGTCGAGGTACGAAACGAGGTTCGGGTTGCGTTTGCGCTCAATGTAGGTAGGGATGGTCTCCATAGGGCCCGGGCGGTAGAGGGCGACCATGGCGTTGATGTCGTGGATGGTGGTCGGCTTCAGCTCCTTGATGTAGCGGGTCATGCCGGAACCGTTGAGCTGGAACGTGCCTTCCGTGTCGCCGCGCGCGAGCATCTCGAAGGT
>CAYOKK010000031.1:0-5305 GCA_964404565.1 uncultured Candidatus Saccharibacteria bacterium
CCCCCCCCCCCCCCCCCGGGCAGGCCGCCGCGCCCCCCCGGGTCCATGAGCCGGCCGTCGCGGGGCGCCCCCGGCGGGCCCCCCACGACGCCGGCAACGATTCCTTTCTCTGGCTCCGTGCGGCCGCCGAGAAGGTTCGTGAGGTCCGCGACCTGCGCGGCAAGGACGGCGTTCTTCGCCGTAAGCGATGCGTTCTGCGCGGCGAGCTCATCCCGTGCGGCGCGGAGCGCCGCACGGGATTCTCCCGGCTCATGCGCGCCTACGAACGACGTAAGCGCAGAACCGGCTCGCCACAGCGGCGCTGCAGCCGCAGTAAGCGCTCCAGGAGCGAAAAGGCGCAGGAGGGCGAGGACGCAGATGGCGAGCGCGAGCAGCGCGGCCAGGAACCCGCCGCGTCCGCCGAAGATTCCGGCACGGTATCGGTTATGCAGCCTGCGGGAGGATGGCCTGTTCATGCATGAAAACGTCTTCCCACGCGCGCGGGTTCTCGGTAATGATGCCGGTCCCGCGCACGACCGCGGTGAGGGGCTCGTCGGCGACATGGACCGGCACGCCGAGCATCTTAGAAAGAAGCTGCGGAAGGCCGCGCAGCAGCGCGCCGCCGCCGAAGACGGTCACGCCGCGCTCGAGCACGTCTGAGAGCAGCTCGGGCGGCGTATGCTCGATGACGTCCTTCATAGACTCCATGAGCGAGTCGAGCGACGGCGCGAGCGCTTCGCGCACGTGGCTGTCCGTGAGTATGACCTCGCGCGGAAGCCCGGTGGCCAGGTCGCGCCCGCGTATCGCATGCGTGCGCTCTTCCGCAAGCGGAAGCACAGCCCCGATGCGCACCTTCGTCTCCTCGGCAGTCCGCTCCCCTATGGCGAGCTGGAACTCGCTTCGCACGAAGTCGATGATGTTGTCGTTGAAGCGGTCGCCGGCAACCTGCGTGCTCTTGCTCGATACCGTGCCGCCGAGCGCGTGCACGGCGATATCGGTCGTTCCTGCGCCGATGTCGAGCACCATGGTACCGATGGCCTCGCGCACGGGGAGCTTCGCGCCCACGGCGCCCGCCATCGGCTCCTCGACGATGTACACCTCGCGCGCGCCTGCGGTGAGCGCCGCGTCGCGCACCGCGCGGCTCTCCACGTTCGTAACGCCGGTCGGCACGCCCACGACGACGCGCGGCCCGAAGAGCTTCGCCGAGCCGGCCTGCGCCTTATGGATGAGGTACGTCAGCAGCTCCTGCGTCACCTCGAAGTCGGAAATGACGCCGTGCGAAAGCGGACGGATAGCCCGCACGTGCGGCGGCGTCTTGCCGAGCATGGCCTTCGCGCCGTCGCCCACCGCGACCATCTGCCCCGTCTTGTCGTTCACGGTCACGACCGACGGCTCGTTTATGACGATGCCGCGCCCGCGCACGTACACGAGCGTATTTCCGGTACCCAGGTCGATGCCGATATCGCTCGAAAAGAAGGAGTTCTTAGAGATTTTCTTTGCCATACCTAGGTCGTTTTCTCACCCGCCGCGCTTTCGACGGCTGCTTCCTCGGCATCCTCTTCCTCTTTCTCGACCACGCTGCGGAAGGATGCGAGCAGCTCCTCGCGCGTCACCTGCTTCATTTCGCCCGTAGCGCGGTTGGCCACCTCGACCTTGCCTGAGGCGAGCGTGTCCTTCCCTACGATGATGCGGGTCGGGATGCCGATGAGGTCGGCGTCCGCGAGCTTCTCGCCGGCGCGCGCATCGCGGTCGTCGTACAGCGGTTCGATGCCTGCGGCGACAAGCTCTTCATAGAGCGCATCGGCATACGCGACGGCTGCAGCGTCGTTCGGCACGAGCGAGACGAGGTGCACGCGGAACGGCGCCACCGCTTCCGGCCATACGAGCCCCTTCTCGTCTGAAAGGCACTCGGCGATGATGCCCATGAGCCGGGTCGGGCCGATACCGTAGCTGCCCATGACAACTTCGCGGCGCGCGCCTGCCTCATCGGTGTAGGAAAGCCCGAGCGCGTCAGAGAAGCGCGTGCCGAGATTGAATATATTGCCCGCCTCGATCGCCTTTTTCTCTACCAGGCGATCCTTCGAAAGGCCGAGGCGCTCGACGACGTCATCGGTATAGACTTCTTTGTTGACCGCTATCCCCTTCTCTTCGTCAACATACACGATATCTTCGCCGGCATCGCTCAGCGTCTGGAATTCTTCGGAGAATTCGCTGAAGATGCCGCCCGAAGCGAACGTAACGAACGTGCGGCCGCCGATACCCACACGGCTGAATATTCTTTTATACGCCTCTCGCGCCTTCGCGAAGAATTCCGCATGCTCCTCATCGTCCTTCGAGAACGAGTACAGGTCTTTCATCAAGAACTCCTTTCCGCGCATGATGCCGGACTTCGCCCGAAGCTCGTTGCGGAACTTGTGCTGGAACTGATACGCGTATACCGGAAGGTCGCGGTACGAAGAGATATGGTCGGTCATGATGCGCGTAAGCGGCTCTTCGTGCGTAATGCCGAGACCGACTTCCCCGCCGGACTTGAACGAGGACTTGAACCAGTTATCGACCTTCTCGTCATCCCAGCGGTCGGTACGGCTCCAGAGCTCCTTATCCTGGAGCGCGGTCATGGCCATTTCCTGGCCGCCGATGGCATTCATTTCCTCGCGGATGATCTGGATGATGTTGGTAAGTACCCGGAAGCCGAGCGGCAGGTATGAGTACACTCCAGCCATCTCCTTATGGATGAAGCCCGCGCGGATGAGGAGCCGGGCATTCTTCGCGACCTCGTCGGCAGGCGCTTCTCGGCGGGTCTTCGTAAAAAGGTGGCTCTGCCGCATGATTTCCCCAGTATATAAGCAACCGTCCGAGACGGCAAAGCGCGCCGCAGCGGACGTCTCTAACTGACCAGTTTCCAGATGTCGCTTCCCGTGACGACGACCATGAGGAGGATGAGGAAGGCGAAGCCGATGCCGTTCACGGCGGCCGCCACCGACGGCTTTATAGGACGGCGGATGATCGATTCGATGATGACGAACAGCAGGCGGCCGCCATCGAGCGCAGGGACCGGCAGCAGGTTGATGATGGCCAGGTTTATGGAAATGATCGCCGATATCGAGAGAAGCGAGGCAAAGCCCTTGTCGAAGGCGTTCCCCACGGCGCCCGCGATGCCGACCGGCCCGGAAACCTGGGAGAGGTTCGCGTCGAGCGTCAGCGCATTGGCGAAGAACGTCACGAGGCCGACCGCGGTCTGCTTCGTTATCTCCCAGGTATATACGGCTCCGTCGATAGGAGCCCGCCACAGCGGCTCCGGCAGAACGCCGATAGGCGCGACCGCGACTCCCAGCGCCGGCTGCGCCGGCGCATCCTCGAGCACGCCCGTCTGCGGCGTCACGGTAACCGTCGTATCTTCTCCTGCGCGATCGACCGTGAACGTAAGAGGCGCCTCGCCGGTATCGTCCTCGATATAGGCGATAAACTCATCGGGAGTGGTCGGGTTCACCGTTCCTGTTTCAGGAAGGCCGGTTATCGCCGTCACGATATCGCCCGGCATGAGGCCTGCTTCGTCGGCAGGGCTTCCCGGCAGCACGTCGGCAATGGCGAGCTCTACGTCGGCAGCGCGCGGGATCTCGTCATCGGTAAGCGCGCGCGGCGTACCGAGCGCGAGCGTGACGCTGATGAGTATGTAGGCGAGCAGAAGGTTCATCGCGACGCCGGCAACCAGCGTGAGCGCCTGCGCGATGCGCGAGCGCGCAGAAAACGCTTGCGCGGAACCGAGAACCGCCTCGTCTGTCTCGTCCTCGCCGTATATGCGCACGAAGCCGCCGAACGGGAGCGCATTTACGGTGTACTCCGTCTCTCCTATCTTCTTCCCCCAGAGGCGCGGAGGATAGCCGATGCCGAACTCGTCGACCCGCATGCCCGAGAGCTTCGCGACGAGAAAGTGCCCGAACTCATGCACGAGGATGAGTACGACGAGGACGAGAATGAATACGATGACGGACATGCTGCGGACGTGTCGGTTACTTGGCGATATCTTCCTGCTTGCGCTTCGCGAGCGCTTCGAGCGCGCTGCTGCCGGCGTCTATCAGCTTCTGCACCTCTTCCTTGAGGCGCGCTACGTCGTCTTTGCCCATGCCGCCTTCCTTCTCTGCGGCATCGATGTCTTTTATCGCTTCGGCACGGTGCCCGCGCAGGGTCACCTTCGCCTGCTCCAGCTTCTCTCCGGCAAGCTTGGAGAGGAGCGTGCGGCGCTCTGCCGTAAGTTCCGGGAAGACGATGCGCATGCCGGAGTCGTCCACAACGACGGAAATGCCGAGGTCGGCGTCGCGCACGCCTTTTTCGATGGCGGGAGAGAGCGTCTTGTCCCACGGCACGATGCGGAGCGTACGCGCATCTTCTATGGTGACGCTCGCGACGTTGGTGACCGGCGAGCGGGAGCCGTACGCGTCGACGCGCACAGAATCGAGGATCGCCGGCGCGGCGCGGCCGGTACGGACGCCTGCCAATTCCTTCTGGAGCCACTCTTCAGTCTCCTGTATCTGCCCTTTGAGTTTCGTAAAGTCGTATGCCATACGCACCAGTGTAGCAGATTCTGAGATAGGCAGGGTGAAGGAATGGAAAAGTGAAAAGGCCTTCGCGCATGCGCGAAGGCCTTTATATATGGGTTGTCGCCACCATGTGACCCGGTTAGTGCATTGCCACGTACCAGACGATAGCGACGAGCAGGACGATGACGGCGACGGCGACGGCGACCACTCTCGAGGTGAAAGTCGTTCCGCTTCCGCCCCGCGTTTCGTATGGGATTTTCCTCTCCTTCCGTCCTCATTAACGGTTCTTGCACGATACCCGCTCCGGCTAGCGTGTCAACTTGACAAATATGGAATACTCTGTATTCTAGTATCAGGTTAGCGAGCTCTCCATTACCAAGGCATAAGCCTAAAAACCATGACAAACTTCATGAAATATGGTGTCGTCGCATTCGTTGCGATCGCATCCATCTCACCTATGTTCGTATATGCGAGCACCCGGCCCTCTTCTGACAGTATTTCTCTCAGCACAGGCTACTCGAGCAGCTACTGCGGTTCGCTCGCCCATGGCCGCGGCGCATGCCGCCACGGGCATACGTTCGGAATGCAGGAGCCGCGCGTTCACGTGATCCGCGACTCGAAGATGACGAAGGTTCCTACCCAGCCTTTTCATCCAGTGCTTCCGCTCGCGCGCGTCTTCCCGACCCGTTAAGCAGCTGGAATCATCCGCAAAGAAGCGGGCCGCCCGAAGGGCGGGACGCGTGTTAATTAAGGTGTCATACCCAAACTATTGTAGTGTAAGCCAACAC
>CAYOKK010000032.1:0-5278 GCA_964404565.1 uncultured Candidatus Saccharibacteria bacterium
GAAGTTCTCATCCCCTATCTATGATAGTGTACGCATACTCATAACGCCTTCCCTTATGCGCATTCTTATTGTTGAAGACGAGGAAAAACTTGCTGAACCGCTCAAGAAAGGGCTCGAAATGAACGGCTTCACGGTCGACTACCTCCAGGATGCGGAAAAGGCGCGGACGCGCGTCAAGCTCTACCGCGACGAGTACGACTGCATCCTCCTGGATCTCATGATGCCGGGCGTCGACGGCGCGACCATCTGCCGCGAAGCTCGCGAGGAAGGCGTCACCACGCCGATCATCATGCTTACGGCGCGCGACGAGACCGACATGAAGGTACAGCTGCTCAACCTCGGCGCCGACGACTACATCGCCAAGCCGTACGCGCTTGACGAAGTCGTTGCCCGCATCAACGCCGTGCTGCGCCGCCCTGAGCAGTCCATAGCCACCGTGCTGACCATACGCGATATCGAACTCGATCCGGGCAAGCATACGGTCACGAAGGACGGCGAACCCGTACAGCTCACGCTCAAGGAGTTTTCTCTGCTAGAATTCTTCATGCGCCACCCGAATGAAGCGCTCAAGCGCGAGGCTGTCCTCGACCATGTCTGGAGCTTCGACTTCCCTGCGTTCAGCAACGTACTCGACGTACATATGAAGAACCTGCGCAAGAAGCTCGACGACTACGGAGAAGACGCCCCGCTCTTCGAGACCATTCGCGGAGTCGGCTATCGTCTAAATGCGTAATCCGTACCGCCGCTACCAGGAAGACCCGTTCTTCCGCTCTATCATAAACGTCGTTTTCATACAGACGACGCTCGTACTCGCGACTATCATCGTCTTCGCCGTCGCCATCCAGCACCAGAAGATAGCGGCGTCCTCGACCATACAGATGCAGCAGCATGATATCGCTGCAGGACAAGGCCGCTCTACAGAATCGCTGAACAGCTCCATCGAGGATACGCGCGACCATACGCTCGGCGTCGCCTTCGGCGTTCTCATAACCCTTGCGATCATATTCGGATACATCGCTGCGCGGTATGCGCTCGTTCCCACGCGCATGAGCCTGGAGTACCAGAAGCGCTTCATCGGGAACATCGCCCACGAGCTGCGCACCCCGCTCGCGATCATCCGCACGAATACCGAGGTCGCCCTCATGGATAAATCTCTCAATGACTATACGCGCTCGACCTTCGAAACGACTATCGGCGAGCTCGACCGCGTCTCGGGCATCATGAACAACCTCCTTTCGTTCGATTCCCTTATGCGGCCGGGGCGCATACGGCTCGACGTGGTCGACCTGCGCGACGTTGCCGCCGAAGTCGTCACGCGGCACATGCAGATGGCGAGGTCATACGGCACGGCCCTCGCCCTGGACGCCGAGGATGCGCCGGCATACGTTATGGGCAACCGCATAGCCCTCGAACAGGTGCTCACCAACCTCGTCAAGAACGCCCTGAACTATACGCCGCAGCACGACAAGCGGAACGTCGTCGTCCGCATAGACGACACTGACGAGCATATCGTGGCGAGCGTCATAGACACTGGCATCGGCATCGCGCAGAAAGACCTCTACTACATATTCCAGCCGTACTTCCGCGGCGATACGTCCCGCGAGCGAAGCATCGGCAGCGGCACGAGCGGGCTAGGGCTCGCGATCGTGAACGACATCGTGCGTGCGCACAACGGCTCCATCATCATTCGCAGCGCGCTCAATCGCGGAACGACCATAGAGATCGCGCTGCCGAAGGCTACTGACGCTGAGCGTTCCGAGACATCTCCCGCTCCCCAAGACGATGAGGAGCACGAAGAGCGGATAGGCTAGTTCTTGAGCCCTGCTCCCGTGCGGAACAGTATGAGCACCCAGGCCAGGAGCACGACCGTGAACGCGCCGATGACCGCGAAGCAGTGCGCGAGCGAGACATCGGTCACGCCGAGGAAGCCGTAGCGGAACGCATTCACCATGTACAGGATAGGGTTCGCGAGCGAGAGCTTCGCGAACAGCGGCGGCAGGAGCGTGATGGAGTAGAAGACCCCGCCGAGGTACGTAAGCGGCGTCAGCACGAAGTTCGGCACGATCGAAATGCCGTCGAAAGATTTCGCGTATATGGCGTTCACGATGCCGGCGAGCGAGAACAATAGCGCCGTAAGGAATGCCGCGCCGAAGAGGATGAGAACGTTGAACAAGGCCAGGTGCGTAAAGAAGAGCGAAACCGCGATGACGAGCGCGCCCGTAAGGAAGGCGCGGATGACGCCGCCGGAGACGTATCCGGCAACGACCGCCCACGACGGCATCGGCGAGACAAGCACCTCGTCGATCGTGTGCTGCCACTTGGCGAAGTACACCATGGAGACCGTGTTCATATAGGAACTCGTGATGATGCTCATCATGACCAGGCCGGGAACGATGTACTGCATGTAGGAATAGCCGCCGATATCGGAAACCTGGCTGCCTATGAAGCCGCCGAAGACGATGAAGTAGAGCGTCATGGTTATGACCGGCGGAAGCAGCGTCTGCGACCAGATGCGGAATATCCGGATCAGCTCTTTGCGCACCATGGTCGTGTAGCCGACGATCGTAGGAGAGGTCATACGTTATTTCTTCTGTTCTGTTAATTGGAGGAACACTTCTTCCAGCATGCTGCCGGTCGTGCGCACGTTCTTGACCTGCAGGCCCACGGTAGAAAGCTTGCGGAAGACGTCGTTGAGATTCTCGCCCGGCTTGAGCGTGAGTTTCAGCGTGTGCTCATCTATCCGTTCGAGCGGCGCGCCGCGCAGAAGCTGCATGACCGCTTCAGAAAGCGGCTCGTGCGTGTCTAAGAGCAGCGTGACGAACTTCAGCTTTGAAAGGAGTTCCTGGACGCTCCCCTGCTCGATTATCTCGCCGTTGTTGATGATGGCGACGCGGCGCGCCAGCTGCTCGGCTTCTTCGAGATAGTGCGTGGTCAGAAGGATGGTCGTGCCGGACGCATTGAGCGCGCGTAGGAAATCCCACATGCTGCGGCGCAGCTCGACATCGACGCCTGCCGTCGGCTCGTCGAGGAGCAGCACCTCTGGCTTGTGGATGAGCGCCCGCGCGATCATGAGGCGGCGCTTCATGCCGCCGGAAAGCGTCTGCGCCGGCTGCGCGCGCTTTTCCCAGAGCCCCAGGCGGGTAAGCAGCTCTTGGGCGTGCGGCAGGGCGTCTTTGCGCGTGATGCCGTAGTACCCTGCCTGGTCGAGCACGATCTCGAGCACTTTTTCAAATATGTTGAAATTCATCTCCTGCGGTACGAGGCCGATGAACGTCTTGGCTAGGTCAGGATTCTCGTCGATACTCACGCCGTTCACGAGCACCTCTCCTTCTGTCTTGCGGCCGAGGCTCGAGAGTATGGAGATGAGCGTCGTCTTGCCCGCGCCGTTCGGGCCGAGGAGCGCGAAGAACCCGCCTTTCGGGATTGAGAGCGAGACTCCTTTGAGCGCTTCGGTAGTCTGTTTCTTCTTTGAGGCGTAGGTCTTCTTGAGGCCCGTTATGCTGATGGCAGGAGATCCAGTATCAGGAGTCATTTTCTGCAGTATACCCAGCGGAACGCTTTTTACAACGGCCGCGGTGCGCATCGTGCGGTATTGTAAGGGAAGCATGATTTTATTTCTTTTTTATATCCTGGCTATCTTGATCGCGCTCGGCGCGACGGGCGTATTCGTATACGGGACGTTCGTGGTGATGCGGGCGCAGCCGCCGCAGGCGGCTGCGCCGAAAGAGGAAAGCGCTTCCGAGCCGCGCGGAGACGATGCCCTGCGCGACACGCTCGCGCGCGCGATGAACGGCGAGGTCGTCGACGATCCCGAGACGCTGCGCGCCTTGAGCCGCGATACGAGCATCTTCGTGCGCGTACCGAAGGTCGTCGCCTATCCTAAGGATGCGGAAGATGTCTCGCGGCTCGTCACTGAAGTCGCGAAACTCAAGAGCGGAGGGAAAGAGGTTTCGATAACGGCGCGCGCAGCCGGCACAGACATGGGCGGCGGCCCGCTGACCGATTCGGTGCTCGCCGTATTCACCAAACATATGAATGCTGTCCGCGAGGTTGCCACAGAGGGCGACGGCGGCTACGCCGTTACCGAACCTGGCGCCTACTACCGCGACTTCGAAAAAGAAACGCTCGCGCACGGCGGCCTCATGCTGCAGTCGTATCCTGCGTCGCGCGAACTCGCGGCAATGGGCGGCATCATAGGTAACGATTCCGGCGGCGAGCGCACGCTCGAGTACGGCAAGACGGAAGACTATGTCGAGTCCGTCGATGTCGTGCTTTCCGACGGCTCCCAGGCGACCTTCGGCGCCCTTACGCCGGCCGAGCTTGCGAAAAAGAAGGAGCTGCAGACGCTCGAGGGGGCGATATACCGCGAGATGGACGAGCTCCTCACGGAGAACGCGGCGAAGATCGCGGCCGCCGAGCCGAAGGTGTCGAAGAACTCGTCCGGCTATGCGCTTTGGAACGTGCGTGACGAGGCGAAGAAGACCTTCAATCTCGCGAAGCTCATCTGCGGCTCCCAAGGCACCCTCGCGCTCATAACTGCCGCGAAGCTGCGGCTCGTGAAGGACCAAGGCCACCGCAGCATGCTCGTCGCCTTCCTTTCAGAAAAGGACATGCCGAAGCTCCCCCAGATCGTGCATGCCGTCCTTCCCCACAACCCTGAATCGTTCGAATCCTTCGACCAGCATACGCTCTCGCTTGCCGTGAAGTTCCTGCCCGGCATGCTCGCGCAGATGGGCCTCGTGCGCGCAGCGCGCCTCGGGCTCTCCTTCCTGCCGGAAGTCGGCATGGTGTTCACGGGCGGCGCGCCGTACCTGATCCTTATGGCGGAGTTCTCCGAAGATACGCACGAGGAGGCCCTTGCCGCTGCAGAGGGTGCGCGCGCCGCCCTCGCGTCATTCTCGCTTCAGACCCGCGTCCTCAAGGACGAACGCGCCAGCGAGAAATACTGGGTCGTGCGCCGCGAGAGCTTCTCGCTCCTGCGCAAGCACTCGAAGGGACTCTACGCGACGCCGTTCATAGACGACTTCGTGGTTCCCGTGGACTGCTATCCGCAGTTCCTCCCTGAGCTCGACGCGCTCCTGGCGCAGTACGAGGACTCCTTCGTCTACACTATCGCCGGCCACATAGGCAACGGCAATTTCCATATCATCCCGCTCATGGACCTCTCGAAGCCCGAAGTCCGCGACGTCATCCTCGAGCTTTCGCCGAAGGTCTACGATCTCGTGCTGAAATACGGCGGCACCACCACCGGCGAGCACAACGACGGCATCATCCGCAC
>CAYOKK010000033.1:0-4991 GCA_964404565.1 uncultured Candidatus Saccharibacteria bacterium
GGCGAGCTCTTTCTCCTCGTTTCCGGTGAGGAGCGGGTACTGGCCGATCTCGCGCAGGTATATCTGGATAGAGTCGTACCCGCTGGATTCGCGTCCTTTTATGTTGCGTGTCGCCAGGTATTCGTCGGCATTGTCCTCGAGCATGCCGCCTTCGAGAATATCGATTCCCGCTATCGTGAACCGCTCATACAGCGTATCCAGGTAGCTGACATCATCCTCGACATGCGGAAACTCGCGCAGTATCTCGCTGTACGTTATGTAGCCGCGCTCCTTCCCTTTCTGAATCAGGCGTTCTGCCTTGTCTTCGCGTTCATGGAGCGCTTTTGCCTTGCTGCCTGCCGCGGCCTTGCGTACGACGGCTGCGGCGCGGGCGTTCTTGCTCACAGCCTTCTTCGGTGCCTTCTTCGCTGCAGGCTTCTTGGCGGCCTTCTTCGGCGCCTTCGCTACCTTCTTCGCTGCTGGCTTCTTTGCCGTCTTCTTAGGGGCGGCCTTCCGCGCAGCCGGTTTTTTTGATGCGGTTTTTGTTTTCTTTGGTGCCATAGGAGATAGAGAAATAGAAAAACGAATAATGAGAGGTGCTTGGAAAAAATAATGCTACGGCAGCGCTGCGATGCGTCCTGAAAGTTCTTTGCAACGGAGGGTCATTGCCTGTATGCGCTCTGCCTGCCCTGCTGATTCTGCCGCACGTAATTGTCGTGTCGCGTCTTTGAGCGCGTCCCGTAGGATCATGCGCTCGAACGTGTTCAAAAGCTCGGTGCCCGCCTCTTCCGAGGGAACTTCGCCGAATGCGCGTTCTGCTTCGAACGATGCGCGCTCGCCGAGTCCGGAAAGAAGCTGCTCGTCCACTTCCGTACCAGTAATTCGAGCGTACTCCGATTTCAGCCGTTTGGCAAGGTCAGTATCGGGATATGCCTGGATAGTGCCCAAGATGAGCGAGCGATGCGCATCGAGCCCTGATGGTTCTTTAGACGCGCTGTTCCCTTCTTTCTTACCGCTGTCGGGCGCATCGCTCGCTCCTATGCCGCGCGCGCCTCCGGCCCGCGCTGCTCCCTCCTGAACCCGCGGCAGCGCTTCGCGCACGGCTTCCGGCGTCGAGGAGATGGCGCGCGCCACGATCTCCACGTACCGGTTGCGCTCGAGCGGACTCTTCACGACCGAAACCAGCGGCAGCACGGTTTCCTCGACGCGACGCATGAGCTTGAAGTCGTCTGCTTCCTGGGCAGTAAGGACGGAGAGGAAGAATTCGATGATCGATTGCGAATTCTTGATGAGTTCGGTGAACGCTTTCGGTCCTTCCTGCGCTATGAGGTCTGCGGGATCCTTCCCTTCGGGCATGCGCACGGCCTTCACTCGCATGCCTGCCGAGAGCGCCGCATGCGCGTTCTTTGCCGATGCGGCGAGTCCGGCCCGGTCGGCGTCCAGCGCGAGCATGAGGTTGTCTGCGTAGCGCTTGATGAGCGAGAGGTGCGTCGAGGAGAGCGCCGTTCCTGAAAGGGCTATGGTGTTCGTAAACCCTGCCTGGTGCAGCAGGAGAAGGTCGAACTGCCCTTCGACCAGGATGGCGAACCCGCGGGAGCGTATGGCGTCTTTCGCCCGATCCATGCCGAAGAGGATCTCGCTCTTCTTGAAGAGGTCGGTCTCTGGCGAGTTGAGGTACTTCGCCTGCTCATCCTTGTCGAGCGCTCTTCCCGTGAAGGCGACGGTGCGTCCGGCCATGTCGCGTATAGGGAACATGAGCCGGTTGCGGAAACGATCGTACCAGGTGCCCGGTTTCCCGTCCGCCTCTTTTATAAGTCCTGCCGCGGCAAGTTCTTTTACAGAGTATCCTTGCGCGGAAAGGGTTTCGAGAAGCCCTCGCCAGCCGTCTGCGGCGAGTCCGAGATTCCAGGAGCGGATAGTCTCGGACGAAAGGCCCCGCTCTACTGCATACACGAATGCCGGTGAGGATTCGGTTAAGTCCTGAGCGAATGACTGCTCTGCCTTCCCCATCGCTTCACGCAGGCGCTCTCGCTGATCGCTGCGCTTGCGGTCTTCGGGCCGGAGCTGTTGCACCTCGACGCCCGCCTTCTCAGCAAGTATCTTGAGCGCGCCCTTGAAGTCGACGCCCTCCATCTTCTCGATGAACGTGAAGTGGTCGCCGCCCTGGGACGTAGAGAAGCAGTAGTAGGAACCGCGGTCTGGGGAGACGTAGAAGGACGGGGTCTTCTCTTTGGAGAACGGGGAGAGGCCGCGCCAGTACTTCCCTGCCCGCGTGAGCTTCACGTACGGCTGTATGACCTCGACGATCGAGAGCCGGTCTTTTATCTGCTGCACGGTGTCGTTCCCTTCCTGCGCCATATCCCCATCTTACGCTATATTTGATATGAGGGGCTATTCTCCTCTGGAGCCGTCAGACGCCCAATTTATGACACGAAGAACGCCCGCGCATGCGCGGGCGTTCTTCGTGTCACCAAAGTTTTATCTTTCTTTGAAAGAGTTCTTAGCACCTATCCGCCATACTCTCGGAATGACCGACCAGGAACGAGAGTTACGCAAGTACTATAGACAATTATCTCCTGTATTCTGTCCAGCGCTCAATGGATTTATTCGTTTCAAAAGTACTGGCTTGCACCATTTGCTTTATAAGTCAGGGAGAAGAGGCCCCCGAAGCAAGTCAGAACGGAGATATCGATTGTCATTGTTCGAGTTCGTACCGCGCGTACTTATGCATGCTCATGCCGCTATCGCTCGGAATCCGCATACTCCCGACGTGCTTATGTGGAATGTCACGCACTGTGTAACAGATGCGCGTGGACGATTACGCAGAGTAAAGGTGATAGTGTTGGAACTCAGGGGCGGCAGTATGCAATTCCTCAGTGTAATGGAGCTCTAAGCAAAAAAACCGAGCATGGCTCGGTTTTTTTGCAGTACCCGTTACTGACTCTAATGTCAGGGAGGACCTTACGGTCACGGATACTGCAAAAAGTATATCAGTATCCGGTGCGCGGGTAAAGATACGTCGCCATGTCGACGACATGGCCGCGCATGCCGTTCCTTGACGCAATATGAGGCGCGTCGTACGGTGTACTGAGTCTGTACAGGAGGGCGCGATGTGGCATGAATTTCTTTCTTTCTGCGGTTCGGCGCTGGGAGTTTCGGCTCTCGTCGGCGCCATCGTCTTTCTCTGTTTCGGGTTTCTCGGCAGCAGTCTCAGCGAATGCCTGCGGTACGCAGGCTGGGCTGCGGTCTGCGGCTTGGGCCTGTGCGCCCTGGGCGGCGTCATGATTACCTTCACGGGCGGGTGGAAACCCGAAGAGCGGCAACGCGGCTAAAGAGAGCGCATAGCGTACGGCAAAGGGCGGCTTCCTTCGGAAGCCGCCCTTTTCATACCCGATTCTTATTTCTTATGCGGTGGTATCCACCACTGCTCCCTGAGCTTGCTCCTCCTGCGCGGCAGCTTCTTCTGCGGCACGCGCAGCTTCTATCTCGCGCTGGCGGCGGACGCTCTGAAGCTTCTCGATCTCAGAGTGCTTGGCGCTCTCGCCGAATCCGGTACCTGCCGGGATCAGGCGGCCGAGAATGACGTTCTCCTTGAGGCCGCGGAGCGTATCCAGGGAACCTTTGAGCGCGGCATCGATGAGGATCTTCGTCGTCTGCTCGAAGGATGCGGCAGAGAGGAAGGAGCGGCGAGAGAGCGCCGACTGCTTGATGCCGAAGACGATGTCGACAGCCTTCGGCGCGACCTTGTCGTCAGCTTCGAGCTCGCGAGCGAGCTCAGCAAGCTCCCACTGCTCGACGATGTCCCCTACCGAGAGGTCGGACTCGCCGGCTTCGGTGATCTTCGCGCGATTGAACATCTGGCGCACGATCACCTCGAGGTGCTTGCGCGATACGCTCGCTCCCTGAAGCTCGTAGATCTTGGATGCCTCGGCGATGATGTACTCCTGTACTGCCGTGCGGCCTGCGTACTCGAAGAGCTCGTCAAGGTCGGCAGAGCCGTCGGTGAGGAACTGCCCCTTCACGACCGCCTGTCCGGCTGAGACGAGGACCTGGCGCGGGAAGGAGACGAGGTACTCGGAATTGCTTCCGTCCTTCTTGCCCTGGCCCTTCTCCGGCGCGATCACGATGACGCGATCGCGGCCGCTCTCGCGAATCTCGGCGATCATGCCGTCGAATTTGGCGATGAGCGCCGGATTCTTCGGCGAGCGCTTCTCGAAGAGCTCTTCCACGCGCGGGAGACCCTGCGTGATGTCGCCGCCTACGGATGCCGTACCGCCGGCATGGAAGGTACGCATGGTGAGCTGGGTGCCCGGCTCGCCGATCGCCTGTGCGGCAACGGTGCCCACCGCTTCGCCGAGATCGATCGGCTGCTGGGTCGTGAGATCCATGCCGTAGCAGGTAGCGCAGATGCCGTAGCGGGTCTCGCAGGACATCGGCGAGAGCACGGAAACGCTCTCGACCGTTTCGTCATCAGCGATCGCGCGGGCTTCATCGGCCGTAAGGTAGTGCTTCTTCTTGAAGGTCGTACCAGCGGCGGTCAGCTCGCTAGCGAGCGCGCGTCCGCGGATGGCCTCGGCGAAATCGATCGCGATGCCGGATGCGGAAACGCGCTGGATAGTGATGCCGCGCTTCGTGCCGCAGTCCTTCTCCGTGATGATGGAGTCCTGCGCGACGTCGAAGAGGCGGCGGGTCAGGTAGCCGGCACGGGCGGTACCGAGCGCGGTGTCCGTAAGTCCTTTGCGGGCGCCGTGCGAGGACATGAAGTACTCGACAGGGTTGAGGCCTTCGGCCATAGAAGAGATGATAGGCACCTCGATGGTATCGCCGGCCGTGTTCTGGATGAGGCCCTTCATACCGGCCATCTGGGTAAGGTTGCCCATCGTACCGCGTGCGCCGGACGTCACCATGTCGTACACGGAACCGGTCGGGTCGAGGTCTTCAGCGACGAGCTTCTCTACGTCGTTCTTCGCGCCGTGCCAAAGCTCGATGATCATGCGGCGCTTCTCGTCCTC
>CAYOKK010000034.1:0-4539 GCA_964404565.1 uncultured Candidatus Saccharibacteria bacterium
GAAGTAGAAACGCGGCTCTCTGCAAAAGAGTTATGCGCGGGTGCGATTCCCGCTCAGGCCTCCCGCGAGCTAGAAAATAGAGGACGTAATATGAAATATTCCTGGAACGGCAGGTTTGAAACTGAGGAGTAAGGAAGTAGTATGCACAGAGGCCGGGGTGATGGAATGGTAGACATAGAGGTCTTAAACACCTCAGGCAGTGATGCCATGCGGGTTCGAGTCCCGCCCCCGGTACTGAATATGCGCTCGCTTAGAGTTCTGTAAGGAAATCCGCATATGCGGGCGCCTTGCCGTGCTGTACGTCCGTGTACAGGTCGCGCAGCCGCTCCGTAATCGGTCCTGCTCCCCCGTTCGCGATCTTTCGTGCATCAATCTCCTTCACCGGCGTCAGGAAGGCCGACGTGCCGCAGGCGAACGCCTCATCAGCGACGTACAGTTCGGTCAGGTCCACCGTCCGCTCTATGGTCGGAATGTCCAGGTCGCGCGCGAGCTTCATAACAGTATCCCTGCTGATGCCTTCCAAAATATCGCTCGCTGCGCTGGGCGTTATGAGAACGCCGTCGCGCACGAGGAAGATATTCGCCGCTGAAAGCTCGCAGACATGTCCTGAGACGTCGAGAAATACGCAATCATCGTACCCGCTGTCGAGCGCGTCCTGCTTGGCAAGCGCAGAGTTGACGTACGCGCCATTCACCTTCGCGCGCGACGGTATGGCGAAGTCAGGAATACGGCGCCACATGCTTGTCTTGAGGCGCGCACCTTCCTTAGGAAGGATACACGCAGCCTCGTATACGAAAGCGCTCAGCGCCGTAGCGAGCCCGCGCGTGCGTACGCCCGGCAGCGGTTCCGAGACGTGCAGCGTGACGCGTACGAATACATCCTCATCCACATTGTTCGCGCGCATGAGTTCCACAGCGATCCGCTTAAGCTCCTCTTCAGTTACAGCCGCATCGATGCCGATAATCCGTGCAGAATTCGTAAGGCGCCGCGCGTGTTCTTTGAGGCGGAACGCCAGGAGACCCGACTTCCCTTTGCACACTGGAAAGACGCTGTATACGCTTAGACCATACAGGACCGCTGAGCTGGCGATGCTGAGCGTCGCCTCTTTCATCGGCACGAATGCGCCGTCCATATATGCCGTGTCGTAGATGCGCGCCATAGTGTTCTTAGTCTAGCACCTGGCCGCTGTCCCCACGCACGTTGAAAAATGATGCGCATTCCTATACTATTGCTTGTGCGCGCCTCTATGTGACGCGCATCTTCATTCTTGCGCCTATAGCTCAGTTGGTAGAGCAACTGCCTCTTAAGCAGTGGGTCCCAGGTTCGAGCCCTGGTGGGCGCACCGAAGCATGACCAGAAAACCTCCAGCGGAGCTGGAGGTTTTCTGGTATTGTTCTTCTTAGGCTGGAGTGGCGAAATTGGTAGACGCGCTTGCCTTAGGAGCAGGTGGGGTAACCCGTGGAGGTTCAAGTCCTCTCTCCAGCACAACTTGACAGTATAGTTCAGTTTGTGTTTATATCTCAGGCGGAACTCACTATTCAGGAGTAGATCTCATGCATATTGCGAAAAGGGTTTTCCGTAAACCCAGCATACGCAGCGCCGGCGACCTTATCTTCGTGGTCCTGTGCGCGCTGCTATTCTTCCTTCCGCGCTCGTGCGACCTGAAAGCGGGCGGCAGCTTTCTGCCGCGAAGCGGAAGCAGCGCCTTCGGCAGTTCGTCGGGCGAGATGCCGGATCATGCCGGCAACGGCGCTCCGACGGCCGCTTCGCAGGGAGCTGCCCTCCGAGTACCTGATGAAGGCGCGGCAGCTTCGTCGACTGAAGCTCCGCCGCTCGAGATCGTGCCGTACCGCAGCGCAGCTCCGGCTGCTCAAGCTTCAGCTAGCACAACCGCGACGTTCGATTCGGATACGCACCTCTTCCCGACCCGTCACCACCCGGCGAGAATTCCGATTCCAGCCAGCGGTTCAGGGTGGAGCGCTGGCGTCGGCTTTCCGCCGGAAGTGCCCTCAGGGTACCAGCTATGCCGCACCGCGGATCACGGGAACAAGACGTTCCGCGTTCAGTATCGTGACGAGCGCGGGTGGCATGCGTACGTTCCCGGCGCACGCGGGTTCGAAGAGCGGTACCAGAGCACCGGTGACGCGCAGAACGCAGTGTACTTCTATGCACCGGTCAGCGAATCCTGCACGCGCCTCGGCTGAATAGTTTCAACTACCATGCACGTCCGGCCTTCCATGGAAGGCCGGACGTTTCTTTTCGTCCCCGTAGCATTGACTTTTTGTGAAAAATACGCTATATTTTGGCCAGATTACTGAACCTTGGCAATACGCCAAATAGCTATAGGAGGCCGTAATGGCAATCGGTACTATCTTGTTGCTGGCGGTACTCGTCGGCCTGCTTATTGGCTCCCCTTTCTTCCTGAAGTGGCTTGCCAAAGGAGACATTCTCTATACGGAAGTCCCTGAGGGAACAGCGAAGGCGATCATGCGGAGCGGGTCTCTTGACCACTTCGTGCTCTCTCTCAAAGAGTATCACCTGAACAAGCCTGGTTCGCGTCGGTTCGATCCGACCAATCCTGAATGGGAGGTTCTCAAGAACCGCCCTGGCAAGAACTACGACGACCGGAATCCTCTTTCGAGATGGCTTGGCCTTTACTGGGTCGGCATTCCGCCGTTCCGCAAGGTGTATTCGTACACCTTTTCCTGGAACGAACAGAAGTTCGATAAGAAGACCGGTACCATGGACTTGTGTACTCGTGAGGAAGGGACTGACTTCATTTATGTGGTCGCCTTCCCGTATGTCGTCGTTCTCGTCGAAGCAGAGACGGATGACAATCTACCCGTTACGCTTCAAATTCTCGTCACGATCCGCATCCTTAATCCGGCCAAAGCGCTCTTCGAGACCGAGGACTGGATGAAGGTAGTTTCCGGGACGGTCATAAGCGCCGCCCGAAACTTCGTGGGGTCGAAATCGTATGCGGATCTCGTATCCGAAGCGAAAATAGAGAGCAAAGGGGGTACTCCGGAAGGCGATCGGCTTTCCACGAGCGTTTGCAAGCTCACCAAAGAGCTTGCTGACGGCTCGCCCGGGCTCCATGAGCGCTACGGCGTCGTGGTGGACAAGGCGGACATTCAGCGCGTGGACATTGCTGGCGCACGGAAGGAGGAGATACTCGACGCCACCGTGCAACAGTATACGGCCGATCAGCGGGCGTATACGGTCAGTACGATCGGAAAAGCCGATGCTGATGCCATTCGTGCCAAAGGAACGGCGGAAGCTGACGTCATCTCCAAGAAAGGAGAAGCGGAGGCGAGCGCCGTCGAAAAGAAAGGGCTTGCTGAGGCTAAGGCGCTTACGGCCAGGCTCAAGGCATGGAACGACGGGGGCGCCCTGAACGGCCTTGTTGCCCAGACCGAAGCCATGAGCTCGGTCGGGCCGAACAAGACCGTTATCTGGGCAAACAATCCCTTCGTGAACAAAGTCGACGGACTGGCAGAAATACTCGATTCGTTGGGTATCCGCACTCTGGATGAACTTAAGCATCGTATCGGTACGACAGCCGAAAACCCTGAGGAGACATCCGCATGAATACGCTTACGTGGATCCTGGCGGGTTTCGTCGCTATCGTGATTCTCGGCGTGCTGTATCTTGCGGCATGTAGGGTAATCTCGTCACGAAGAAAGTCCAGCTCAGGCGATTCTGACGACGACTCGTCGGGCAAGCCGAAAGAGAAGCCGTCGAAAGGAGCGCACTCCAGCAGCGACCATGGCGGGCATGCCCGTCATGGTCGCAGTTGGGGTGGTTTCATCCGAACGGGTTTCAAACTCGTACTGCTGGTTCTTCTCGGCGCTTTCGTAGTGGCGGCAATTGTGGAGCAAGTACCTAATCGGCTCTTAGTGTGGGTACTTAACACTGGCGCGAACGGATTTTTCGGCACATCGAACACAAGCGGCGTTCGGTACCGGCCTTCCCCTCATATCTCGGACCCGTCCGTGCGTGAGGCGAAGGCCATTGTTTCGGCCAACGAAGAGCGTAACCGGATAGAAGCGGAACGGCACAGCGTCGCCTTCAACTACGAGGTGCCGCCGGCATGGATTCATAACCCGCCTGGCTACTATGCGACCTTCAGCGTACAGAACGGTAATCCAGTCGACGTCCAGTGCTCGTCAAGCGAAAGCGCGCCGGCACGTCATGATACACGCCTATCGGAGCACCTATGCCCGGACATTGATGATCCGGACGCTGAAAGCGTGGTCTGGTGGCGGCCGCTGGCAGTTTCCAGAGAAGAAGGTCCTGTGAACGTTAGCTACCGCTTTCACTATTACGTGGGCGACTAGCGACTTACCCGCGCATCGTACGATGCGCGGGTTTATTTTTATACTGAGTAAATCGGCTTTCTCCTCCTATCTACCCTCCCACTATATTCGTCATAATCCCTACGATCGTCCTGGCACCGAAGAGTATGACAAGTCCCACGAGACCCCAAATAATATGCTGCTGGCCGGTCTTACGCTTCTCTTCGTTGTCTGCGCCGCG
>CAYOKK010000035.1:0-4508 GCA_964404565.1 uncultured Candidatus Saccharibacteria bacterium
CCCGGGCTGATGAGCGCGGGAGCGGCGGTCGATGGGGCAGGGGGATCTAAGGGATATCTGATCTGCGGTAGAGGGTCTGGCCCAACAGATCGGGGTCGGCAACCGGTTTGACGCCTGCAGCGACCAGTGCCTTTTTCACGCGACTGAAATGGTCACCCCGTTCCTGTGACAGCGCGTGCAGCGAGACGAACTCGCGTTTGAATCGCGCGAGTTCTTCGCGGCGGACGATCGGCTGCATCCACTTTGTTACAGGATTCTTGACGAGGTCGACGGCAATGAATCCTTGATCCACCAGCGCTTTCACCGCCCGCGATTTGGCGGGAAGGAGACGCTCCAGATCCCTCATGCTGTGTCCGTCGTAGTCAGGACCAGTCACCAATGGCCGGACCTCTTCCGCATCCACGAGGATGGAAAGAAATCCTGCCTGACCGGTATCGCGGCCGACACGCGAGAGCTTTCCGTCAAGCACCAGTGCGACGACGTCCATCACGGCGCTGCAAGAGTGCCGGGCAGCAGCAATGAGTGGGACAAGCCCAGTGTCACTTTGGAGGGACGGGTCGGCGTTTCGCAGCAATCTTTCGAGAAACCCGTCGAGATCGCTCTTCAGGAATGCATGCCCGCCCTGGGCCCGGCCTCCCGCCATCATGGGAGTAATGAATCCACGCTCCAGAAGGCCGCGGTCGTGAGGGCGGGGCACATTCAAATACTCCCTCGCGCGCTCCATGCTCATGGATTCGGCGAGACCCTTCAACAATGCTTCAGCCTCCGCCGCGTCAAACGTGACTTTGTTGTCCGCCGGCGCGTCGGCGCCGATGTCGGTCAGGTTCGCGCGCTGAAGCATCTTGCGCATGCGCTTCGGATGCAGCCCGAACTCTTTTGCGGCGGAAACCACCGAATGTTTCCTCCGGACACCAACCTTGCGACCGAACAGGATATCATCGGCTCCCAATGCGAGCGTGTCCACGGAATGATCGATGATAATGTCGCGCACGGGATCGTACGCTTTATCCCGGCATTCGTGGGCCAGCCAATCATAGAGGCGGCCATACATGACTTTCGGCCCCTTGGCGGAGCGGCTATCGCGGAACGGCGCTTGGAGATCATCGAGGAAGGCCCGGATCCCTTCCGGTCCCTTGTCGACGATGCCAAACCCGGTGGCTTCGCACCGCCAGGCCTCGGCATCGTCGAGATCGTCCAGTGTTACGCCCGGCCCGTGAACAGCAACCGCACCCGCCACAAATGAGAGGTGCATCGCCGCATAGATGGGCAAGCCGTCCAGCCATGAATCGATCGCGGCGTCACGCAGGCGCCGGAGAAGGTAATGCTCGAACCGCGAGGGTTTCCGGGAGATCGCGCCGCCCGATAACGCCCCCAACCGGGGAATGGTATCTGCAATCACGCGGCTCGTGTCATGGATGGCGCCGGGAGCGTCAAGCTTGCCGATCTGGGCAAGGGCGATTCCATGCTTGGGGCAGGTGCGCACGCCGCGAATAAGCCACATGCTACGGCGGTGCGGTCGTGCGGCAACTCGGCAATCCAGCCGTTCGATATCCTCAAGCATGCAGGCCGGGCACATCCGAACCCGGTTCCGCATGAGACTCGACTGCAGGAAGAGCTGACCTTTGTGCCGGAAGTGCCGCGTCGCGCCGTCGAGCCGGACGAACGCTTCGTGCTGGAGCGTCTTCGTGTTTGCTCCCGCGAGCTTCGCGAGCGCAGCAACGGCTTCCTGCTCGCCGTTAATGATCCCGCGCGGATCGATACCGAAGTCACGGCAGAATTCACGCATGTCATCCCGGTGCGACCTCATTGACAGGCGCGATGCAAAATCCGACGGAGTCTCGTGGCTCCCAAGGTCCAGGGTCAATGAAAAGTTCATTTTCAGGCCCCTTTCGTATTGCGGTTCTTCGGCTTGCTGATGCCGGTAGGCTTCCCAGTCTCATCGAGAACCTCCTCGTAGAGTGCCGTCTCTACCGGAATAGCCGTCCAGTCAGGGGCAACGAACGGGTTGAGATCGTCATCGCGGACGCCGGTACGGATTGCATAGACGTCCGCAAAATGAGCGAGGCTGAGTTCGCCGCCGCCTTCGATCATTAAACACTCCGCGATCGCGTCCTGGATGTATTCGACCACGATGCCGAACTGATACGTGGCTGCGTGGAGGAGTCGGTGCGCGAACGCTTCGGTTTGAATGTCGCGGCACTCGACGGACGGGCAGAGGGAGACGAGATTTCGCATCGTCTCCAGAACCGCTTCCGCGTGATCGGGGAATGCCAGCGCTTCAAAGGGAAGAACACGGACGCGCCGTTTCATGGAAGCGTCGTTTTGGCAGAAGCGGGACAGTTCGGGCAGTCCGGAAAGGATCAGCCAGATAGGCCAGTCGGCTTCCTGCATCATTCGCTTGAACGTGTTCTCTACCTCCTGCGCCATGACGTCGCTTCTGATCTCATCGCCATGTTGCGCCTCGTCGATGTGTAGGATGCGAACTCCGCACTCGGCCATCAGACCACGCACGACGGGCCAGACCTTGCTGTGCTGGATCTCGCGGTGGCCGTGATAGCCAAGCTTACGGGCAATCTCGTTGCCGAGAGCCCCCAGCGTGAATGGTGAAGGGGCAACGACTGAGAGCAGCGGGCACCAGCTCCGAGGAGTGCCAAACCCTTCGAACTCCGGACGGGTTGCGAAGGCGTGGGCGAGCGCGCGGCTCTTGCCTGCTCCAGCCTTCCCGGTAACGACGAGCGCCCGCCCGCCGCGGACCATGCCGTTCATTGGGGCGACGCCGGGCTGTTCGCCGAGTTCGAGCAACATGGAATCGAGCAGCCAATCGATCTGCTCGTTCAGAAGCTTCTCGTAGACCGTCGGCAGGTAGGCCGCGAGAACCCGGCCCACCGCTTCGTTCGTGACACGACGCTTGTTGGACTGGTTCGAAACGATCCGGCCGAGGAAGTCAGCGGACCTGCTGCTTGCGGCAAGGGGCTTTGCGTCGTTCATCTGTCAGTCCTTTCTCAGAAAGTCGGAGCCGAGGCGGCCGCGGCGGCGGGCCACCGGCTTGGGTTCATTTTGTGGAAGCTCCGCATTCGGTTCCGGAACCGCTGCGGCCACGTCGTCGGCGCCCTGGCTGGCTTCGGAATGCGGACCGCTGGGTGCGGAGGCGTCGAATCCGTCGAACGTATGGCCGCGTTCGGTCGCCACCGCGTAACTGAAATGTTCGAACAGTTTCTTTTCCTGTTTCAACAGGTCGTCGCTGGTCATCGTCGAAGGACCGATTCCGGCCTCTGCCGCGGAATGCCTGCCAGCCTCGCGGAGGTCATAAAGGGCGGCCAGGACAATGTGCTCCCGCAATTTCGATACGTCGGCGTTCCTCCGCCGCAACGCAGCTGAAGTCTCCATCCAGAGAGCAGCGGAAACGCCTTCCATGTCGAGTTCGCAAGGAACGGCCAGCCACTCTGCGCCCGGCCTGTCCCGTGAGACCCAAATGGTGCCAAGGTTCTCGAGGTCGGCCCTCATGCGGATATCGGCTTGCCCGACGGAGCGGCGCAGCCTCGCGACATCCTCGGAGCGGTAGTACAGGCCAAGGAAGCGCACGCCGCGGTTTTGAATGCGCCTGTTGTCCGAGAAGCCGAATACGGTCCGCAGCACGCTCGGCGCCGGTGGCGGCACCACCTTGTAGAGGGCGGCACGCTCTTCCCACGCGTCATTGGGAGTCTGTCCACCCAAGCCGGCATGAGGCGAGTTGTGATAGACGTCGACAATATAGCGGATCAGCGCGCGGCTGAGCGCTTCCGTCACCACGTGCGCAAGCTTGTCGGGGTCGTCCTCACCTTTGTCGTCAACTCCGGAGAAGGTGCGGCCCTGGAAGAACTGCAGCAGCTGCATGTCCGTCGTTTCGAAGAACCGTTCCACCACGCCACGGGCGTCGGGATGTGAAGCCGGGCCGATTTCATTGGCCGAACCGATGTCGCGGACGGCGCAGCGGAATCCCGAATCGATGAATTCGGAACCGGAGTCGGTCGGCACGATGCCAGGAGTGCAAGTGTGGTCCCAAGTGGAGCGGCAGCCAGCTGCCATGGCGATCTCCGACTTGTCGCGGCACACCATTTCCAAGGTGCGGATCGCGGTGTCGGCGTTGGGATTCCAATTCAGCCGCGCACCGAGAATGACCTTCGTGGCTTCGTCAACCGAGGCGCAAACGGTCAGCCGGATGTTGCCGATCTTGTCGACCAGCTTCTCCGGCATGCCTTCCCAGTACTCGTGCGGAAGCTTGACCGTGCTGAGCTGCACGCGCCAGCAATCAGTCGGTACCTGTTCCCCGGGAAACATGGCCTGCTCGACTTTGCCGCTTACCTTGTGTTTTCTTCGGGCATAGCCTTCGCCGTGCCTCCCTGCGGCGACCGCGTAGCTGTCGAGCTTGGCGATCGCGCGTGCGAAAGTGCTCCTCGACGGCACCGGCACCGAAGGAAGACCTTGGCGGGTTCGCTCTGCGTTGAAAGCCGCAAACGAGGGAGCGTCGG
>CAYOKK010000036.1:0-4262 GCA_964404565.1 uncultured Candidatus Saccharibacteria bacterium
CCGGGGGCGCGACCGACTCCGTGACCATCAACGTGGTGCCGAAGTTCGAGGAGTTTTAGAGCCTCGTTGCCTCGGCGTGGCGCTTCTGGTATAGTTCCCGCATGAAGAAAGACATCCATCCGGCTGAGTACCGCCAGGTCATGTTCGAGGACATCGCCTCGGGTGCGGTTTTCGTCACCGGTTCGACCATAAAGACCGACGAGACCGGCACCCACGAAGGGAAGGAGTACCCGAAGGTCACTATCGAGATTTCCAGCAAGTCGCACCCGTTCTACACGGGCGAGGACCGCACGCTCGACAAGACCGGCCGCGTGGAGCGCTTCAAGCAGCGCGCCGCGAAGGCGAAGAAGTAAGAAAGAGCCGCGACACTGTCGCGGCTCTTTCTTTACGTTCTGAGTTCACAGAACTGCATCGGACCCCCATCAAGATTCTTAGTTTACCACAGCGCGCGCAATCCGAGGGTTGCGCGCGCTGTGGTGCCGATGGAGGGAGTCGAACCCTCGCATCAGACTTGATGGGGGTCCGATGCGCAAACCTGCCACCGGCACATTGCTAGGATAGAAAATGAGCAATCGTGAAGATCTCGAGGCGAGATAGGAAAAAGCTGATTATTTGCTAGGATTCTTCCATGGAGTATTCGCCGGAATTCAAGACGAATCATAAGACCGCGTACCTGGCGGAAGAGTACGAGCGGCTCGATGCCGAGCGGGAAGACGCTGTCGCCGCCGCAGGAACCGACGAAGACCTGCTCGCCATGGCCAAAGAGGACGAGGCGCGCATCGCCGAGCGGCAGGCGCAGATACTGGGCGAGATAGAGCAGATCCTCGCCAAGGACAAGGAAGAGGCCGCGCTGCCGAAGGCGGTCGTGCTCGAATTCCGCGCGGGCGCAGGCGGCGACGAGGCGAGCCTGTTCGCGAGCGAGCTTCGCGACATGTACCTCAAGTACGCAGAAGGGAAGCGCTGGCGCGTGCGCGTGGTGGACGACCTTACGCTCGAGATAGACGGAACCGCAGCGTACGAAGCGCTCCGGTACGAGACGGGCGTGCACCGCGTGCAGCGCGTGCCGCTGACAGAGAAGAACGGCCGCATCCACACCTCCACCGCTTCGGTGGCCGTGCTGCCCATACGCCAGAAGCCGACCGTCGAGATCAATCCCGGCGATATCGAGATGGAGTTCTCGCGCAGCGGCGGCGCAGGCGGCCAGAACGTGAACAAGGTAGAGACGGCCGTGCGCCTCATCCACAAGCCGACCGGCATCGACGTGCGGTCTTCGAGCGAGCGCAGCCAGCTCGGCAACCGCGAGAAGGCCATGGGTATCCTTGCCGCGAAGCTCGAGACGATCGCGGTGGAGGAAGAAGCGAAAAAGCATGCCGAGCTGCGCAGCGGCCAGATCGGCACGGGCGACCGTTCCGAGAAGATCCGCACCTATAACTTCCCGCAGGACCGCATTACCGACCACCGGCTCAAGGAATCGTGGCACAACCTGCCGAAAATCATGCTCGGGGGCATTGACCCTATAGTCGAGGCTCTTCAGTCGGCAGCGGAAAACGGGGGAATCAAGGCAGGAGCGGACGAAGAGGAGGAATAAGGTTTTCCCCACGCAACATCACGATCTTGAGCGCGTGTTGTATAGAATTAAGGTAATGGACTTGCCGCTCCCCTCAGATGAGCAGAAGCGCATTGAGCGCGAGCGCCGCACGCAGGTACTTAGCCGGGTCGCGATAGCCGCCATCATCATTTCTGCCGTCATTACGGTTATCGCATACGGATTTCCGTACCTGGGCGGTACTCCCTCGAACGGAGCCTCGTCGCTCGCCGTTGCTGCAGGCCCGATGCCGGGAAGCGCCCTGTATCTAGTGAATGAAGAGAAGGGCACGCTCTCGCCCATAACGGTGATGGTTGGCGGAAAGGAGCTGCATGCGCTTGATGCGCAGGAGGGTCCGGACGGCTCCTGGTATTACATCCTGAACGAAATGGGCGAGCGTCCGGTCACTAACCTGTATGTACAGAAAGAGGACGGAAGCGTGGCGCGGCTTACCACCTCTTCTACGGCTAAATACAACCTTTCCTACGACCCGCAATCAGGGAAGCTCGCGTACCAGGCAGCCGCAGATACAGAGAATCTCGACTTTCTTACAAGCTCGGAATGGGATCTGACCATATTCGATCCGGCGACAGGAGAGGAAACTATAGAGGCGACCGGAACGAATCCCGCGCTCCTGCCGGGCGGTCAGGCACTGCTTTTCAAGCAGGGTACAGAACTCGCGCTTAGCCCGCTCGGGTCAGATACTGTCTCAGCGGTGCTTTCTATACCCAGCGGCCTCTATGCCGTGGATGCAGGCGGCAATACGCTCGCCGTTTATAACCAGCTCACGCATAAGATTGATATCTATACCCTTACGAACGGCGCTGCACCTTCGTACCGTGAGTTCCTGGATACGGCGGTCAGGCCGGACGCTATCGCGTACGTGAACGGAGAGCTGGTTGCCGCCTATGCGGCACGACGCGGGGATGTCGCGGAATTCAGGTTCTTTTATCCAGCTCTGGGAGGAGCGGACCCAGTTATCGTGACAGCGCTTCCCAACGGGAATCCGCAGCGTATCTATGCGTATGAATAATTCTATGAACAAACAAGTACTCCTGGTTGCCGCCGCGCTCCTTTTCTTCGTTCCGTTCTCGACGCACGCGGCGTTCAGCTTTTCACGGACATCGCACAATGACAGCGGGGGAGGGTTCTCTATCGGACGGAGTACGAGTCCGCTATTTTCCGGTACGAGCGATGAATTCCCCGCGAATGCCAACCACGATCTTATAACGTCAAATTCAGCCTCAAGCTGCAATACGCTGGCTGGACGCCTAGGACTTTCCGATTCAGACGATGCGTATTGTGTGTATGACAGTTACTACTACTGTGGTCCGGCCTACGGAAGCGGCGATATGGGTTCAGGCTCAGGAGGTTCGAGCACCGGCGGCGGCGATTGTAACAGCAGTAGCCATACCATAACCAAGATGACGATGTATCAGACCTCGTTCCAGTCACGGAACCTGGACCAAATGATACAGGCGCTCCAGGACTATTACTGGGCTAAAGCTTTCGGGCAGCCTGCGACTGATCCGGGATACCGCGATGTATGCGAATACGCGCATAATGATGACCCAGATGCAGGCGTGAGTGCCTTCAATGCATCGCCGCACGTCTGTGACATCTACCACCACGATGGCGTGACGGTGACAAAGCCGGTTGCGAGTTTGAACGCATCGCCGAGTACGCTCGTTTCAGGCAATAGCTCGAATCTCACGTACTCCTGCACCAACGGCGCAACCTCTGCATCCATTAGTAACGGCGTCGGTACGCTCAGCAATCCGGCTTCTGGAAGCAAGTCCGTCTCGCCGACGGTGACGACGACGTACACGCTCACCTGTAGCAACAGTGCAGGTTCTGATACGGATACCGCTTCAGTGACGGTTTATCCGGTCCTCTCTGCCTCTTGTTCCGTCAACGACACGAGCATCGCCAAGGGCGGCAGCGCGACTTGGTCAGCTTCTGCCTCCGGCGGTACCGGCACATACAGCTACTCTTGGAGCGGCACCGACAGCCTTTCTGGATCTGGAAGCTCCGTCACTAAGACGTACAGCAGTACCGGCACCAAAACAGCGTCCGTGACGGTGACCTCGGGCTCGCAGACCAAGACGGTTTCCTGCGGGAATTCTCTCACGGTCAGCAATCCGCCGCTTACTGCGACTTGCTCTGTCTCGCCGACCTCCATCACCACCGGCGGCTCGGCCACCTGGACCGCGTACCCGTCAGGCGGTACCGGCTCGTACACCTACACCTGGGCAGGCTCGGCGAGCGGCACTTCTCAAAGCTCAACGAAGACGTACAGCACCGCCGGTACATATAGCGCATCGGTGACGGTGAAGGACTCGAGCAGTGCTTCCACCGGTTCAGTCTCTTGCAGCAACTCGGTCGTGGTATCTAATGCGCCTAAGCCTGACCTTACGGCGGGAAATATCCCTGCCTCCACATACGAGCCTGGCAGCGTTTCGCTTACTTCGTCCATAGGCAATTCAGGAAATGCCTCTACAGGCGCGGGTTTCTCGGTACTCTTTCAGAAGGCGACGAGCGCTAGCGGTGCGAGCGCAGCTGATCTTGGATACGTCACCACTACGGCCTTAGGTTCTGGAAGTTCTCGTTCCGTGTCAAAGTCCTTCACCTTCACTGCCGGCACCTACTACGTCCGCGCCTGCGCCGACAAGAGCTC
>CAYOKK010000037.1:0-3072 GCA_964404565.1 uncultured Candidatus Saccharibacteria bacterium
TTGGCATCGATATCGGGGAAGACCATCTGCAGCGCGTGATCCGCGCTGTGCGGTCGGCATGATCCCTGCGGGTGTAAAGGTTTATCTGGCCAGCCAGCCCGTGGACTTCAGGAAAGGTCCAGACGGTCTTGTTGGTCTGGTGCGGGACGCTGGGGCAGATCCGTTCAATGGCGCCCTCTATGTCTTTCGCGCCAAGCGGGCCGACCGGGTCAAGATCGTGTGGTGGGATGGCACCGGGCTTTGCCTCTATGCCAAGCGGTTGGAGAAGGCAGCGTTCTGCTGGCCAGCGATTGGCAATACTCGAGTGAAGATGAGCTACGCACAACTGCTGGCACTGATCGAGGGGATGGACTGGAAGCGGGTGCAAACAGTGCCGGTGAACCGCCCTCAATCTGCCGGGTAAAGGTCTGCGGCAGACTGACTCAGGGAGCGCAAAAGGCCAGGCAATCGGGGGCGTTTTGTGGCATGATCGCTGCATGAACCCGGCCGATTTGCACGCGCTCCCAGACGACCTCGACGCCCTCAAGGCGATGATCGTGGCTGCCCAGGCCAGGGCGGCTTCGGCCGAGCAGAGGCGCCAGGCGCTGGAAGCCGAAATCGCCGCCCATGAAGTCGAGATCGCCCAGATGAAGGCAGACAAGGCTGCCGATGCGAACAGGATCGGCCGGCTCGAATCCATCATCGCCATGCTGCAGCGGGCTCAATATGGAACCCGTTCGGAAAAGCTGCGGATCGATCCCCTCGATGACGATCAGATGGCGTTTGCCTTTGACGAGCTGCGGACCGGGCTGGGTGAGATCGAGGCCAAGCGCGAAAAGCAGTCCGGCCAATCTGTGCCCCGTCCTTCGCGTCCTCGCAAAGCGTTCGCACCGCACCTGGAGCGGATCGAAGAGGTGATCGAGCCAGAGGTGCCGGCTGACTGCGAGGGTCTTGAGGCCGTGCGGATCGGCGAGGACGTCACCGAACGCCTCGATGTGACGCCGGCCAGGTTCCGCGTCATCGTCACCCGCCGCCCCAAATACGCCTATCGCCTGGCCGACGGCGAGGATCGTATCGTGCAGGCTCCGGCACCCAACCATCTCATTGCCGGCGGCATTCCCACCGAGGCGGTGTTGGCCCAGGTTGCGGTCAGCAAATACGCCGATGGCCTTCCGCTCTACCGCCAGGAAGAGATTTACGCTCGCGATGGGGTGGAGCTGGATCGGTCGCTGATGGCGCAATGGATGGGCCGGCTCAGCTTCGAGCTTGAACCACTCGCCCACCATGTTCTCAAGACCATCAAGCAGGGCGAGCGGATCTTTGCCGATGAGACCCGGCTGCCGACCCTGGCGCCTGGCACTGGCAAGGTGAAGACGGCCTGGCTCTGGGCCTATGCCCGGGACGACCGGACCTTTGGAGGATCAAGTCCACCGATGGTGGCCTATCGCTTCGAAGACAGCAGGTCTGGCGAATGCGTCGCCCGGCATCTCGATGGCTATCGCGGCATCCTGCAGGTCGATGGTTATGCTGCCTACAACCGACTGGGCAAGGCGAGTGGCGCCAATGACGCCATGACACTTGCCGGATGCTGGGCGCATGCGCGGCGCAAGTTCTTTGATCTCCACGCCAGTGACGGTTCGCCCTTTGCCGGCGCCGTGGTGACGGCCATGGCTCCGCTCTGGTCCATCGAAGACGACATTCGTGGTCATGACCCGGATCTGCGCGCTGCCATCAGAGCCGAGAAGTCTGCGCCGATCGTGATCACTGTGCTCGCCATGCTGGATCGGGAACTTCCCCGCATCTCGGGGAAGTCGAAACTGGCTGAGGCCATTCGCTATACGCTCGCCCGGCGTGCCGTGCTCGAACGCTTCCTCGTTGATGGCCGTATCGAGATCGACTCCAACATCGTCGAGCGGGCCATCAGACCCCAGACCATTACGCGCAAAAACAGTCTCTTTGCCGGCAGTGACGGGGGCGGTCGCTCCTGGGCGACCATCGCGACGCTACTTACAACAGCCAAGATGAACGGTGTCGATCCCCACGCCTGGCTCACTCAGACCCTCGAGCGCATCGCAAATGGCTGGCCCAACAGCGACATCGACTCCCTCATGCCGTGGAACTACCCAGGCTGAACGGTCTCGCCTTCTCGCTTACGATAAATCCATATCCGATCTGCGGTGCGCAAACGCGGCAAGCCACCCCTAATCGAGTGTCTGCCGATAGCGCAGCATGGCAATGGCGGAGATGCCAACGAGGATCGCGACCAGCGCCCACAATTCGCCTCCGACGTCCACAAGGCCGCCGCCCTTGAGCATCACGGCGCGCACGATGCGCAGGAAGTGGGTGGCGGGAACGACGTCGCCGATGATCTGCGCCCAGCCCGGCATGGCCGCGAACGGAAACAGGAAGCCCGAAAGCAGGACGGAGGGCAGGATGGTGAACATCGAAAGCTGCATGGCCTGCATCTGTGAGCGCGCCGCCGCCGAGATCAGGAAGCCCAGGGCCAGGTTGACGAGGATGAACAGGTTGAACCCTACGAAAAACGCCCATGCCGACCCCTCGAACGGTACGGCGAACAGGGTAAGGCCGGTGACGAGGAACACCGCCGTCTGGATATAGCCGACGAACACATAGGGCAGGATTTTCCCCAGCATCACTTCAAGCGGCCGGGCCGGTGTGGCGATCAGCATTTCCATGGTCCCGCGTTCGGATTCCTTGACGATGGCAACGGCGGTCATCATCACCAGCGTCATCGACAGGATGATCGCCAGCAATCCCGGCACGATGTTGGTCGAGGTCCGGCCCTCGGGGTTGTACATTCTGTGAACCGAGACTCCGAACGGCGGCGGTGTCGGGGCGAGGCCGGCCAGCGCCCCCGAAAACGTCTCGGCCATCGCCGTCTGGACGATGCCGCTCAGCGCGCCGACGGCGCCGCCTACCGCCGAAGGGTCGGAGGCATCAGCGACGATCAACAGGTCGGGGCGCAGCCCTCGTACCACGTCGCGCTCGAAATCGTCGGGAAAAATCACGACAAAGGCAGCGCTGCCTTCGCGCAAGGCCCGCTCGCCCTCGGCGACGCCGCTCACCGCGCCC
>CAYOKK010000038.1:0-2923 GCA_964404565.1 uncultured Candidatus Saccharibacteria bacterium
ACCTTGTGGACGGATTACCGGATCGAGGGACATCCTGAGGTGGCGATGTTCCACGCGCGCGAGCGCATGAACGACTATCGTCAGATCGCCAAGCAAAGAAAGCCGTGGCAACGGTTCGTGCCGGAAACTGCGTACCGGATGCACCAGCACTCTCTCCTGTTCATCGATTCCGCGCTGAAGGCCGATCCAATCAAGACCGTCGTGGTCACGCATCATCTGCCGCATGCGCGGTCCGTTCCCGCAAGATTCAAAGGCGATTTTCTTAATGCTGCCTACGCGTCCGACCTCTCCGGGGTAATCCATGCGGGACGTCCCGCGCTCTGGATTCACGGTCACACACATGACAGTTGCGATTACATTGTCGGGGACACCCGCGTCGTCTGCAATCCACGTGGCTACGAGGACGAGAACGGCAATTTCGATCCGGCCCTAACGATACAAATCTAGATGTGGCTGTCGAAGCCAGCCGGCTCGATCGATCCGCATCCTCTGCCTTCTTGGACGGGTCTTACACGACGGCCGCGGAAGGATTGCGGATCAATTCCATAAGGAGGTGCAGCGCGCGTTCCAGGCTGGACCTTTGTGCCGGCGCCATGAGGCAAAGGCGTATTCCTCCGGATTTTTCACCTCCCACAGCCGTCGCGTCAGGCGGCGTGACCCGAACACCGCGTTCCAGCGCCCGTCGTGCCAGCTGCTCGGCAGACCCCGTCGGCATCGGCAGCCATATGTGCGGAGCTCCATGCGGCATCGGCAAGTCACCGAGGCCAAGTACTTTTTGCGCCAGCGCGATGCGATGCCTTGATTCGGCCAGCAGGATTTCCCTTGCCTTGAGATGGAGTTCGGCGTCGAACAGCGCGCGGGCGACCTCAATGTCGAAGGGGGATGCACCCCAGACTTCGGCTCGTATTCGCGACGCGATCGCGGACCGCCGTTCCCGCGGCGGAACCAGCACGCCAACCCGTACAAGCGGCGTCAGGGACTTCGACAGCCCGTTCAGGTAGTAAACTCGTCCAGGGGCCAGTTCATAAAATGGCGTGGCCCCTGTCCGCGCGTAGATTCCGTAGATATCGTCCTCGATGATGAAAGCATCATGGCGCAGGCAAATCTCGACGATATCCTTCCGTCGCGTAGCGCCTGTTTCGAAGCCGAAGGGGTTCTGGCAGACAGGCGTGAGGTAAATGGCCTTGCAGCCCGTCTTCTTCAGGGTGCGGTCGAGAGCGTCCGGGATCATCCCCTCGTCGTCATGGTCGACCGCCTCGAGCTTCAGGCCTAACGACCGCGCCGCCGCGATCGCGCCTGAGAACGTTGCTGCTTCCGTTACGATTGTCTTGGTGGTCGTGGCCAGGTCGGCCATCGCCAGATAGATGCCATGCTGCCCGCCAATGGTTACCAGCAGGTCGTCGGGGTTGATGGTCACCCTTGTCGAGCCAAGCCATGTAGCCAGCGCCTGGCGCTGGTCGGCGCCTCCGCCAGGCTCTGGATAACCACCGTTAGGCACGTTGCCGAGCCTGCTTGCGGCCAAGCTCGCGGCAACGCGGAAAGCCGGCTCGTCCACGACCGGAAGGGGCACATTGAAGTTGAGATCGACGATCTGGGATTCCGGTTCGACGGGGAGGTTGACGAACGTGCCACGCCCCGTTTCGCCCCGTACTATTCCGCGCTTTCCCAAGAGGTCGATAGCTTTGGTCACCGTGCCGATCGCGACGTTCGCGTCACGCGAGATCTCGCGGTGTGTCGGCAATCGGTCGCCGCGGCCGTACCGTCCGGATGCGATCAGTTGCTCGATTGCGTCAGCCAGCCGCTCGTGGAGCGGTTCTTTCCCGTCCGGCAACAACAGCCGGGATGATTGGTGGTGAATCACTCTGCACTCCAGTGAACAATCAGATGATTGTATCACTGGCAGATTGCGATCGCTACCCGTTAATCCTTGATATTCGTCTTGTCGGCTGTTCAGCCAGAAGTCGGTCTCCTCTCCACGGCAAGCTCGTTCAGTAAGGTCGTCCGTCCCGGTGACAGAATACCCAGGCGCCGCCCGAGCGAACGGCGACCAGATCGTCTGCGGGGTATGCGACTTCATCCCCTTCGGACCTGTCGCCAATCTCGATATACAGCACCGGCGCGGCGGACCGATTCTCGAGATGATGAGGAAGCCCATCAGCCTTGAAGCCCGCGCACATGCCGGATTGGAGGGTGGCTTCTGTGTCTCCGACCACCAACGTCGCCTCGCCCTCGATGATGTAGATGAACTCATCCTGACGACTGTGCACGTGATGAAGGGCCGAAACGGCGCCGGGCTGGAGTGACGTGAGGTTGACGCCGAAATTGGTAAGCCCGAACACGTCGCCCAGTTGGCGCTTGATGCGTCCGGCCATTCTGGCTGCGAAGACCGTTGGATAGTTTGAGGGTTTCGACCGCGGCGCGACGTCGGCCGCCTGAATGGCAATAGTGTCAGACATGGCTTCCTCATTAGGTCAGCTTTATTGACCTTTTACTCAAAGCCGCCTAGCGTGTCCAGAGAAATGTATCAATCATCCTATTGAAGCGTATTTCTGTTGGAGGGGACATGCTGCTGACCGCAACGATTCGAGAGGAGATGAGCCGATCGGTATTGTGCTGGCTGGCAACCGTTTCGGCCGACGGCACGCCGAATGTTTCGCCAAAGGAAATGTTTACCGCCTGCGGCGACGACGCGATCGCCATCGCCGATATCGCGTCTCCAGTCAGCGTGCGGAATGCCAAGGCCAATCCAGAAGTCTGCGTCAGCTTCGTGGACGTATTTCGACAGTGCGGCTTCAAGATCGTTGGAACGGCGAGGATTGTCTCTCCGGACGAGGCGGACTTCGAGCGTTGCGGCGCCGGCCTCCTGACCATGACTGCCGGAGCGTTTCCAATCCGCCATATTATCCTGATCCAGGTCGAGCGC